>CAJUCG010000046.1 GCA_910585065.1 uncultured Lachnospiraceae bacterium
ATCAATGAACTGCATTGGTTGAAAAGACTCAAAATGTATCTGTATCAGCCTGTCGACTTTTCCCGCATCCGCTGTGATGCGCTGGAAAGTTTGTCGGCAAGCTGTATAGTGGACGAAACATTTCCTGCATTTTTTACGGCACGTTTGCAGGTACTGGAACTAAGCAGCATAAGAAAGTTAAAGGATTTATCCTTTCTTGAACAGGCGACAGGACTTAGAAAATTGTATCTGGATTCTCTGCCATCCGTGGAGGTACTTCCCGATTTTAGCAAGCTTTTAAAGCTATTCGCGCTAAAAATTTACGAACTGCATAAATTGGGGGACATCGAAGGTTTGAGGGATTCCTTTATCCAATACCTTGGCTTTACCCTGGCAGCGGATAAGCTTTCCGGCACGAAAATAGCGGAAATTTTACTTGGGATGAAACAGTTAAAGGGGGCGGATATGGTTTATATGGATCGCTCCAGCATAAGACGTTATCAGGTGCTTGAAAATAAATTAAAGAAAGAAAAAAGGGCGGCTCTGCTCGATTACCGGATGGAATATGCAAACTGGAAAAATTTGTAAAAACAAGCTATGAATTTATTTATAGCAGTGATTGCAGGGAAAGGATATTGGGATGGTTAAGTTAGTGGAAATTGACGAAGAAAATTTTCTAAAATTTGCGTGTTTGCGTGTGGGGGAGGAACAGAAGGGTTTTCTTGACAGTGCAAGGGGAATCCTTGCCAGGGGTTATGCCTATCGCGAAAACCGGGCGAGAGTGATTGGAATTATGGCGGATAAAGAGCCTGTGGGAATCGCGCTGGTGAAGGATATGGACGAGGAGCCAGCCTGCTATGATTTACAGCAGTTTATGATTGACCGGGATTTTCAAAATCGGGGGTATGGAATGAAAAGTCTGCGGCAGATTCTTACATGGCTTAAAGCAGAGCAAAAGTATAACTGTGTTGAGGTCTGTGTAAACAAAGATAATTCTCCGGCACTTAGGCTATTTGAGAAGGCGTGCTTTGAAGATACTGGATATATTGATGAGAATGTGCCGGACTGTTTAAATCTGATGTATTATTTTAAAAAAGAAAACAAAGAAAGCGCGGATGATCTGTATACGGACAAGTTAATTACCGATTTTTCCAATCCCCTGTTTCAGGATGCGTTTAGAACATATTTTGCGAAACTGGGCATTTCGGTGAAGGACTGGGCAGGGCTTTTTCAGGAAATGAATGATGAGGATGGGAATGCCGCGTTTTTAAGAATCGCGAAGGATGGATCTCTAATCGGATTTATTCAGTTTCAGCCAGTTGTATTTACAAGCAGTTTTTTTGAGGAAACCTGTGGGTTTATCAGAGAGTTCTATGTTGCACAGAATTTTCAAAAACAAGGGCATGGTATGGCACTGTTATATCTGGCAGAGAATTATTTTAAGAAAAAGGGGATCTGTACAAGTATTTTGACAACGGATACGGCAAAAGAATTTTATAGGAGAAACGGTTATCAAGAACTTCGCGGATGCAGGGCAAAAAATCAGGACGAAGTATTTGCAAAGCGAATACAATAAAATTCTGCGGATGATAAGGGGGCGGATTGGATGGTATATTTCACAGCGGATTTACATTTTTATCATGATAAAATCATCAGGCATACAGGAAGACCCTTTCATCATATGGAAGAGATGAATAAAGAGTTAATACAGAAGTGGAATAATAAAGTGTCACATAATGACGAAATATATATTCTTGGCGATTTTACAATGAAGGGGGCGGATATTGCGTCCGCGTGCTTATATTCGCTAAAGGGTAAAAAATATCTTATCCGGGGAAATCATGATAATTTTGCAGACAGCTCAAACTTTGAATCTTCCCTGTTTGTTTCCATCCGGGATTATATGGAAATCACATATTTAAACCAGCACTTTGTCTTATTCCATTACCCCATTATGGAATGGAACGGCTATGGAAAGGGTGCGATCGCGCTCCATGGTCATCAGCATAATCATAAGGATTACAATTTAGAAAACCGCAGAAAAGGAATTTTGCGGTATGATGTGGGTGTGGATGCAAATAATATGGAGCCGGTAAGCGCGCAGGAAATTATAAATTTTTTTGGCAATGTAAATTGAGATTTATGGAGGGACACGGAATGAGAAAATTTGCAGTTTTATTATATCCGGACTTTTCTTTGCAGGAGATAACCTGTCTAACATCTGCATTGACCATCTGGTTTGGCGAGAAGATTGATTATATCGCAAGTGAGAATAAAGAATATTGTAGCGAGGAGGGGCTGCGGGTTATTCCCACCAAAACAACGGCGGATGCAGAGATTACGGATTATGACTGCGTGATTTTGCCGGGGACAATCAATCCGCTGCCCGCATTATTTGATGAGAAATTAATTGAATTTATCAGGAGCGGAAATGGTTCAGACATCGTTTTTGCAGCAATTTCCTCCTCACCAATTTTATTATCTAAAGCGGGAATTTTAAATGGTAAGAAATTCACTTCTGGATTTTTTATGCAGATGGCGGACAGTTTTGATTTTGTTGAAAAAGATAATTTTATACATAAGGGACTGATAGAAGATGGAAATGTGATAACGGGGATTGGTATGTTTTTCAGAGAATTTGCGGAAGCTGTGCTGAAAAGATTTGGATATGATATTGGCAGTAATTTTATGCGTGATACCCCGGAGGAGTACACAGAGGAAGAACTGACATTCTATTGGTCTGATAATGAATATCAGGGATTTTTGGAGGAATTAAAGGCATACACCGAAAATATTATTCCGGTTATTTAAAGCAATAATAGGTATTAGGTTTTAACTGCCGCAGTAAATTTATAGTTAAGTACTGTTTTATCAGTAATATTCCACTGCAAAGTCAATAAAAAATTATTTTATAAGGAGGGATACTAAGATGAGAACCGAGCAGGAGATGTATGATTTGATCTTAAAGGTAGCAAGGGAGGACGAGCGCGTCCGTGCGGTCTACATCGATGGTTCAAGGACAAACCCAAATGCCCCAAGAGATATTTTTCAGGATTATGATGTGGGTTATGTTGTGCATGAAACGGAGAGTTTTATTAGGGATCGGGACTGGACAGAACGTATGTTCGGAGAAATTTTGTATATGCAGCGTCCGGATGAATTCGCGGAGTTTTTTCCGGATGAAGGGGTTGATATTACAAAGTGCTATGGCTGGCTGATGCAGTTTGCTGATGGGAACCGGATTGATCTTCATGTGGAAACTATTGCTGCTGCGCAGGAGGGATTTTTTGATGATACTCTGCGAAAAATTTTGCTTGACAAGGACGGGATCCTGCCTGCAATTCCTGAGTCGAGCGATTTGGGATATCTTGTAAAAAGACCGGTTGAAAAAGAATATTTATGTGCCTGCAATGAATTCTGGTGGTGCTTAAATAATGTCGCAAAGGGATTATGGCGCGGGGAACTGACCTATGTGCAGGATATGGTAAATCATGTAGTGCGAGGACAGCTTCAAAAAATGTTGTCATGGAAAATTGGGCTGCTCACAAACTGGTCCGTTGCTGTCGGAAAATCCGGAAAATATATGTATCGATGGCTGCCAAAAGAAGAGTGGGAGGAATACCTTTCCACCTGGTTTTCCTGCGATGTAAAAGAGGCGTGGGAAGCGGCTGTTCGGATGTGTATCCTCTTTGATCGGACGGCAAAGGAAGTTGGGGCGGGACTTGGCTATCAGTATAATCAGGAGGAAGCAGAAAACAGCTTTTCCTATTTTAAGCATATAAGGACATTGCCTGCGGATGCGAAGGAGGTTTATCCGGAGAAACAAAAAATGGACTTGCCTGAAGCATTCGATAGCGCGTCCACATCCCAGGGAAATAAAGAGGGGATGGAATTTAAAATTATTTCCCTTGATGAAGTGGGCAGGGAGGAAATTGAAAACCGGCTTGCACAGTATGATGTTCAATATATTTCGTATCGCCTAAACGGCGGTGTTTCCGTTGGAATTATCAGGGAGGAAAAATTGATTGCGGGTGCGATTGGCTATATGTCCGCATTTCATATTCTTTATGTCGGCACAGTTTTTGTGGATGAGGAATATCGCAGGCAGGGAGTAGGAACTTTGCTGATGGCGGAGGTGGAGAGGCGTGCGAAAGCACTTGGAGCGGATACCATTCGGCTGGATACTTTTAATTGGCAGGGCAGGGATTTTTATTTGACTTGTGGTTATAAGGAAGTTGGAAAATATGAACACAGGAAAGATGGATTCTCGGAGCATTTTTTTGTGAAGTGGCTGACGGAAAAGAAAGATACGGAGAATGAGAAAATGAGTAATATGAGGAAAAAACTGCATACGGGGGAGCTTTATCTTCCGAATGATGAAGAAATTATGAAAGAGCAGGTCGTCTATCAGGACAGGCTGTGCGACTATAATATGACAAAGCCTTCCGAGGCGGAAAAAAGAACGCAGATGCTAAAAGAGATGCTTGCGGAATGCGGGGAGGGCGTGTATATCGAGGCACCCTTTTACTCAAATTTCGGGGGGCATCACTGCCATTTTGGAAAAATGGTCTATGCGAATTACCACTTAACCTGTGTGGATGATACCCATATCTATATCGGCGATTATACAATGATCGGACCAAATGTGACAATTGCCACGGCAGGGCATCCGATTTTGCCGGAACTTCGCGAAAAGATTTACCAGTATAATATGCCGGTTCATATCGGGAGAAATTGCTGGATCGGGGCAGGCGCGATTATTATGCCGGGGGTAAATATCGGTGATAATACGGTGATTGGTGCGGGGAGCGTGGTGACAAAAGATATTCCTGCAAATGTTGTTGCGGTTGGAAATCCGTGCAGGGTGATGCGCGAAATTGGGGAACATGACAGGGAATACTATTATAAGGACAGGAAGATTTAATGGAACATCGCCATTTATCATAATGTGGAGGGGAAAATGATAACGACTAAACAATTTCAAATTTTGACAGATATAAATCTTGCATGGGATTTTATGACGGATATCTATGAACCATCCTGGGCGAACGGAGCTGCAGCACCATTTTTGGAATATGCACTTACATCCACATGGATGGATAAAACTTATCTTCACCTGGATAGATTCTGGATGGACGGCAATCAGATAGTAGGATTCGTATATACAGAATCCTCCGCCGCAAGTATTTTTTTCAGTTTGCGCCCCGGCTATGAGGAATTGGCAGAGGAAATGGTGGAATACGCAGAAAACCATTTTCCAGATTTTGGGAAAGAAAGGGAGTTGGTGCTTTTTGCAGGGCAGAGGGCATTGATACAGGTGGCGGAGAAGCGGGGCTATCATGTAGCTTATGAAGATGTGGATCTGCTGTTTGATTTCAAAAAAGCTGAATTAAATTATGAACTTCCGGATGGTTTCCATTTTATTGATCCGTTAAAAATTGATATGCTTAAGCTTGCGAAATGTACATGGGGCGGTTTTAACGAGGAGGAACATGGTCCCTTTCAAAACTGGGATCGTCCAAATCCTGAAATGTCGTGGGACCCGCACAAATCGTATACGGGTATTGTGAGTTCCACCATCGCACCGCCGCCGCATTCAACCTACGAATATAATGTAATTATTGCAGATGAGCGCGAAGATTATGTATGTTTTTCGGGGATGTGGTGGATTCCACAAAATAAGCTTGCCTATATGGAACCTTTGTGTACTGTGCCAAAATATCGAAAAAAGGGGTTGGCGGCAGCAGCACTCACGCAGCATTACCGACGGCTCAAAGTGCTGGGGGCGGAATACATGACGGGCGGCGGCAATGATTTTTACAGAAAAATTGGTTATGGGGACGGAATACACTGGCTTCACTGGAAAAAATAAGAAATGAAGGAATGCAATACCAAGTAAGTGAACACAAAAATATTTTTTGAAAGCTTAGAGAACAGGGGGTTTTGGTAGTTCTAATCCTTGGTTATTGTTATGATGGGGACAGCGGGGATGGGGATGGATATATTTTACAGGAACGCGCGAAGGGCAAAGGACTTTATGATGATGCACTAGAAAAACTGGCGGAGGACAACCGGGTGATCTATGAAAAATGCAGGGCGGCAATGTTTGCAAATGGGATTACCAAAGGGCAGCTTGCAGAGGTATCTCGGAAATTGAAATTGTCTGGAGTTTCGTGATATCTAAAATTTTTTGGGGGGATTATGCAAAAAAAATTATATATTCATGATATGGTCTATTATCAGGATAATGAAATCACCATCCGCAATCTGAAAGAGAGCGATGCGCAGATCATTACGGATGGGGAGATTGCGCAGGGCTGGGATGCGGATAAAGACAAATATCTTCTGCGTTTAAAGGATCAGGCGGAGGGCAGGGCGGTCGCGCTGGCGGCGGAGTACCACGGGGCGGTCTGCGGGTATATCAATGTTTATCCTGATTCGAAATGGGGTGCGTTTGCAGAAAAGGGCTATCCGGAAATTGTCGATTTTGGTGTTCTGGAAAAATATAGAAATCGTGGAATTGGGGGCAAATTGATGGATGCTGCGGAACAGATTGCGGCAGAGTATGCGGACACGGTCTATTTGGGTGTTGGTCTGCATTCAGGCTATGGCAGTGCGCAGCGGATGTATGTGAAGCGTGGCTATATCCCGGATGGCAGCGGAGTCTGGTATAAGGATAAGGTCTGTGGACAGTATGAGAATTGCTGTAATGACGACGATCTGGTGCTGTATCTGTCGAAAAAACTGTGGTAAATTATAAGGCTAAAATTGGGAAGGGAGAGGAAAAAATGCACAGGATATTTGGGGAGAAAAAAGAGGTGCCATATCTGGAAAGGCAGAACTGGGCAGTTGAGCAGGCATGGGAAAGATAGAGCAGGGCGAAGAAAAGAAAGGAAAATAAAAATGGCGGGAGAAAAACGGGAACAAATTTTAAATTCATTTTACTCGGATATCTGCAATGAGGATACGCGGCTGATGACAACCAAACATGGCAGTATTGAATTTTTAACCACAACAAAATATATTAAAAAGTATATTCTAATTTCTGGAAAAGAAAATTGTGGAAAATCGGATGGCAGCAGGAATGTGACAGATACAAAGATTCTTGAGATTGGGGCGGGAACAGGAAGATATTCGCTGTATTATGCGGGGCAGGGTTATGATGTGACTGCGGTGGAATTTGTGGAGAACAATTTGGAAATTCTGCGCTCAAAGATTAAGCCGGGCATGAAAATCCTTTGATCGAGGAAGATATAGAGAGTGCATTGGAAGTGTATAGCAAGGAGTATTATAATTTCAAGATTTCTGATATTGAGTATTTGACGGATATTCGCATAGAGCGGAACAAACGGAACGGAAGAAAGCAGGCTGACCATGTAAAAGTTATGAATACCATGAAAGTGTTAAAAAAACAGTTAGGAGAAGAAGTCAGAGAGGGTAGACCGAGCGCAGAGCAAAAAGTTATTGACTTTTTGCGGCAAAATCCGACAGCAAGGAAGTGTGATGTTATTCGTGGAACGGGGCTTGATAAAAAGACTGTTTATAAACACTATGAAGCGGCAAAGGAAAAAGCAAGTCAGAGCGAAGAACCGAAAGTGATAGAAACTATATTTACCCAGCGTTTGGGGCGTATCAATCGAAATGTAAATGAGCAGTAATGCGGATTTCTCACCGTGAGAAGATTTATTATTTCATATACATAATGTAAATAACATAAATATAATATTGATATTATATAATGTATGTGACAGCCGAAACGGGGCATAATAAAATGCAAGAGATATAAAGAAATTGTGTTGACATTTTCTTTACATCATCATATAATGATAGTGAAGAAAGGAGTGTTGTATATGGCACAGGCAGTAAACGTAAACTTCCGTCTTGATGAAGATGTAAAAAGGAGCATGGAGCAGGCTTGCGCTGATATGGGGCTTACCATGAGTGCGGCTTTCACAATTTTTGCGAAGAAAGTCGGCAGAGAAAAACGCATACCGTTTGAAGTGACCGCCGACCCGTTCTATTCCAAAAGCAATATAGAACACCTTGAAAAAATCGTTGCCAAGATAAACGCTGGTACAGCGAACCTTGTTGAGCATGATTTAATCGAGGTAGACGAATGAGGTTATTGTGGGAAGAAAGTGCATGGGAAGAATATACCTATTGGCAGACGCAGGACAAGAAAGCCTTGAAGCGAATAGGCTTGTCTATCAAGAAAAAGACGGAGCAATCATTGTAGTGTCCTGTAAAGGGCATTATGATGATTAGGAAAGAGGGGCGGGCAACCGTCCTTTTTTCTTTTTATCGCACAAAGCATTTAAGAGTAATTTTTTTGCGAAAGGCATTGACATATATAAATTATGATGGTAGAATAACTTATATAAGTTATATAATATAAATAAATTACACAACTTAAATAACAAAGAAGAGTGAAAACAATGCAGGTTATAACGGTAGCGAACCAAAAAGGTGGCGTTGGAAAGACCACAACATCACACGCCTTATGTGCTGGTTTAGCGGACAAGGGCTATAAGGTATTGGGAATAGACCTTGACCCGCAGGGAAACTTTTCAAGTGCCAGCGGCGCAGTGAATTACAATGTGCCTACAATTTACGAAGTGATGAAAGGAGAAGCCAGCACCGAAGAAACGATACAGAGCCTTGAAAGCGGCTTTGATGTACTTCCATCAAACATCATGCTTGCAGGAGCAGAGTAGGAGTTATCACAGATGGGCAAGGAACACCGCTTGAAAGAAGCGATTGCCCCCGTAGCTGGGAAATATGATTTTGTTATCATTGACACACCACCCTCATTGGGTGTGCTGACCGTCAACGCTTTTACAGCGGCAAGCGGTATTCTGATACCGACCACAGCGGGGATATTCGCCACAACAGGTATCAGCCAGCTTAACAACACTGTTAAGAGCATTCAGAAGTATTGCAACCCTAATGTGCAGATAATAGGTATTCTGTTTACACGCTTTAATCCAAGAGCCAACATCAGCAAGCAGATAAAGGAATTAACAGAGCAGTTAAGTGAGTATATTTCCGCACCGATTTATAAGACCTATATCCGTTCCGCTATTGCCGTAGAAGAAGCACAGGCAAATAAGACAGATATATTTGCTTATGCCGAAAAATCCGCCGTATCAGAGGACTACAAGAAATTCATTGAGGAATTTTTGAAAGGAGAAAATGAATAATGGCAGGAAAAGCAAAATTTGATTCCGAAGCGGCTTTTAAGTCGATTATCGGAGCAGGGGCAGAGGAACAGCCCACGGAGAAGCCAGCGACAGGAAAAGGCAGACCGAAAGCCGAGAGAGAAACCAAGAAGCGTGTGAGCCTTGCGGTCTATCCCAGCACATACAGCGATTTACGGAAAATTGCCTATGTTGACCGTCAGAGCGTGAGTGATATTGTGTCGAAGTTGATTACGCAGTATGTAGCCGACAACGCTGGAAAGCTGAAAGAATACGAGAAAATTAAACCTGATAAATAACAGGCATAAGTTATATAATAGTGCGTATGTTATTGGCATTATATAACTTATGTAATAGCAATAAAAGGGAAAAGCGAGGTGCGGCGGTGCATACAGTAATCAAGGGTACAAGTACAATAGAGGAATACAAGAAACTTAAAGCACTTATGGAGCAGAGAGCCAAAGAACATTATGAGAGCCACAAGAACGCCTTTGAAAATTGGCAAGAGGGCGATATAGCTAAGATATGGATAGACGGGCAAGGAAACCTCTGTATCGAGTACGAAAGCGGTAAATGGTGGCATTACAACGAAAGGGGGGAATGTTCCCCGATTTCACTTTTCTAAAATATCTGATAGAGTGGGGATTTATCGAGGACGCTTTGGAAACATGGGAGAGCATAAGCGACCATGAAGAAGAAATACGGTATATCGAGGAAAGCCTTGCAAGCGGAGCTATGAAAAGTAGTCAAGGCGATTACACATGGAAAGACCTTAGACGGAGCGATAATACACCAAGATATGCCAGCAAGGCACATTTGATGAAGAATGGGCGAAAGTCCTTGCATGGCGGCAGGAGTATCAGAAAATTTTAGAGGAAGAAACCGAATAAATTTCTCACCGTGAGAAAGAAAGGAAAAAGAGTGATGAAAAAGAAAAATGTAGGGTTTGCGCTTCTCTTAATAGGGAATATTTTTGCGGCACCTGCCGATACAATTTTGTGGTATATAGGGGTAACGGTAGGACTTGTTGGATTGATATTGGTTTGTTTTTCAAAAGAAGAGAATTAAAAAAAGAGGGTATGAGAATACCCTCTTTTTTTAATTCCTTTTAGTAATCAAATGACTTATATGCAGGAGAAGCTTTTTTAATTCCTGAAGCAAATCCAACACTCATACCAATTTCTTTTCCGCTGGAAAAAGAAACGTCAACAGAACTTGCTGTTATAATAACGTGACCGTAGGAAGCACAGACGTTTGCACTTCCAGATGAATTTGCTTTATAGACTTTAGCAACGAGAGTTACTTCATCTTGTCTATCAAACAATAATAGGTCGACATCATGCGCTACTCCTTCTTCGGCGGAAACGTCGTTTCGAGTAAGGGCATCAAAGTTAAAAAATGGCAATCCATTATAATCTTTAGTGTAAGTGTAGCCATAGTCATCGTAAAGAGTGAAATCATCAGACCATGAAATTCCAATACAATCGGTAAACTCATATAGAGGATTAACAAGCCATTCACCTGTAGCAACGAATTTGAAAGCATCTCCGTAAACTCCGTCTGCTGCCATTTGTGATGAACTAAGACGAGTAGCTGTAACGGTGAGTTTGAAGTCGGAGGTAGGCATTACTGCTCGTGAGGTGCTTCCTGTTTCTAAATCGTAGTAAGTGGTAGAAGCGAATACAAGTGTACCATCATCATTTTGAAGTTCTAGCTTTGTACTTTCAGGGAGATTGTCAACGACGGATTGTTGAATACTTTGGTCTACGGTAATGCCAGTATCAGTAGTATAAGTATTTGCGTCAGATTCAGCGGCAAAAGCGGTTGCAGACATTCCCATAACCATAACTGCGGCGAGAGCCAAGCTAACAAGTTTCTTAAAATGTTTTTTAATCATAGGCGATACCTCTTTCTCATAAAGAAAAGGTCAACGGGTTACATAACAGATTATACCATAATTGCCACACATTGTCACGTAATTTTTTGGTAAAAATAAGGTTTTTAATACCAAACCATCGACAAAAACCGACAAGATAACCAATGAATAAATTATATAATAAAAGTATTGACAATAAATTATATATATTATATAATTTATATATGGTAAATAACTTATACCAAGTAAGTATAATCACCGTGAAGAAAGAGAGGGGGAGGGGGAATAGGCGAAAACAGAGAGAGGAGCGTATCAGCAGAGTGGACGAGCAGAACAGAAAGCAGGAAGAAGCCGCAAGGTTTGACCGCCAGCAGGATAGAGAGAAGCCGCTGGAATGACAGGGAGCATTAAGAGAAGCTGTAATTTGCCCGTAGAGCCATTTTAGAAGAACAGGCGAAATCCCCGACGAACCAAACAAAACTGTCACAGCGGGCAATGGAACGCTCACAGGGGCAAGGTAAAAAACTTCATTGATAATCTAAGTCCCCTAGACAGGGGTATGGGGAGAGTGGTATAATCAAAAAGGTGGAAAAACTCATTGATAATCTAAGTCCCCTAGAGAGGGGTACAGGGGAGTAGGGGTAGACTGAGGGATTTGAAATTACTTATCTATCGTCCTATGACGGGTTGCCCGTGAAATGTTGGGAACGCTTTGTGATGAAGTGGACGGTTGTTCTTTTTATCGCTATATCTTCCCCGACAATCAGAAGCAGGGGGAGCAAGGTGTTCACTATGAGAAGCCCAATGCTGTTTTTCTCTATAATGACGAAAAGGACGAGGGAACGAGGCGGCGTTTAAGGCGGCGTATTATGCTTTCTGATACATGGGAAGAAGATTATATGAATTATGTGGAGCAGAACCCGTCGACTTTGTGTAGTGGGGTAGCTTTTCGAGGGAGAGCAAACACGCTAGAGAACGCACAGCGTATGTATGCCCTTGCGATTGACCTTGACGGAGTAGGCATTTATAAATTGAAAAATCTTTTGTTGCGGTTCGGACAGCCAGTAGAGAATATCCGTACCTTGCCTATTCCTACTTTTCTTGTGGCAAGTGGAACGGGGCTTCATGTGTATTATGTCTTTGAAGAACCGATAGACCTTTTTCCTAACATCAAGCTACAAATGAAAGCCTTGAAATATGACCTTACTTTCCGTATATGGGAATATAAAGCAAGTTCCTCAATCTGTTCCCTTAATGATTATTTATACATGGTGCTAGTACCATGTATAAAGGGTAGATAAGGAAAAAACGGTATTTTGCCACTGGCTCTATTTTGGCTCTAAAATTTTTCGGAACAGTAAATATGTAGTGCTAAATCAAATAATATGATGAATAATAAGCAGGAAAACGCAGTAAAAACATTCAGATTTCATTTCCGAGAGCTCGTGAGGAATTGCGGATGATACTTTCGATGTGACGCTGGTATTTGGACCGCTCTATCATTTGTATGAGAGAACCGATCAGGAGAGGGCAATCAGTGAGGCGATCCGGGTGACAAAAAGAGGCGGGATTATTGCAATTGCGTATTTGTCAAGCGATTCAATCATGGTTGACTGGACTCTGCGCGACCGTCATCTTTTGGATGGGATGGGAAAGGATTTCGATGAGAATTTTAAGATTATCAATTATCCGGAAGGGGTTTTTGCCGCGTTTTATATTCAGGAATTTAAGGATTTGATGGCGAAATTTCCGGTTCGGATGGAGCATAATATTGCGGCGGATGGAATGGCAAGGCATATGATGGAGCAGATTGATGGGTTGACAGATGCGGAATTTGCGGTGTGGATGAAGTATCATTTATCCACTTGCGAGAGGGAAGAATTGCAGGGATATAGCAATCATTTATTGTATATTTGCAGAAAATTGTAAGAATGAAATGGGTCAGGAGACTTACCTTGGATTTTAAGGCGTGGGGCAGTTCCGTCCGCAGTTCTGAAATGCTTGGTAGGATATAGTGGCTATTCTGCGGAGGGTTTGTAGGATATTTTTTACAGAATGACAGGGAAGATGGGATATGGATACCAAGAGAAAGGAGTGTATGGAGATGGGGTTTGACGGAATAAAGTTAATGAATGTAGATTTGCTTGGACTTAGCCAGATTTACCTCAACCAAAATAAGATCACATCGATCATGGAATGGTTCCACCCGCCATGCATGGACAATTTTAAACCTTTGTCCGTGCATGATTTTGGAAATAATGCGTATACGATCACTGATGGTCACACAAGGGCATATGTCGCGTATCAAAGCGGAATTTCTTACCTTCCAGTACAATATGATAACAATGATCTTGTTGTTGGTGAGGTTGGACAAATACTGTATAAAGCAGATATTGAATGGTGTCAAAGATTCCAGCTATCCCATATAAAACGGTTGGAAAACCGCATTTTAGATAACAGCTCATATCAGAAATTGTGGATTGGACGATGTGACAGGAGTTATGATTTGCTTATGAATACTTCGTACAGTGAGCGCATTTCATTACAGAAAATTGCCCCCAACCTGTTTTTGTATGGGGCGACAGAAGATCTTTCGACACTATATTTCGAGAACGAAGCGGGCGAATTGTTTGTATATAAAAATAATATTATCCTGCCAGAGTAAGCAGTGTTTTGAAACCCTGCGGTCTGTAAGGGTATGGGTCGCTTGCTGGACGGAATAAAAGATTTTATGGAGGTTAAAAATGGATTATCAGGAAATAAACTCAAAAATAATTGATGACTGGTGCAAAGGAGGCTGGGAGTGGGGCATACCAATTTCACACGAGATCTATCAGGAAGCGATGCGGGGAAGATGGAATGTGTATTTGACCCCAACAAAGGCTGTTCCGCATGAATGGTTTGGCGGGCTGGCGGGAAAAAAGATTTTGGGGCTGGCAAGCGGGGGCGGACAACAGATCCCAATCTTTGCAGCATTGGGCGCGTCCTGCACGGTGCTGGATTATTCGGCACAGCAGTGCGGCAGTGAGCGTGTGGTTGCAGAACGTGAGGGGTATTCGCTAAAGATTATTCAGGCGGATATGACAAAGCCGCTTCCTTTTGAGAACGAGGAATTTGATTTGATCTTTCATCCGGTTTCAAATTGTTATGTGGAGAAGGTTGAACCTATTTTTAAGGAATGTTACCGGGTGTTAAAAAAGGGGGGAATTTTGCTCTGCGGTTTGGATATTGGATTTAATTATGTGTTTGACGATGAGGAAACAAAGGTGGTTCACACATTGCCGTTCAATCCGTTAAAAGATGAAGCATTATATCAGGAATGTTTAAAGAATAATGCTGGGATTCAGTTTTCGCATACCGTTGGAGAACAAATTAGCGGACAGTTAAAGGCGGGATTTACATTGACAGATTTATATGATGATACAAATGGAGTCGGGAATCTGCATAATCATAATATTCCCACATTTATTGCGACAAGGGCGATAAAAGGATAGCTGGAAAAACTGATATAAAATAAAAATGCCAGGTCTGTAATTTACAATTATTTACAGAAAGAGGGGTGCAACATAATGGAAAAAATTCAACAGCAAAATAAAATCCGTGGCGGATTATATGGTCTGCTAATCGGCGACGCGCTTGGCGTTCCCTATGAATTTCATTCTGCCGATAAGATCCCGCCGTACCATGAAATTGAAATGATTCCGCCAAAAGGATTTTACCGGGCGCATCCTGGGGTGCTGCCGGGGACATGGTCGGATGACGGAGCGCAGGCACTCTGTCTGCTTGACAGTCTGACCGTCTGCGGATATTTTGATTTGAAGGATTTTTCGGACAGGCTGCTTTGCTGGTATGACCGGGGAAAATGGGCAGTGAACGGCGAAGTATTTGATATTGGAGTTCAGACCGGCGAGGCGTTAAATGCTTACCGCGCAGGGCTTGCCCCGGAAAAATGCGGTATCCTGCGACCAGACGGCAAGGGAAATGGCGCGCTGATGAGGACACTGCCGCTTGCCCTCTGGCATAAGGGGACGGATAGGGAGTTAGTGCTTGATGCGCATAGCCAGTGCCTGATCACCCATGGAAATCTTTGTAATCAGGTATGTTGCGCGCTCTATTGTCTTGTCGCAAGATATCTGATCGCAGGGCAGGAATTTGCCCTGGCAGTTGTGCAGGCTGTGCGGGTTTTGCGGGAGATTTACCAGGAAATGCCGGATTATGAGAGGGAATTTGAATGGATACATCCGGATGAGCCATGGCAGGGAAATGGTTCTGGCTATGTGGTGGATTGTATGCGCAGTGCATTTATGATTCTTGCGCGGGCAAAAAATTATGAGGAAGTCGTAAAGCAATCAGTAATGCTTGGCGATGACACGGATACAACAGCGTGCGTCGCGGGTGGACTTGCGGGGATTATCTTTGGGGAGGAAGGGATTCCGGAGCGGTGGATTAAAATGCTTTTGGGAAAAGATGACGTGGAAGAACTTCTGGCAAAGACAAAAATAATGTCTGAATCTGTTTAATTATTTCGAGGAAGGGGGAATTTCTTGCAGGAGGGCAGATTATTTCAAATTATTTATCATATTCTGGAAAAGGGAAAAAGTACCATCCCTGAGCTGGCAAAAAAGCTTGAAGTGTCCGAGCGGACGATCTACCGGGATATGGATGCCCTGAGTGCGGCAGGAATTCCCGTATATATGGAGCGGGGAAGAAACGGCGGCGTGCGGCTGACAGAGGGTTTTGTATTAAGCCGTGAGCTGTTTTCGGAGCAGGAGAGAAAAGAATTGCTTTCGGCACTGCAAAGTCTTGCTGCAGCGGGGGCTTATGATGCGGCACTTTTAGGGAAGCTTTCAGCACTATTTCAGGTTTCGTCGGAGGAGTGGTGCGAGGTTGATTTTTCAAGGTGGGGGGAACAGGCACAGGATAATAAAAAATTTGAGGTGCTGAAACGGGCGGTGATCTATCACAGGGCTGTGCGGATTGTCTATGTGGGTACAAGCGGAAAGGAAAGTGTGCGGACAGTCTGTCCGCTGAAATTGTCATATCGGTCGCGGGCGTGGTATTTAAAGGCGTGGTGTACAAAAAGGCAGGATTTTCGATTGTTTAAACTGCACCGGATCTTAAAATGGGAGCTGCTTGAGGAGAGATTTACCCCTTCTGATAGCTGGGAGAGGGAAGAAAGCGGAGCGGGTGGGAAGACTGCGCAAGAGTCTTTGTTGGTGCGGCTGCGCTTTCCGTGCGCGATGGCTTACCGCGTCTACGATGAATTCGAGGAAAGTCAGGTAAGGCGGGAGGAAAACGGGGATTTTCTTGTTGCTGTGCCAATGCCAGTGGATGATTGGGTAATATCTTTTCTGCTTTCCTTTGGAACGCAGGTGGAGGTGATAGAACCAGCATATCTGCGGGAACTTTTGGCGGCTAAGGTAATGGAATTATACGAAAAATATAAAATCCTGGATAAAACCTGACATACCTTGTCATGTTTTCTA
>CAJUCG010000047.1 GCA_910585065.1 uncultured Lachnospiraceae bacterium
ACTCGCGCACCATGCCAAGTGCTGCCTGCCTTTCATCCCCTGCATTGCGGTAGACAAGCTGTAGATAATCCGCCTTTCCCCCTCCGATCTCCTTTAAGCGTTCTATATGATTTTTCTCGCAGTCCGTCGTGTAGATCCTATGGGTGCAATGTTTTATCTCCTCATGCTGCGCAAACCCAAAAAAGATCATGATGACATCGTATTCTTTGTAATTTTCCTGACGCAATAAGCCTCTTGTAAAATATGTCCCGCGATATTCTATTATTTCTGCATAGTCATCCGTCCCCGGAATCATGGGGATACAATAGTAAAGTGCCTGTGACTCCGAATAGTCTGCCATCAGCACACGCTTTCCCATCTGGTAAAAAATCCTTGATAAATACAGTACGGTATCTTGTACATCCAGTCCTATAAAACCAATTACTTTACATTCCATTCCCATCCCCCTTAATTTTAGAATACCTCCCCTAATTCCCTGTTAAATACCACCTGCTGCATCAGCAAAAACGTGGTTTTCTTTAATTCCTGCATGAAATAACGGTTCTCTTTCTCCTCGCTTGTGTTATAATTGGAACTGATATACTCTATCATTCTCCCGTAGGCCGCAGCCAGTTGAAATTCTTCCGAATGCGGAATTACCCCGATAGAGTCATTTCGGAACCCGAACTCGGAAACGATTTTTGTCAGATTGATCGCACTTTTTTTCTGGTAATCACTGATAATAAAGAAGGCTTTCGGAAGCAAAGACGAATAATTCTGAAAAAAACTTTGGATTTCCTCCATATCCTGCCGAAGCAGTACCACCACTACATCCGCGTCCTCCAAAATCACTTTGGAGCTGATCGTATTTTCTCTATTTGTATCAATGAAAGCAATTTCCTGGTATCTTTGCAGCTGCGGCAGCAGGTTAAAATGAAACTGGTAATCGTAAAGATCTGCATTTCTTGTAAACTGTGGAACATAGTACAATCCCTTTTCCAACAATTCAATGATCGGATATTTTTCAAAACAATTTCCCATTTCACAGAAATTGCCCGCAAAATTCGGAAGATAGTCCGCACAGAATGAATTCCCATACGCCGAATCTCCATACGCAGTCACCGCCTCCGATACACAGTAAGGCCATTTGCGCGGAAAAAGATATCTTTGTACTCCATTCTCATTATAGTGGTTTTCAAATAGCGTGATCTTAAATGGGTATGCCAGCACAGCTGTCAGGCCGATCGCCGTCAAAGCACATGTCACTCCGCTTTTTCTGCAATTCCCCCAGTAGGCGACTTTCACAAGTCCTCTCCTTCCCGGCATGCGGCAGCAGAAATACTGTGACGTTTTGAAATCAGATAATTAAGACAATTACTATTTTATTTGATAAACGAGGATTTGTAAAGAGAAATTTGTTTGTCGTTTTTCACAGACTTTTTATAAATTTTTGTTAAAAATAGATAATGTTAAATCCTGTAAATTTTTAAGAAAACTGCGGATCTAAGCAGGATTCCTTCTCATTTTAAAAAAGATTAGTACTTATATCCACAGTTTTTTTGTTTTCCATAAAATGTTAATTTTTTTTATTCTTTGTAAAATAGTGTCAATTTGATATCCTGGGGATAATCGCCGAAACAACTTCCAAACAAATTGACTCCTCCGGGACGAAGAGCATCCTCCTTGATCCCAATCCGTATGGAAATATACTCATTCTTTGAAAGTTCATAGTCGGAAAGATGGTACTTGGCAACCTTTTTTCCGTCAAGAAAAGTTCCCTCCGGGGTGAAAGACCAGGTTTTTAACAGACCATACTGCGTATTTTTATCCGGCCACCAGCTAGGATTTAATTTTCCCCTCCTACCGCCAAAATCACTTGGACAAAAGAAAGTTCCCGCGTCCATGCCATTCATCCACACCGTGATATCTGAAGGCCAATCAAGATTAAATTCATGATCTTCCGAGCAGACTTCAAAGGAAAGCTCCACGCGCTCTTCCTTTACCCGCTTGAGTACATGGTTTGGAAAACGATATTCTACATATCCTTTTCCAAACCATAAAAGTTTTGCATTTACGCGCTCCGGATGATAAAAACAGCGCGGCTCATCCTCCTCGCCGATAGGTCCTCTCTCCCCGACCAGACCACAAGTTGGCTCCACATAATAGTCCACAAAATTTCCGATTGGCATATGAATCACTTCCGTGCGCTCGCTGATATCGTAAGCGGTGACCAAATCCAATTCCGCCCGTTCCACTACCTTGCTGCACAGCTTCATCGATCCGCGAATCCCCGGCTGAAGCGTTGTCTTTATCAAATTCGCCGCCTCAAGCACGCGGATATGCGATGCCGCGGAGGACGGAGGAATGGAAAGTGCCTCCGCAATCTCATTGATGTTTAATTCTCTCCCGCAAAGAAGCTTTAGAATATCAAGGCGTGTATCCACCGATAACGCCTTGCCGAGCAACATCAGCTGCTTTGTATCATCCAACCGCAATTTCACTGACGATTTCATTTTTTTCCTCTCCCTTTCGCACTGCACCTCAAAATATCTTCCATATTTTTCCATTTTTCTTTCTTAACTTTTACTTACCTTTTCCTTACATTTTTCTCCTCCGTCTTGCAGTGTGCAAGAAAACATGATATGATCGAAATATTCAGAAGAAACGGAGATTTGTATGATAAAATCGACTCTTACTCTTTTAAATTCAGCCAGCGTCTTATCGCTTATATACTTTATCCTGATCGCGCTTTACTCCGGGATAAGAACTTCTTTTTTATGGTTCTGGCCGGTTTTAGCGGTATGCTGCGGCGTAGCATCTTTGCTGCTGCGGTATACAAATTTGCATCGCACCGTGATGCCGTGGCGCATCCTTGCCCCCACCCTTCTTATTGGGATATGGACGGCGTTTCTTATTCTTTTTATCACGGAATGCGCTATCCTGCACACCGCCACAAAGGAGCCGGAAGAAAACGTGGAATATATGATTGTACTCGGTGCGCAGGTGCGCGGGGACAAGCCGTCACTCTCCCTGCAGGCGAGGATTGATACTGCGGCGGAGTATCTCGCCGCTCACCCGCAAGTAAAAGTAATCTGCTCTGGCGGGAAGGGCAGAGGGGAAAATAAATCGGAGGCCGCCGCAATAAGAGATGGGCTGCTCCTCCTGGGAATTGATCCGGCGAGAATTCAGATGGAGGATACCTCGACCAACACCGTGGAAAATTTGCGCTTCTGCAGAGAACTTCTGCCCACGCCCTGTCCGTCCGTCCTTATTGTGACAAACGATTTCCATTGCAAGCGCGCGGGGCTTATCGCAAAGAAATGCGGCTACATGGACAGTTCCACCCTTTCCGCTGGGCAGTTTCTGCTCACAACGCCGCATTACTTCCTACGGGAATTTTTCGCGCTCTTTAAGGATTTTTTGATTGGAAACCTATAGTTATTATCTTTTACTACGTGATGACTAACTCCACAGGGCAGTGATCTGAACCCATGATCTTGTCGTGGATATCGGCAGAAACCAACTTCTTTTCCAGTTCCTTTGAAGCCAGGAAATAATCGATGCGCCATCCCATATTTTTTTCGCGGGCATGAAACATATACGACCACCACGAATAACGCTCTTTTTCCTCCGGGTGAAAATAGCGGAAAGTGTCAAGAAATCCACTCTTTAACAGTTCGGTCATCTTGCCGCGCTCCTCGTTTGTAAATCCAGAGTTTCCAACGTTAGTTTTTGGATTTTTTAAGTCTATTTCCTGGTGCGCGACATTCATATCGCCGCAGACGATCACCGGCTTTTTTTCCCGCAGTCCGTTTAAATAATTTCGGAATGCATCTTCCCACTGTACGCGGTAGGAAAGCCGTGTTAATTCCCTCTGCGAATTTGGTGTGTAGACCGTCACAACATAGTAGGGTGCAAACTCTGCCGCGATCACACGCCCCTCCTTGTCATGTTCCTCCACGCCAATCCCATAGGTAACGCCTTCTGGCTCTTCTCTGGTAAAAATAGCAGTCCCGGAATATCCTTTTTTCTGCGCATAATTCCAGAATGCATGGTAGCCTTCTGGTTTCCAGTCCAATTGCCCTTCTGAAAGCTTTGTTTCCTGTAAGCAGAACACATCAGCGTTCACTTTTTGAAAAAACTCTTCAAATCCCTTTCCCATACAGGCACGCAGCCCGTTCACATTCCATGATATCAGTTTTTTTGCCAATTTCCTTTCCTCCAAATCCATCACACGGATAGATGTTATCTCAATATTTCTATAATTTTATTATAGCAAAAACCGCCGGAAAAGCAACTTTTATTTTAATGCCTCCTCCTGTAACTTATCAAAAGAAGCCATACACTCCTCCACCGTGGCACCATTTAAAAGTTCTCGCACAATCAGGCAGGTATTTCCCCACTGTTCCACTTTCATCCCGGCATTTGAGCCAAGAACATAGATCCCTTCCTCAATCCGGTCATTAAGAGGCTTTAAGGCAGCAACACAATCCACTTTTACATTTTGGGAAGGCGAGATAACCTGGTTGGTTTCCGAGTAAACCTTAAGTGCTTCATCCGAAATAATAATATCTAAAACGCGCATCGCATCTTCTGCGTGTTCTGCATCCGCTCCAATGCCAAATCCAGTTATTGGTATAACGGGCATCTGCCCTAAACTGCTTGGAAATCCAATCACCTGCATTTCAAAATCGGTTTCTCCGTAGGCGGTCTTTGTATTTGCCGCTCCCCAGTAAGCCATGACAATAGGAGTTTTCCCCGCCAAAAAATCCGGACCTTCCGCTTCGATGGCCTCACTGATTGCTGCTTTCTCTGCATCGATATAGCCACAGTCGATCAGCTCTTTTAAAAATTCAAATCCGGGGCGCAGGTAATTGCTGTATTTCGCTTTTCCCGAATTTAACGCTGCAATTTCTGCCTCCGTATTCCCACCATTGTACAGATCCGCATAGCCCAGCGCAAATACAAAATTTTCCAGCCACCAGCGATTTGCACCAATGGGCGTTTCAATTCCATTTTCCTTAAATACACGGCAGCATTCCAGAAATTCTTCCGGTGTTTTTGGCAATTCCAGATTATATTGTTTAAACAGATCCACGTTGACAAACAGACCATAGGCAACAACCTCCTGCGGGATTGCCACAAGTTTGCCGTCCACCGTATTGGCTACCCGGATGATCTCCCGCAGATTCTTCGCGCTCTCAAGCCCTGACAGATCCATAAGTTTTCCCTCCGCGCCAAGTGTCATCAACGTATCGGGATTTAACAGGTACATATCATCCATATTATTGCGCACTCGCTCCAAGGTAACATCATCGTAGGTCTTATCCTTGTATGTTTCTGCGGTGTAAGTGGAGTAGGCGACCGTTACGCCAAGCTCTTGCTCCGCCATCATTATGGTCAAATCTGAGGCACTTCTCGCCACATTTTTTGCATTGGGTTCAATCTTTTCCATAGGGCTGAACAGATTGATTATCCGCTCTTCCCCCTTTTCCTCGGAGAGCAAATTTTTTGTTTTTGCATTACTCCCACAGGAGAGAAAAGTCAGTGCCATTATTGCTGCCAGACAGACTGCTATATTTTTACATTTTTTCCCAATTTCACTTTTTTTCATAAAACTCCTTTCATCCAATATACTGCTTCACTACCTTCTTTAACATCTCCATATCCAGAGGTTTTGCCACATGGGCATTCATCCCGGCATCAAGTGCCGCCTTCTCATCCTCGGCAAAGGCATTTGCAGTCATTGCAATAATCGGGATCTTTCCTGCATCTTCTCTGGCTAGAGCGCGGATGGCTCTCGATGCATCATGCCCATTCATCACCGGCATTTGGACATCCATCAAGATCGCATCAAATTCGCCATTTTTCGATGATTTAAAACGCTCCACTGCCAGTTGACCATTTTCCACAATCTCACAGAACGCTCCTTCCGTCTCCAAAAGTTCGATTAGGATCTCCGCGTTGATCTCATTGTCCTCCGCAGCAAGGAAATGCAACCCACTTAAGCTGCCCTTCCCCTCCGGTTCTGTGAATTTTACGCTGTCAGGCTCTGCCCAAAGTTCAGTCACCTTTTCCTGAAAGGAAGAAGCAAAGAATGGTTTAGTCAGAGCTGCCGTATGGTTTAACAAGAGTGCCGCATCAAGCCCTACTGCATCAAATTTTGTCAAAAGGAGAAGAGGAATCTCTGGAAGTTTCGTCCGCAGCTCTTTTGCCGCAAGAATACCGCAGTTTTCCCAATCCATCAATACAAGCTGACACTCCTCGCCCTGTTCTCTGATCTGTTCGAAAACTTCCTTTACTTCCTTTGCTGCAAAAAATGTGGCGGCTCCTTCCATAAGCACACGAATATTTTTTTCGCTCTCTATATCCAACCCAAGGAAAAAAATATGGGTAATCCCCCGCTCCCTTAAAAACTTCCAGTCTATCTGTTCTTCCGGAATGCGCAGCTCTAGTTCCACCCTAAAAAGAGAGCCTTTGTTCACTTTGCTGGATACCTCGATGCTCCCGCCCATCAACTCCACAATGCTTTTGGTGATCGCCATGCCAAGTCCTGTTCCCTGAACTTTGTTCGTCGTACTGTTTTCCGCTCTGGTAAATGCGTCGAAGATCTTTTTTAAATATTCCTCCGTCATGCCGTAGCCATCATCTTCTACCTCAATCCGAATATGCTCATATTGATTGGAATGTTGTTTTAATCCAATAACACGAAGCCAAATATGACCATTCTCCGGTGTATATTTTACGGCGTTGGAGAGGAGATTGATAAGAATTTGATTGATTCTTGTCTCGTCCCCTATCAGATACTCATGTCGAATTCCCATCACTTCCAAGTTAAATTCCTGCCCCTTTGCCCTAGCCATCGGCTGGATAATCGCCTCCACGGAGGAGACAATGTTATTGAGCGCGAATTTTTCATAGTTGAGTACCACCTTTCCGCTCTCAATTTTGGACACATCCAAAATATCGTTGATCAGGCTGAGCAGATGCTGTCCGGAGGCCATAATCTTTTTTGTGTATTCCTGCACCTTAACAGGATTTTCCGCATCCTTTGCCAAAAGAGTGGTAAATCCCAATACTGCATTCATCGGTGTGCGGATATCGTGGGACATATTGGAGAGGAACATGGTCTTTGACGCACTCGCAATCTGAGCTGCTCTAAGTGCCTCTGACAATTGCTTGTTGTAAAGCTTGCGCTCCGCTTCACGCTCCTTGCGGATCCGATCTTGCTGTTTCCAACTAAAATAGTACAGTGCAATACACAGAAAGAATGCGATTAACATTGAGGCAACCACAATAAAAATATTCTGATTGACGGTTTTGCCCTCCCGCTGAATTGCAGCGACAGGGACATAACCCACCAAAAAGATGGTTCCGTCATTGACCGCCCACATATAATTTAATGCCCGCACTTTCTGAATATCGTGATAAAACAAAGCATTGCGCCCTTCTACTAAGCATTTGGAAATTTCTTCCTGTATTTCCTTATCTAAGATATTATTTGCGTGGTAGAAATCATTTAAATTTAAATGCCCCGCCTCACGCTGCCCCATCCCCTTAGGTTTTAGAACAAAACGCTCGCTCTCAGCATCCATAATATAGAGCGTTGCCTCTTTATTGTAGAATCCATTGGGGAGAGATTTGTCAATTGCATCGTAGATATACTCGGCATAGAGCGTCCCGATCTCTTTTCCTTCACGTATTACCGGACATTTTATCGTGTAGGCCCACGCCCCCATATAATTGACATAGGATTGGGAAACTGGCATTCCTGCAATCTTGCCGCCCGCAGAAAAATCAAGTCCCTCCTCGGTAAAATTTCCCCCGTTGCTGGAAACTCCTTCCTCCTCCCCGGAGAGAATCAGCGAAAGATTTGCCATTGTTCGGTTTCTCTCATAGGTGCGAATATAGTCCTGCGGATTGCTTTGTCTGGCAACCTCCTTTGCGATCAGCAGTTGAAACTCAACTTCACTCTGCAGGATTGCCTCGATGGTACACTGAATCAAATCTAGACTCTCACTCACATTCTGTACGGCTGCTTCAGACATTTTCCTCGATATTTTTCTTGACACTGCCCCCACAACAACTGCCAAAATACAAAATACCAGCAGGATGGAAAAAGGCAGAAATGCCCATCCAACTTTCCTTTGTTTATTTTTCTTTCTCTTCATAAACATTCTCCATTCCCGCTTTTAAAAACTGTCCCCTCTCCCATTCCTTTATCCATCTCCTCCCTAATTTTAAAATGCTTATACTAATATACGACATAATTCCTGCGGTGTTGCTGACTTACTTTATAAAAAAGACTTGATTCTTTGTTTCTTTCCTGATACCTTTAAAAAATTATACAGGGAAGATGCCCTTTTTGCAATCCCTTTCTTTTTAACCTTTTGCTACAAGATAAGCTCTTTAGGCAGGGAAGATGGCAACACAGGAAAAAGGACTGTACCCTCCAAAAGACGCAGATTTCTGCGCTCACAGCGGATTCCCAGCCCTTCTTTGCCTTATCTTTATCCTGTCCCACTATTTTTTCTATACAGTAATCTCCGCCGTTATCCCAAGTAAATCCTGATTTTCTTTTAAGATTGGCTGAATAATTTCTGCAATAAATTCTTCGGTCTGCTCTTTAGCACGCCCGGTATACTTAGCTGGCTCCATTGCCTTTTTCAGATCTTCGGCACTCAAATTAAATGCTTTGTCCGCCGCAATTAAATCGAGCAGATGATTTTCCAGTCCGCGCTCCTTGACATCCCGCCCTGCCTCCATTGAGAGTGTGCGAATCTTCTCGTGCAGTTCCTGGCGATCCCCCCCTGCTTTTACCGCGTCCATCATAATATTTTCCGTTGCCATAAATGGCAGTTCCGCCATCAGATGTTTTTCAATTACTTTCTCGTAGACCACAAGACCATCTACCACATTCAAATATAAATCAAGAATTCCGTCGACCGCAAGGAAGGCCTCCGGCACAGAGAGCCGCTTGTTGGCAGAATCGTCAAGCGTGCGCTCAAACCACTGCGTCGCCGAGGTGATCGCCGGGTTTAACGCATCCACCATTACATAGCGGGCAAGCGAGGCAATGCGCTCACTGCGCATTGGATTGCGCTTGTAGGCCATCGCGGAGGAACCAATCTGATTCTTTTCAAATGGCTCTTCCACTTCCTTTAAATGCTGCAGCAGGCGGATATCGTTGGAAAATTTATGCGCGCTCGCCGCAATGCCAGCGAGAATATTGATCACTCTAGTATCCACTTTTCTTGAGTAGGTCTGACCGGAAACCGCATAGCAGGAGGCAAATCCCATCTTATCTGCAATCATCTGATCGAGGCGTTTCACCTTCTCATGATCGCCCTCAAACAGTTCAAAAAAACTTGCCTGCGTGCCCGTCGTTCCCTTAGAGCCAAGCAGCCGCATAGAATCGATCAAGTAGCATAGATCGTCGTAGTCCAGTTTCAATTCCTGCATCCAAAGACAAGCGCGCTTGCCCACCGTCGTTGGCTGTGCAGGCTGAAAATGTGTAAATGCAAGAGTTGGAAGTGCCTTATATTTTAATGCAAATTTTGCTAGACCATCCATTACATTGAGCAGCTTTTTCTTTAACAGCTTCAGCCCTTCAGTCATCACAATAATATCCGTGTTGTCGCCGACATAGCAGGAAGTCGCACCGAGGTGAATAATCCCCTTCGCCTTTGGACACTGCACCCCGTAGGCGTACACATGGGACATTACATCATGGCGGACAAGCTTTTCGCGCTCCTTTGCCACATCGTAGTTGATATCGTCCTGATGTGCCCTTAATTCCTCGATCTGCTCTCTTGTCACCGGAAGTCCAAGCTCATGTTCCGCCTCTGCAAGTGCAACCCAAAGTCTGCGCCAAGTTTTAAATTTCATGTCCGGCGAAAAGATATACTGCATCTCACGACTTGCATAACGTTCCGATAACGGACTTACATATTTATCCTCACTCATATTTATCCTCCATACTGCCGCTTAATTTATTTCAGTTCTTCCATGCAATGATGTACCTGTGCCAGATGATCGCGGATCGGAATTGCCTGCGGACAAACTTTCTCGCACGCGCCACATTTCTTGCACTGGTCAGCACGGCTCTCCGCCTTCATCTCATGATAATAATTCCATTTCGCGCCGCCTGCATTACCATACATGGAATAATTGTTCCAGATCGAAAAATTGCGCGGGATATCCACGCCAAACGGACATGGCATACAGTAGCGGCAGTTAGTGCAGCCATTTTTTACACGCGCCTTAACCGCAGCCACAACATCTTTTATCAATTGCTGTTCTTTTTCGGAAAGCGGCTCAAATTGGT
The DNA here is from genome assembly GCA_910585065.1 of uncultured Lachnospiraceae bacterium. Taxonomy (GTDB): domain Bacteria; phylum Bacillota; class Clostridia; order Lachnospirales; family Lachnospiraceae; genus RGIG4057. The sequence continues at coordinate 10,307 of CAJUCG010000047.1, forward strand.
CAAAAGTATTTAGATTATCCGCCACCTGCTCTTCAGTGGACATTCCACTTAGCACCACCTTGACATTCGGCAGTGTCCCGACAAAGCGCAGTGCCCACGAGGCAAGTGATGCCTCCTTTCGCTCCGCCTTAAACATTGCCGTAATATCGTCCGCAAATGTGGTAAGTGATCCGCCTTTAACCGGCTCCATCACAATTAAAGGCACACCCAGTTTTTCTGTGAGTGCGTAGCCCTTTAATCCCGCCTGTACTTCCGTATCCATATAATTGAGCTGAATCTGGCAAAAATCCCATTTTCTTGCGGTCAGGATATGTTCAAATGCCCCATAACCATCATGGAAGGAGAAGCCAAAATATTTGATCTTTCCCTCTGCCTTTTTCTTCTCGCCCCACTCCACAATGCCTAAGCGCACCATATCATCATAACGCCCGCCATTCATCGCGTGGAGCAAATAGAAATCAATATGATCGGTCTGAAGACGGTCAAGCTGTTCCTGAAAGATCCGCTCCGCATCTTCCACGCTGTTTACCAGCCAAGCCGGAAGTTTGGTCGCCAAATAAAAACTGTCGCGCGGATATTTCTTTAACGCTTTGCCTACAAATGGCTCGCTTTTGCCGCCATGATACGGATATGCAGTATCAATATAATTTACCCCCGCCGCAATTGCACTATCAAGCATTTTTTCCGCCCGCACCTCATCAATTTCCCCCTCCGGCGTAGTCGGAAAACGCATACAGCCAAAGCCTAATAGGGAAGTTGAAATCCCAATATTTTCCATTTTGCGATATTCCATAATACTTTACCTCCTATTTTTAGTCTTATTTTCAGTTCCGCATTCGTCCTTCTCGCGCACACTGTCCGGGGAGGATTTATTTCCGCAAGCGTCTATAAATCCTCCCGTGCGCGCTCCGGACTCCTGCTGATTTTAAGTTCCGCAGATTTTTTACACAGTGCCCTTTCCTGGAAGAAATTTCTGTTCGCTCTGCTCCCAGAAATTCCTTCCGGCACTGCTTCAAAATTCTGCTGTTTTAGTTTTGCAGATTTTTCTTAATTAACGTTTGATTGCTGCGCGCAGCAAGTCGGGATAACCTGTAAGATGCGCATAATCATTTACCGTCTCGACAGTAAACCAGTTTCTCTGTCTATTGTATTCAAGGATTGTCACACTTGTATTTTCCAATGTTTTTGTCAGTGCCAGGCGGTATCGCTGCTGCATATGCAGCACTCCTGCAAGAAGGGCGCGTATTGTGCCCCCATGTGTTACAATAACCGCGTGTTCCCGCCCGCTTTCTGCAACTTTAAGCAAAAACGGATACGCCCGCGCAAACACATCCTCACCGCACTCGCCGTCGGGAAAAGCTAAATCCGCCAAAAGTGCCCTGCGCTGTTCCATAAATGCCCCGTAGCGCATATCGATCTCACGGTCGGAAAGACCGGTCAACTCACCGAACTCAATCTCATTTACTGCCGCGTCGCCGGGCTGTGGTTCTATCCCTAGCGTCCTGCCAAGAATTTTCGCTGTCTGCACAGCGCGCAAAAGCGCGCTTGAGTAGATGGCATCCACAAAATTCCATGTCTTCATGCGGGCAGCCAAAAGTTCTGCCTGCCGCACCCCTTCCGGGGCTAATGCTACATTTACATTGCAAAGCGGACTGCACTGCCTTGCGTGCCGAACCAAGTATATCCTCATTTTTTACCTCTTATTTTTCGCGCATTCTCCAAAAGATTTGCTGACTCCTTCTTCTATCTAGGTGGCGGCTACCGGGCAGAAAGGAAGGTTAGCAGTTCTTCTTTATCATACCATATCCCTCATAGCTTGGCAATCACTAAATCGGAATTTCAAGGAAAAAGAAAAAAGATAAAATTTCTAATCTATTGACTTATAAATCTATTCATTATAAAATTACCCCAATAAAAAATAAGAAGATAGGAGTGAATAAAATTGGAAAATTATCGTTGTCCATGCTGTGGATACAAAACACTGGAAAGCAGAGGGGAATTTGATATCTGCCCCGTTTGTTTCTGGGAGGATGATACCTACTTTAATTTTCATACAGATCCAATTGTGGGATTGTATTATAATCAGGAACCGACAACGGAAGAGTTACTTGATATCCCATCGGGGGCAAACCATGGCCTGACTTTGCGTGATGCACAAAAAAACTACCGCTTGTTTGGCGCGTGTATAAAAGAAATGCTCCCCCATGTCAGAAAACCGAAAGAGAGTGAAATATAGCGCGCAAAAGAATCGCCGAAAGAAACTGCCTTCCAGCGATTCTTTTGTATGGGGATGCAAAAATTAGCTGTCAGCGCGAGCTTCCCTCGCTGGGAGTAATAAATTCATATTCTCCGGCAGTAAGTTCCCTTTCCGCCTCCCCCGGCAGCACAAGGCGCGCACGGCAGCCAAACGGCACGCTGCAGCGGTAGCGCACCTTGTAGCAGGATACTTCCTCCCCGCGCACAGTAGCTTTTATTTCTGCCTTATTCTCCTGTTCTTCCAGAATTTCCCAGTCAACTTTCCATTCCCCCGCTGCGGACTGATATGTAAATGCCACTTTTTTTAACTCCCGACAAAAATGCGGCACAAGCACCGCCGTCCGGAAGCCTGGCATATCGGCGGATAGTCCAGCCACATCCCCACACAGCCATTCCGCAACTGAGCCATAAGCATAGTGATTTAGGCTGTTCATCCCCGTGCTGGAGATCGATCCATCGGCGAGCAAGCTGTTCCAGCGTTCCCAGATTGTGGTCGCTCCCAGCTTTACCTCGTAGAGCCAGCCCGGATAATCCTCATTCAGCAACAATGCAAATGCGATATCTCCCCGCCCGATTTTCGTCAGAGTCGGACAGAGCATTGGCGTGCCGACAAATCCGGTTTTCAGCCTCCGTCCATCCTCCTCCATACGTCTTATCAAAGATTCTTCCACCCGCTTTTGATCCGGCGAAAGCTTCAGTGCTGCTGCCAGGATAAGCCCCGTCTGTGTCGGCACGGCGCATCGCCCGGATACCGTAAAATATTCTTTGTGGATTTCTTCAAGTATGCATTTTGCAAGTTCCCCATACTGTTTTTTGTCTTCCTCTTTTCCTAAAACCCCCGCCGCTTTTTTTAGCAGCAGGACACTGCGGTAATACATTGCATCAGCAACGTATCCCACGTCCGTTCCGCCGCGCATCTCCGCCGGGTTCGCTGCGTCGAGTGCGAGCCAATCCCCGAAATGGAAATGCCTGCGCCATCCGTGATCCTCACCGTCCACCTGTCTGATAAACTCCACCCATCCGCGCATACTTTCATACTGGTCTTCTAAAATTGAAGGGTCGCCAAAAAATTCATAGCATACCCACGGGATCACACACGCCGCATCCCCCCAGGCTGCCGAGGAACCCCAGTGATCTCCAAAGCCCGTGCCGAAGGACGGAACAACATTTGGCACTTCGCCCCCATGCCCTTTTTGCTCTTGTGCCATATCATAAAGATATTTTGTGTAGAAGGCATAACAATCTCTAAGATAACTCGCAGTCGGTGCAAACACCTGCGCGTCGCCTGTCCAGCCCATCCGCTCGTCCCGCTGCGGGCAGTCCGTCGGCACATCGAGGAAATTCCCCTTCTGTCCCCACTCCACATTGGCAATCAGTCGGTTGACCAGAGCATTTCCTGTTACAAGCGTACCAAGTTTTGGCAAGTCAGAATACAAAACAAGCGCGGTGAAATCCTTTGGTCTTATCTGCCTGACTCCCTCCACCTTCACGTAGCGGTAGCCGTAGAATGTGAATTTGGGCGAGAGCAGAACTGGCTTTCCAGCGGACTGATAAATATATTCCGCCTTCGCACTGCGCAGGTTGTCCCGGTAAAAATTTCCGTTTTGTAAAACTTCTCCAAATAAAAGCTTCACCTGCCTTCCTGATGGCACATCGACATAAAAACGGAAAATTCCAGTAATATTCTGTCCTAAATCAAGCACAGTCTCCCCTGCCGGGGTATGGATGATCTCCTTCACTGGCAGCTCTTCGCGCACCGCGACCGGCGTGCTGTAACGCTCGGTCAGCTCACCCTTTGGCGGCGGGACAAGAGAAGCACTCTCCTGTCCCACCGCCACTGCATCCCCCACGGACAGAGTATCATCCCTGTGTTCTCCATCATAAATATTGGAGAAGGTAATTGTGGACCATGCAAGCTTCCAATCCTCATTTGTCCCAATTACCTCTTCTATACCGTTTGTATAGCGGATGTGCAGCTCAGCAAGCAGTTTTAGTCCGTCACCGTAATAAGGTTTCTGTTTCCTCTCATCATACCCGAAACGCCCGTTGTACCAGCCGTTCCCAAGCAACACAGAAAGCACGCCGCTCTCCCTTAACTGTGCGGTCACATCGTAGGTCTGGTACTGCACCCAGTGGTCATAGGCATTGCAGTACGGTGCTAAATATTCTTCTCCGATCTTCTCACCGTTCCAAGCTGCCTCATACAGCCCCAGCCCGCTAAGATAAAGGCGCGCCAAAGCAACCTCACCCTTTAGGGCAATCTCCCGAAAAAATACGGGGTGGCGCACAGGCGTGCCCGCACACCCAATCCATTTTGCCTGCCATTCCTCGCCAATCTTTCCAGTTTCAAACCAGTTTTCTTCGCTTGTCGCCTCCTCCTTCGCATCCGTCCTCACCGTGACCGTCCAGGTGTAGCGCGTGCGCGGACACATCTCCAATTCCACTTTAGCCGCAAGGCTGTCAAGCTGCGCAAAGCCTGTGTCAGCAATCACTTCCCCGCCCTGTTTTACAATAATCCTTGCCGCCGTCTGTTCCTTTCCCACCGCCCCTATGACTGTCCACGAAAACACTGCGCGCTTCATAATGTAGCCGAGCGGGTTTGTCAGATGGTTTACTTTACAATTTGTAACCCTCATCCAATTTCATCCCCCTTTTTGCAAGAAAATTATTTTGAATTATCATCCCATATCTATTATAAAGGGAAATATCCTGCCCTGTAAATGGAATTTCTTATTTATCCCAGATTAAAATTTATAAAATTTCTCCCCGTTTCCTAACAAAGCAGGCAAAAAACAATTTTAATTGCAGCCAATCAGAGGTTGTACCTGGAGAAACAAAAAAATGGACAACCACAGAAAACTTTCCGTGCTTGTCCATTTATTTTTAAACTGCCGTTCTAGCCCCTGCTATTTCGCCAACAGCATCATAATCTCATTGCTTCTTTCAATAAATTTTGTCATCGCCTCCGGTGCAAGCGGTTTGTGGCTGATCAGTGCCAGATCGTAAAGCTGCTCACAGAACATCGGGGTATGCTCATCCTCTTTATGTGCAAATACATATTGTACCAGCGAATTGTTTGCATTTAAGACCAGTGTTTCCTCACTTGCAAACATACTCTGATCCATACCGTACATATTGTACATCTTCATCATATCTTGCATTCTGCGGCTTTCTTCTGAGAGTGTTACCATCGCGGAAACTTTCGCGTCTTTTAATTTCTCGACTTTTACCTCAAGTTTCTCCTTCCCAAGTACTTTGCGGAACAATTCAGTTAAATCATCCGTTTCCTTTTTCAATTCTTCCGCGTCTTCCGTGCTGACTTCCTCTTTAAATGTATCTGTCAAATCAGCATCGATGCGCTGGAAGCGAATCTTATTATTTGCCTGCTCAAGCTGAGAAATAAATGGCTGGTCGATCGTATGGGTAAGGATCACCGCGTCAATTCCCTGCTCCCTGAACATACG
>CAJUCG010000048.1 GCA_910585065.1 uncultured Lachnospiraceae bacterium
ATAGAGTACGAGGTGGGGAAGGCATACCATTCTATTTCTCTTAATAAACCTGCCGCAGCATTATATTATGGCGCAAGGGTTGGAAGAGAAGTATATTAAGCATATTTTTTATAGAAAGTAACTGTGAATAAAAAGGACGTTCAAATTTGAACGTCCTTTTTTATATATGATCTGTATATAAAAAACTATGGGCAAACAAAAAATTTTATAAATAAATATTTAACAGGAAAATCATGTAAGAAAATTACATCGGAAAATTAAATTGACAAAAACCCCCTAGATCTATATAATTTGTAAATAGTGGTGAGAATCCAGTATTTATATGTAGAATAGCATATGTCCGCACAATACCTAAAGGGAAATACGCGGAACTAAAAAGACAGCATATGTCTGTACAATGTCCGGAAGAGATTTTACGGGCAAAACGAAAAAAATCTCTTTTGCGAAAAGGGGGGTTGGAAAGACATATGCGGAACTAGAAATAGGAGGTTTCTATAATGAGAGCATACGGAGTGAACGAACTTCGGAGAATGTATCTGGAGTTCTTCGAGAGCAAGGGACATTTAAAAATGAATAGTTTTTCTCTTGTACCGCAAAATGACAAGAGTTTACTTCTTATTGCGGCTGGTATGGCACCGTTAAAGCCGTATTTTACTGGGCAGGAGATCCCGCCGAGAAAAAGAGTTACCACTTGTCAGAAATGTGTGCGTACAACGGATATTGAGAACGTTGGTAAGACCGCAAGGCATCTTACATTTTTTGAGATGCTTGGCAACTTTTCTTTTGGCGACTATTTCAAGCACGAGGCGATCGCATGGTCTTGGGAATTTTTGACAAAAACGCTTGGCATGGATCCGGACAGGCTCTACCCGTCCATCTACGGCGAGGATGAGGAGGCATTTAAAATCTGGACGGAGGAGATCGGCATTCCAGCAGAGCGCATCACGCGCTTTTACCGCGATGAAAGCGGCGAGTGCGATAATTTCTGGGAACATGGTGCAGGACCTTGTGGTCCTTGTTCAGAAATTTATTATGACCGCGGGGAAAAATATGGTTGTGGAAAATCGGACTGCAAAGTAGGCTGTGACTGTGACCGTTTTATGGAAGTCTGGAATAATGTCTTCACTCAGTTTGAGAGCGACGGCAACCGCCATTATACGGAGCTTGCACAGAAAAATATTGACACTGGTATGGGGCTGGAGCGTCTTGCCGTTGTAATGCAGGATGTGGATTCGGTCTTTGATATCGACACGATGAAGGCTATCCGCGATAAGGTCTGTGAGATGGCACATATGACCTATGAAACAGATGCGAAAAAGGATGTTTCTATTCGCCTGATCACCGATCACATCCGCTCTGTTACCTTTATGACTTCGGACGGTATTTTGCCGTCAAATGAAGGGCGCGGTTATATCCTGCGCCGCTTGCTGCGCCGTGCGGCAAGGCATGGAAGGCTTCTTGGCATTGACGGGCTTTTTCTCGCGGCACTTGCACAGACCGTAATTAATGAGTCGAAGGATGGCTACCCGGAGCTGGCAAAGAAGCAGGAGTATATTTTAAAGGTCTTGACAAACGAGGAGGAAAAATTTAACAAAACCATTGATCAGGGACTTTCCATCCTCTCGGAAATGGAGGAAAGCATGGTGGACACCGGCAACAAAATGCTCTCCGGCGAAGATGCGTTCCGGCTGTATGACACCTATGGTTTCCCGATTGACTTGACGGAGGAGATCCTTGAAGAAAAGGGATTTTCCGTGGATATGGACGGATTTAAAAAGGCGATGGAAGTGCAGAAGACAACTGCTAGATCCGCGCGCACTGTAACCAATTATATGGGGGCGGATGCAACTGTGTACGACAAGATCGATGTAAATATCACATCGGAATTTGTCGGCTACGACTGTCTTGTTAAGGATTCTAAGATTTTGGCGATGACAAATGAGACGGCGGTGGCAGCAAAACTTGTGGCGGGTGAGAACGGCACAATCATTGTGGAGGAAACCCCATTCTATGCGACAATGGGCGGTCAGGAAGGTGATACTGGGATGATCGTCTCTGGCGAAGCAAAATTTGTAGTTGCGGATACCACAAAATTAAAGGGCGGCAAAATTGCTCACCGGGGCATGGTGGTAAGCGGAATGTTTCAGACTGGACAGACCGTGACCTTACAGGTGGATAGCAGTGCGCGTGCAGCGATTTGTAAAAATCACAGCGCGACTCATCTTTTGCAGGAGGCATTGCGCCAGGTACTCGGCACCCATGTCGAGCAGGCTGGTTCTCTAGTAAATCCTAATCATCTGCGCTTTGACTTCACACATTTTTCGGCGATGACAAAGGAAGAGATCGAGGAGACCGAAGCCATTGTCAACGCAAAGATCGCGGATCGCGTTCCGGTTGTCACTCAGGTGCTTGCGATCGAGGAGGCAAAAAAGACGGGAGCAAAGGCACTTTTTGGCGAAAAATATGGCGATACTGTGCGTGTTGTGTGTATGGGAGAATTTTCCAAAGAATTTTGTGGCGGCACGCATGTGGATAATACCGGCACAATCACCGCATTTAAAATTCTTTCTGAGTCCGGTGTGGCGGCAGGTGTGCGCCGAATTGAAGCGATCACAGCGGACGGCGTATTTGAATATTATCACAGAGTAGAAGAGGAACTTAATGCAGCGGCAAAGGCAGTAAAAGCGGAGCCGACAGCCCTTACGAAAAAGGTGGAAACACTTCTTGAAGAAATCAGGGAGCTGCACTCTGAGAATGAAAAACTCAAGGCAAAGCTTGCAAATAATTCACTCGGCGATGTGATGAGTCAGGTAAAAGAATTTAATGGGATGAAAGTCCTTGCCGCGAAGGTGTCGGAAGTGGATATGAATGGGCTTAGAAATTTGGGCGATCAGTTAAAGGAAAAGCTGGGTGAGGGCGTTGTCTTTCTTGCTTCCGCCAAGGAGGGCAAAGTAAATCTTGTGGCGATGGCAACTGAAGAAGCAATGAAGCTTGGCGCGCACGCGGGCAATCTGATTAAGGAGGCGGCGGCACTTGTCGGCGGCGGCGGCGGCGGTCGTCCGAATATGGCACAGGCGGGCGGAAAGAACCCGGCGGGGATTGACGCAGCGATTGCAAAGGTGTATGAAATTTTAGGAAAGTAGATAACCTATGAACTTGATGGTTTGATAATATTAAACTATCTTTTCGTAATAATTTAGCTGACCTCTTTTAAACTTAAGAGTTTAAGAAAGGTCAGCTAATTGTAAATTGGAATTAGTACACATGGATACAAATGCACAGGGAAATATGCCAGCCGAAGCTGACAGGTACCCAGTACAGCGAGATTAGATGCGGGAATTATATCGCAGAGACATCGTAAACTATACAAAAAAGGAGAATAAAAATTATGGATTTGGTCTATCGGCACAAGGTACAATATTATGAGACCGATCAGATGAAGGTGGTACATCACTCCAATTATATTCGCTGGTTCGAGGAGGCGCGCACGGACTTTTTGGAAAAATCAGGTTTTTCCTATGCATGGATGGAGGAACAGGGCATAATTATTCCCGTGCTTTCGGTTTCGGCGGAGTATAAAATAATGGTGCATTACGGGGAGGAGGTATTGATTTCTCCGACAGTAACAGAGTTTAACGGGGTGAAGATGGCACTTTCCTATCAGGTGATAAAAGCGGCAACGGGGGAACTGACTACCACGGGAAAGAGCAGTCACTGCTTTTTAGATCGGGCATATCGGCCATTGCGCCTGAAAAAGGAGTTTCCACAAGTATATGAGATGTTTATGTCCTGTCTTTCTAACAAACAGAAGGAAATACTTCCTTCCACCCGGTAAGAAATTATAGGAATTCTCCGCCAATCATCACCCGCTCTAAGTTAAGAGACTCGTCCACAATCAGCAAATCCGCATCCATGCCGCACGCGATTTGTCCGACGGTATCCGAAAGCCCCACTGCCTTTGCAGGCAGGGCAGTGGCGGCAAGAAGTGCCTGGTTTAGCGGGATGTGGAAACGAACAGCATTTTTTATCGCGTCGAAAAGTGTGATGGTGGAACCCGCAAGTGTTCCATCTGCAAGGTAGGCTCTTCCGTTTTTGACCTCTATTGGCAGTCCGCCCGCCCGGTATTTGCCGTCAATAAGTCCTGTTGGATTGATGGAGTCCGAGATAAGAAGAATGCGTCCGGGCATTGCCGAGAAGATAAGCTTAATTACTGCGGGGTGAATATGGATGCCGTCGCAGATCAGTTCGGCATTCAGCCCGGAAGCAAAAGCTGCACCTACAAGACCTGGTTCGCGGTGCAAAAGCGGGCGCATGGCATTAAAAAGATGGGTGACATGAGTAGCTCCCGCCTCTGCTGCCGCTAACGCCATTTTGTAATCACAGTCGGTATGTGCGATGGATATGGTAAAATTTCCCTTATTGCGGTGAATAAAATCGAGCGCGCCAGGGAGTGTGGGATCAAGGTCGAGCAGTCGGATGGCGTGCCCACAACGCTCCTGGTATTCATCCACAAGTGCCTGTGAGATCGGGCGCAGATAATTCTCATCGTGCGCGCCCTTTTTGGCAGTACCAAAGAAAGGTCCTTCCATATGAATTCCCTGGATTCTTGCGCCGCAAGTTTTCTTTGTCTGCATTGTTATTGCCTGCCGGATGGAATGCATGGCGCGGGCATACTGTGTATCTTCGCTGGTCATGGTAGTTGCGAGGATTGAAGTAATGCCGTGCGCCGCATAAAAGGAACACATAGAAAGAATTTCCTCCGGTTCAGATTTTGTAAAATCAAATCCCATACAGCCGTGGGTGTGAATATCAAACAACCCCGGCCAAATCATTTTCCCCGCGCAGTCAATTGCTGACTCTCTGTAAGCTGTCGGGCGGTTTGTTATGCGCGGCAAAACCATCGCTATTTTTCCTTTTTCGACGGTGAGATCCGCAGGGATAAACTCTCCATTGATAAATATTAAACCATTTTGTAATATCATAATTTCACGCTTCTATTTAATAGTCATGTGCAAAACACCAATTTAATTACTATACAACATAATATATAGTCGCCAAAAGGTACTTAGCGGCTTACGACAAAATCGAGGAACCGCTGCGCTGAGGTGGAGAGATCACGGTTTTTTACAAAGGAAAAGCCGACTTCTCTCTTTTTAATAGGGGAGGAGAAAGGCAGAAGTAAAAGCTGCCCTGCGGCGATATCTTCCCGGACAAACTCCTTTATTACACAGGCGATGCCAAGCCCAGTGCGCGCAAATTCAATTAGGAGATCCATGCTGCTGACCTCCAAGATCTGTCCTGTGCGGATATGATGGCTGGCGAGATGATTGTCGATATGGAGTCTTGTGATATTGGTCTCGTCAAGCAGCATCAAATTTCCAGTAAATAAAAGTTCTTCTCCTTGTGGTAAACGCCCCTCTCTAAGTTTTAAGTTTTCGAGGTAAGCCGCCGTGGCAACGAAAACGTCTTCGATCTCTCCAATCGGAGAAAAGTTCAAGCTGTGCAGATTTTCCGGGCGACCGATCAGTCCGATGTCCACGCGCCCTTCCCGCAGAAGTTCCATGGTTTGAAAAGAGGACTGACATTGAATGGTAAAACGAATATGCGGGTACGCCGCGACAAATTCTTTTAGGTAGGGAAGCAGAAGATATTTGCACAGCGTGGTACTCACACCGATCCGGACATGTCCAACCCCAAGGCGAGTGAACTGGCGCAGGGCAGCTTCGCCCTCACTCAATGTGCGGAATGCCTCGCGCGTGTATTCATAGAGAAGTTTGCCTTCCTCCGTAAGTCTGACACCGCGCGAACTTCGGGAAAAAAGGGTGATATTTAATTCCGCCTCAAGTTTTTTGATCGCCTTTGAGATGGCGGGCTGGCTGATAAAAAGTTCTTTGGCGGCGGTGGAGATATTGCTGGTTTCCACTACTTTATTAAAGATTTGATATTGGGAAAGGGCGGTCTGTATTTCCATTTGATTGCCTCTCTATTCCTTAAAGTTATATAAAATATAAGTAATATGTATTTTAATTATAACAGAGGTTGTGCTATAATAGCAAGTAGAAATTAACCTGTTTTTGTAGATTTGCATTTCCATTCGGTGATAAGATTTATTCTGGGCGATCTGCGTTTGCAAAAAATACAGGAGAAATGAGGAAGAAAAATGAACTACAATATTGCTGTGATTCCGGGGGACGGAATTGGACCGGAGATTGTGCGTGAGGCGCGCAAGGTGCTTGATGCAGTCGGCGCGAAATACGGACATGAATTTAAGTATGAAGAAGTACTTATGGGTGGAGTTTCCATTGACGCGACTGGTGTGCCGTTAACCGAGGAGGCTCTTAATACAGCAAGAGAGAGTGATTCCGTACTGCTTGGAGCTGTCGGGGGCAAGGTTGGAGAATCAAAATGGTATGAGCTGCCGCCTAATCTGCGCCCGGAGGCGGGACTCCTTGCCATCCGCAAGGGGTTGGGGCTTTTTTGCAATCTGCGCCCGGCACTTTTATTTCCGCAGTTGAAAAGTGCCTGCCCGCTAAAAGATGAATTGATTGGCGGGGGCTTTGATTTTGTCGTGGTGCGCGAGCTGACAGGGGGAGTATATTTCGGGGAGCGAAAGACGGCAACCGAGAACGGGGTGCGAAAGGCCATTGATACGATGCCTTACGATGAGAATGAGATTCGCCGCATTGCAAAGTGGGCGTTTACGGTGGCGATGAAGAGGGGAAAGCGCGTGGTAAGTGTTGATAAAGCAAATGTGCTTGATACTTCAAGACTATGGAGACAGGTGGTTGCGGAGACGGCAAAGGAATTTCCGGAAGTGGAACTCAGTGATATGCTGGTGGATAACTGCGCAATGCAGATTGTCAGAGATCCGAAGCAGTTTGATGTAATTTTGACAGAAAATATGTTCGGTGATATCTTATCGGATGAGGCAAGCATGGTAACGGGATCTATTGGAATGCTTTCTTCCGCCAGCCTTGGTGCGGGAAAACTTGGTCTTTATGAGCCAAGCCATGGCTCCGCGCCGGATATTGCAGGGCAGGACAAGGCAAACCCGATCGCGACCATTCTTTCCGCAGCGATGATGCTGCGCTATTCCTTTGATTTGCAAAAGGAGGCGGACGCGGTGGAGGCTGCGGTCAACAAGGTGTTAGATGAGGGATACCGCACAGTGGATATTATGTCGGAGGGAACCACCCTAGTTGGCACAACAGAAATGGGGGAGAAGATTGCGAAAAGAATTTAGCTATGCGAAGCTTGTCAAGTTTTCTTCTCTTGCCTACTGCGCGCTGACCGTCTTGTTTTTTCTGTTTTTAAATATCGCGGCGGGATTTGTGGCACAGGTGCAGGAGAGCGGAGGAACATTCAGCGGCGCGCAGCAGGCTTGCATCCTAGTAGTCAATATTTTGATTTATGTGGAATTGTTCGGATATTTTGCGATTTTATGGATGGTATTTATGTATTTTTTCAAGAAGAATCAATACTCCAAAATGCATCGGCAATGGCCTGCCACAGAGAAATTTCCACTCTGGTTTTTTCTTGCGGGAATGGTATTTTTTCTAATTTTTATGAGTTTGATGAAAATGATGCTGGGATAAAATAGAATTTTTTGGAAAGTAGAGGAGATAAAAAGAATGGGAATGACAATGACACAGAAAATCCTCGCAGCGCACGCGGGGCTTGATTATGTAGAAGCGGGACAGTTGATCGAGGCGGATCTTGATATGGTACTTGCCAATGATATTACTGGTCCTGTGGCGATTCATGAGGTGGCAAAATTAAATAAGAAGGAGGTTTTTGACAAGGACAAGGTCGCGCTCGTGCCAGATCATTTCGCGCCGAACAAGGATATTAAATCCGCGGAACATTGTAAATGTGTGCGGGAATATGCGAAAGCACAGGGCATCACAAATTATTTTGAAGTCGGTCAGATGGGGATCGAACACGCGCTCCTGCCGGAGAAAGGATTGGTTGTCGCAGGGGATACCTGCATTGGCGCGGATTCCCATACCTGTACTTACGGCGCGCTCGGTGCGTTTTCTACCGGGGTGGGCAGCACTGATATGGGCGCGGGCATGATCACCGGAAAAGCATGGTTTAAAGTGCCTTCAGCGATCCGCTTTATCTTGACCGGCAAGATGAAGCCTTGGGTATCCGGCAAGGATGTAATCCTGCATATTATCGGAATGATCGGTGTGGACGGCGCGCTTTACCGCTCCATGGAATTTACGGGGGAGGGTGTGGCAAATCTTACCATGGACGACCGCTTTACGATCGCGAATATGGCGATTGAAGCGGGTGCAAAGAACGGAATTTTCCCGGTGGATGAGGCGACAATTGCATATATGAAGGAGCATTCCACAAAGCCGTATCGGATCTTTGAGGCGGATGAGGATGCGGTTTACGATGAAACTTACACGATCGATCTTGGCAGTCTTTCACCTACCGTCGCTTTTCCGCATCTGCCGGAAAATACAAAAACGGTAGAGGAGAGCGGCGAGGTAAAAATCGATCAGGTAGTGATCGGCTCCTGCACAAACGGTCGCATCAGTGATATGCGCACGGCGGCAAAAATACTGGAGGGAAGAAAAGTTGCCGACGGTGTTCGTGCAATTGTGATCCCTGCAACACAGGCGATCTACTTACAGGCAATGGAAGAAGGGCTGTTAAAGATTTTTATTGAGGCGGGCTGCATTGTAAGTACCCCGACTTGTGGTCCCTGCCTGGGCGGTTACATGGGGATCCTGGCAGCGGGAGAGCGCGCAGTTTCCACTACAAACCGTAATTTTGTCGGTCGTATGGGGCATGTGGAGTCCGAGGTATACCTGGCAAGTCCTGCCGTAGCTGCTGCCTCCGCGGTAACCGGAAAGATCAGTGAGCCGAAAGAACTCGGCTTATAAACTAAAAATCAGCAGGAGTCCGGAGCGCGCACGAGAGGATTTATGAACGCTTGCGGAATAAATCCTCTCTGGGCAATGTGCGCGAGAAGGACGGATGCGGAACTTTAAATAGGAGACTTAGATTTATGAAAGCATATGGTGTAGTACACAAGTATGGGGATAATGTCGATACGGATGTGATTATCCCGGCGAGGTATTTAAATTCTTCTGATCCGAAGGAACTCGCAAAAAAATGTATGGAGGATATCGATGCAGATTTTGTAAACCGCGTAAAGCCCGGCGATATTATGGTGGCGAACAAAAATTTTGGCTGCGGTTCCTCCAGGGAACACGCGCCGATCGCAATTAAGGCATCCGGGATTGCCTGTGTGATTGCGGAGACGTTTGCGCGTATTTTTTACCGCAATGCCATCAATATCGGTCTTCCGATCATCGAGTGTCCGGAGGCGGCAAAGGCGATTGCAGCGGGAGATATGGTGGAAATTGATTTTGATTCCGGCATGATCTATGATCGGACGAGTGGGGAGGAGTTTAAAGGGCAGGCCTTTCCGGAATTTATGCAGAAAATCATAAAGGCCGAGGGTTTGATCAATTATATCAATCAGAAGGAAGCATAACCTCGTAAATACAGTAGCATGGACTGGCTTTTTATAGAAGCCGCCGGAAAAGTAAATTTTTGAAAGGATTATGAGAATGAAGAGCTTAAGATCCAAAGTGATTGTACCGCTTGTGCTGATTATGGCAGTCAGCATTCTCTCCTCCCTCTTTAGTATTTCGAGTATCAGACGGCTCGGAGCGGCAGGGGATGAAATTGTAACAAAAGACATCCCAGTAATTATTTCGCTGGATGCGATTGCTGCGAATATTCAGGAGATGCAGCAGCTTTTATTAAATTATAGCATTATGAATACAAAGGAAGAAAAGAAAGCCGTTGAGGAAAAAATTGGAAAGGCGGCGGCAACACTCAATGCCAATATAAGACAGTACGGAAAAATTGGCAACGCAGAATCCTATGATAAGCTTTTATCGATCGAGGCAGAATACTTAGAAAATTATATTGATACTTTAAATTTAAGTTCGACAAACAACACGCGCGAAGTGGCGGCAAAAGTGAGCGGCATTCTAAACGATATTTTTGAACGTTTAAGCGAGCAGGTTTCCAATATGACCGAGCAGGCGCAGTACGATATTGCAATGTCGAGGGGAAAGCAGAACGAGGTGCGGGACAACGCGCAGATTGTCTCGGTCGGTATGATGCTCATTGTGTTAATTATTGTTACCACCAGCATTATTATTATTCAGAAAACGGTTATCCGTCCAACGATAAATTATGAGAAGCGTCTGCGCAAAATTATTAAAGATATTGATCATAAGAATGGCGATTTAACAGAGCGTGTTCCGATTGTTACCGGCGACGAGATCGGAGGCTTGGTGCGGGGGGTTAATCTTTTTATTGCGACATTACAAAAAATTATAGCACAGATTGTTTCCTCTGCAAATGATTTGAACCAGGCATTTATCAATGTAAATCAGAGTATTCATAAGGCGAATACAAATTCAAGTGATATTTCCGCTTCCTCCGAGGAGATTGCGGCTACAATGGACAATATCTCAACTACCGTCAATAATATGAATGACCAGACAAACGAGATCGGCAGTCATGTGGATGAGGTGGCGAGAGTGTCAAAACAGATCCAGGAAAGCACGATGCAGATGAAATTGCGTGCCGGGCAGATGGAGGAAAATGCAAAGAAAAATAAAGAAGAAACCAACAAGATGATTCAGGCTATTATGGAGCGACTCAATGCGGCTATTGAGAACAGTAAGAGCGTAAATCATGTTAATGAGCTGACGGATGAGATTTTAAGCATTTCTAGTCAAACTAATTTGTTAGCACTCAACGCATCCATTGAGGCGGCACGCGCCGGGGATGTGGGGCGCGGTTTTGCCGTGGTAGCGGATGAGATCAGGCAGCTTGCGGATTCGAGCCGGGAGACAGCAAATAAAATTCAGAATATTAACGGGGTTGTTGTTGGTGCTGTGGGCGAGTTAAATGCAAATGCAAATGATATTATGCGCTATATCTCGGAGGCTATTCTGCCGGATTATGATCACCATGCGGACGCGGGCAAACAGTATCGCGAAGAGGCGGACAGCGTCAGCGAGGAGATGAACAATTTCCTGAGCCGAATGAATGAATTAAATCAGATGATCGGGGATATGACGGGACAGATGGGGCGGATTGCGGAGGCAGTCGGCGAGTGCAATCAAGGAGTTTCCCTCTCGGCGGAAAGCACGTCAAGCCTTGTGGAACAAATCAACCAGGTCTACACGAATGTGGAGTCCAGTGTCCAGATTGTAAAGGAACTGAATCGGCAGTCGGATGCTTTTACCATGCTTTGAACGGAGGCTGTTATGAAAAGAAAATTGTTAGCAGCACTGCTTGCTGTATGTTTGTTCTGCGCCACGGCAGGGCGGTTGTCCTTGGCGGCAGAGGGCTTTGAGCCAAACAAAAACAATTATGTGGATGTGGAAGCGATTGATCTGTCGCTGCACGGGGAGACAAGCGGCGATTTCACCCCTGTTTATATTTTTGATAACCCGTTCCACGGTGTGGATACCTCGCAGGGCGTTGTCTTTGAGTTCTATGCAAAGCCGACCTGGGAAGTACATGAACTTGGCACGATCTTTGCCATTCAGGGCACGGAGGACTATGACGGAAGAATTTATTTTACTCCAGGTTCCTATTTTGGTTTTAACAGTGAGGGGTTTGGCGGGTATTTCGATGCAAATCTTTATAATTACAAAATTGTAGACGATTATATCAAAGATGGCGCAAAGATTCGAATTGAATTATCCGCCGCTGGTTTTAGCGTGTACGCAAATGATGAGCTTTGCTACGATCAGTCAATTCTTGCGAACGAGATGAAAGCGTCCGGTGACTATACGGCGGAGTCGGATTTCGCGCCGGTGCTTACCTGGCTTTCCGGGGCGCAGACACTTTATTTTGGGTATGGTTCCTGGTGGAATACTACAAATGGCTGCGAGGCAAATATCAATCTCTCGGACGTAAGTTTCAGACTTGCGGACGGCACAGAACTTTTCAGCCAGCTCCAGGCAGACAAAGAATTGATAGAGAGTCTGGGGGGAAGTGTGGATTTAAAAAATGAGTCCACCAATTTTGCTGATGCCTGGGCGCAGATCACGGATGTGGAGGTGGAACTTTTTGATATTGATGCAGTGCAATATCCAGCGCAGTCCATCTTTCCGGTGATGATCACGATCGTGGCGGCTTTGGCAGTGCTTGCAGTTGTTGTGGTGATCGCCGCGACAAAGAAGCATCATTATGATGATATCTAATTCTTATAGGATAGATCGAAAAATGGATAGGAGAGAAATGTATGTACGAGATTACAAAAAAGCGGTTTTTGTCAGATAATATTTTTCTGATGGAGGTAAAGGCACCGCGTGTGGCAAAAAACTGCGCTCCGGGGCAGTTTGTGATGGTAAAGATGGATGAGAAGGGGGAGCGCGTTCCACTTACCATATGTGATTACGATGTGGCCGCGGGTACAGTGACCATTGTTGTGCAGGCTGTCGGTGCATCCACAAAGATGATGGCAGAGTATAACGAGGGCGATTGTCTGCGCGATTTTACAGGACCGCTCGGTTGTAAATCGGAGCTGATTGATACACCGATCGCCGAATTGAAAAAGAAAAAGATTTTATTTGTGGCAGGCGGCGTGGGTACTGCACCAGTTTATCCGCAGGTGAAATGGCTGCACAGCCAGGGTGTTTTTGCAGACTGCATTATCGGTGCGAGAAGCAAGAATCTGATTATTCTTGAAGAGGAGATGAAGGCGGTCGCGGGCAATGTCTATGTGGCAACGGATGATGGTTCCTACGGGTTTAAGGGCAATGTCAATGATAAGATCAAAGATTTGGTAAATAATGGAAATCAAACCTACGATCTTATCATTGCTATCGGACCGTTAATTATGATGAAATTTGTGTGTCTCTTGACAAAAGAGCTTGGAATTCCGACGGTGGTCAGCATGAACCCGATTATGGTGGACGGAACAGGAATGTGCGGTGCGTGCCGGCTAAGCGTGGGAGGCGAGGTAAAGTTTGTCTGTGTGGACGGACCGGAATTTGATGGGCATATGGTGAATTTTGACGAGGCGATGAAGCGCGCGCAGATGTATAAGACCGAGGAAGGACGTGCGATCCTGCGTGAAAAAGAGGGCGCGACGCACCACGGCGGCTGCGGGCATTGCAGCAACGAATGATTCGGAAAGGGTATGGTGAACAGTCTATGGAAATTGATGTATTAAAGAAAGTACCGGTCAGAGAACAAGATCCGCAGGTGCGGGCGACAAACTTTGACGAGGTATGCCTAGGTTACAATAAAGAGGAGGCGATGGCGGAAGCTTCCCGCTGCTTAAAATGCAAAAATCCGCAGTGTCAGAAGGGATGCCCGGTAAATATTGATATTCCGGGATTTGTCCGCGCGATCGAGGAGGATAAACTTTCAGAATCCTTTCAGATTCTTTCGATGTATTCCGCGCTTCCTGCTATCTGTGGGCGTGTCTGCCCTCAGGAGAGCCAATGTGAGGCAAAGTGCATCCGGGGTATTAAGGGCGATCCGGTTTCCATCGGGAAATTAGAACGTTTTACAGCGGACTGGGCAAGGGAGAACGAGATTCGCCCGCAGGGGGCATCGGAAAAGAAGGGAAAGAAGGTGGCAGTGATAGGATCCGGTCCGGCGGGACTTACCTGTGCGGGTGAGTTGGCAAAGGCGGGCTATGATGTGACGATCTTTGAGGCACTGCACGAGCCTGGCGGTGTGCTGGTATACGGGATTCCGGAATTCCGTCTTCCCAAACAGACCGTGGTTGCGGCGGAGATTGAAAATGTGAAATCCCTCGGCGTAAAGATTGAGACGAATGTTGTGATTGGAAAGTCCACAACGGTGGATGAGCTTTTAAACGAGGAGGGATTCTCCGCAGTATTTATTGGTTCCGGCGCGGGACTGCCAAAATTTATGGGAATTCCGGGGGAGAACGCAAATGGCGTGTTCTCAGCGAATGAGTTCTTAACCAGAAACAATTTGATGAAGGCTTATCTTGAGGATTATGACACACCGATCTTCCATGGAAAAAAGGTTGCGGTAGTCGGCGGCGGCAATGTGGCGATGGACGCGGCACGCACAGCACTGCGCTTGGGGGCGGAGGTGCATATTGTGTATCGGCGCGGCGAGTCTGAGCTTCCGGCGCGTGTAGAAGAAGTTCACCACGCAAAGGAGGAGGGAATTATCTTTAATCTCCTCACTAACCCGAAGGAAATTCTCGTGGATGAAAATGGCTGGGTGCGCGGGATGATCTGCGTGGAAATGGAACTTGGCGAGCCGGATGCCTCCGGCAGGAGGAGACCTGTGGAAAAGGCAGGTTCCGAATTTGAACTTGCCTTAGATACGGTGATTATGTCGCTGGGAACCAGTCCGAACCCTCTGATTTCTGCAACGACTTCGGGGCTTGAGATCAATGGTCACAAATGCATTGTGGCGCAGGAGGAGAATGGTCAGACCACAAAGAGAGGTGTCTATGCCGGCGGGGATGCCGTGACCGGCGCGGCGACCGTGATTCTTGCAATGGGTGCAGGAAAGGCGGCGGCAAGCGGGATCGATCAGTTTTTGTCAGCAGAGTAAGAAAAATTTATTTTTTTAAGAAGAGCCGTTGGGGAGCAAAATTTACTCTTAAACGGCTCTTTTTGAAACTGATGGGAAAGGCGGAAAAGTGATCGATCTGCCAGAGAATGCCGGGAGCGACGCGCTGATTGCAGCGGCAAAAGAGGAAAGTTTGGTGCGGGAAGTACCAACAAGTGGCAGTCTATACCGCTTAAAAAGCAAATCTGATGAAGGAAATAAAAGACAATGCAAAATTTCTTCTTTACAAACTTATTAAAACGCGCTATAATAGATAACAGTCTTATAAATAAATTTACCATGCATCTGTAGCTCAGTTGGATAGAGCACCGGCTTCCGAAGCCGGGTGTCGTAGGTTCGAATCCTATCAGGTGCATTTTTTTATTCCTTTTTTTCTTTTTGTTAGATTTGTATTATGACGGCGGCACAGTGCCTGCTTGATTTTGTATTGAGAAGACTTGATTTGGTTATATTTAAAATTAGGAAGGCTCTGGTATAGAGCGGAGATTCCAAATTTATTTGCTGGTGAGAATAGATGAAGAAAAAGTATAGAAAGCTGACATTATATCTTGGAACATTGATTATGGGGATCGGGATGGTTACATTTCCGATCGGAGAAAGCGGCACAAAAAAGTCCCAAAAGAATGAGGGGCAAGTGGAGGCGGCGCAGACAAATGCAAATATCGTTCCCCGCACTTTTTCGGGTGCAAATATTTTAAGTGCTGCAGGGATTTCCATGCCTACGCCGCTTCCGTCCGCTACCCCAACACCGACTCCAACGCCAACGCCTCTTCCAACCCCGACGCTTTCCGTGCAGGAGAACACTCTTTTGGAAAAACTTCCAGAGGATCTGGTCTCTTTTGTGGAGAGTTATTTTGCTGTGCGGCTTGACGGGACAGCGAAGCAGTACCGCGCGCTCTTTTACAATAGCGGGGAGCTGGATGAACAGCTTACCAACAGGCGCGTGGAATATATTGTCGCCTACCACAATTTAAAATGCTATGCAAAGCGCGGTGTGGGTGAGATCGACTATGTGGTCTATGTGGAGAACGATGTGGAGATTGCGACGATCGACACTTACGCACCGT
>CAJUCG010000049.1 GCA_910585065.1 uncultured Lachnospiraceae bacterium
ACTTTTATTTGGAAATTTCAAGGTTGTTTCACTATTAAGTTATCAAGGTTCTCTGGAATTTTTTTGCTGTCTTTCGAAGCAGCTTTTATATAATATCACATGATTCTGCATTTGTCAACAAGTTTTTTAAATTTATTTTTTCTTTTTTTGAACACCCTTTTTTCTAGTTGTTCTCTGTGAAAGCTTTGCTAGTATACCATGCTTTTTTTTGTTTGTCAACTACTTTTTTAAGTAATTTTTTCTTTTTTAGATCTCTTTGGTTTCCAGATAATCCTTAACCTTCTCCAGATCCTCAAAAATCCCCGTCACAAACTGCCGCACCTCCTCGTCCGGCTGCCATAAATCCGACACCATAAGCGGCACACAGCCCGCCCGATAAGCAGAGAGCAATCCGTTTTTTGAATCCTCTATCGCATAGCATACAGAAGGGGAAAGTGCAAGATTTTCACAGACCGCAAAATAGATATCTGGTGCAGGCTTTGACTTTTCAATCATATCCCCGCAAACTACCGCTTCAAAATATTCAAAAACTCCCGCATCCTTTAAATGCCGCTCCACCTCCCAGCGCGGCGAGGAAGAAGCCACTGCCAAATGGAATTTCCTTTCCTTTAAATAATCTAACAAATGGTAAAGTCCCTTTTTCACTGGAACTTTGTTGTTCTTATAGTAATTAGAAATAAATTCCTTACTGTATCTGCGCAGTTCTTCCAGATCACAATTTTCTCCAAATTCCTGCCGGCAAACGGCATCCGCCTCTTTTTTATTTAGACCGAGTGTCTTCAAATTCATATACCCCACTTTGCCAATACCGATTTTCTCTCCGGCATAGTCCCACGCTTCTATAAAAATCCGCTCCGTATCAAACATCAAACCATCCATATCAAAAATCACTGCTTCCATTTTAATCCCCTTCCTTAGTTTTCCTGTCCTTTAATAAAACTTAACCTAAGGCAACAGGAAACTCTTATTTCTGTAAATAGCGAAAGTATATTACAAATTCAATCCATTTCTTACCCCTATCCTTTTCTTCTAGGACAGTATATTGCTTAAGTCAGCAACCTTTCCAAGCAGTGGATTATTATTGTAGAGAAAACTAAGAATCGCACTGTCATTTACCATCTCCATCAAACTGTGCCCCACCCCCGTCGAAGCAAAAGCGGTCAGAATCACCCCGCCCACAAAGACGAGTAACAGTGCATATGCCATGCCCGCTGCCATGCCAAGCAGATGGTTTACTTGGTTGAGTACCGGCAATTTACTGATCAGATCCAGCGAAAAACAAAGCACTTTCAAAAGTGCGATCATTGCCAAAAAAGTCAGCATGAAGGAGAGAGCACTAATAATCATACAGGCAATATAATTGCACAGATAAGCGCGAAATGTGTCCACACCAAGTGCTGTATAATAGTCCCTGCTATTATTTTGTGTTAGCTGCCTGCGAATGCTCTCCGGTAACGGCAGCGATTCTAAAAACTCCATCTGTTCCGATTTCTTTTTCTCAAGATTTGATATTGACTGCACTTCATCAAATGGAAGCAGCGCGTCCGCTTTCTCTGCAAAATAAGCCATAACCTTCTCATTTTCCTGTAATTTCTGTGTGACAATCGGACTTAAAAAAGCGGTCGCAAGCAGTGCGACAATCACCGAAAACATAGAAAATATCGTTTTTATCAATCCCCTCTTCATCCCAATAAGGGCATGGATAATAAAAAACACCAAGATCACTATCAATAATACATTCATCTGCTCCCTCCTTATTGCTCTACCCGCTTTAATCGGATCGTATCCGCTGTCTCATCCCCAATTAGCAGGTATCTTATGCCATCGTCCACACGAAAAACAGCATTGATATTCTTTACTGCTGTGCCATAAAATTTCTGCTTTCCGGATAGATTATAGATGGTCAGCTCCCCGCTGTCATAACACACAATATCCTCCCCTGAGGTATAGATGCCTTTATAATTTCCAGAAAATTCCATATCCAACACTTTTTTTCCCTTATCGTTGCGATACATCACAAGCCTGCCCTCGCTGCCCTTCGCTGTGCCAAGCACCAGACCAGTATGCGTTTTGCTGTAGAAAACACTTTGTATCCGATCAGAAAATTCCTCCTTTGCCATGACCTTTGGAACCTCTGTGACACGATAAAATACAATCTCTATCTCCCCGCAGATCATCGCAATATCATTTGTCACAAATGCAAGCTCCGGCACCAGTTCTTCAAAGGAATAGGAGCCGACCATATTATCCACATAGTTCTGTCCCACCTCACCAAAATTATAAAAAGTAACCCAGCTTACACAGGAGCCGCTATCAAAAGAAATATAGGAAGTGACCAACTTTCTTCCATCCTGTGAAAGGGCAAGAGCAAGCGGGAAGCCATTGTTCTTTGTCACCGTCATAATGTCGATAAGTTCCTTTTGACTGCCCGGCTCATACAGATAAATATGATCATTTTCCTCCCCTGTTACCATAACTGCTGTAACACCCTGCGATGCAATGCTTAATGCTGCAATTTTTTCCGTCAATTCAAAATGGGCGGAGCTTCCCTGTCCATCCACAATATAAAATTGTTTGTCGCCCTTGTCCGCGATCGCAGTGTATGTACCACATACGACTGCAATCGGATTTTTCATAGTATAGGCAATATTCCAACGCTGTCCTCCCTGCGCATCAAACGTTGCGGCTCCATCTCTTCCATAGCAAAGATACCCTCCGTCAAATGGCAAATAATGAATTGTACTGTCCGTACTCAACTGCGCCGTCTGTATTGTGTCGTAAGCATTATACACCTTTCCCTTCCCCCGCCCAAGAAAGAAAACTAATATAACGATAAGCACAACCGCTAAAAAAATCAACGGAGCCAAAAACTTTTTGCGGCTTTCCTTTTCATGATTTTCTGCCAAGCGCAATCTTCGGTCAAATTGTTTCATATAATAAACTCCATTTCAAAACGCTTTTCCTTATAACTATATAAATGTTCTGTCATCTCCTAACGATAAAAGTCATGCCATTTTTCATTATAGCATGACTTTAGAAAAAGACAATGTTTTTTTCTTTCCTTTAAGGCAGTACCAGTTCCTGATCCACATAAATTAGATTTTCATTGTTAATCTGATTCAGCTCCTTAATATATTCCAACTGCGTTAAATTTCCATAAAATTTTCGACAGATACCAACCAATGTGTCCCCGGACTTAACAGTATAAATCTGCATCTTCGAAGTATCTACTGCCACACCCGGTCCTCCAATCCCCCCTGTCTGCACAGCATCGCCCGGTTTTGGCGTAGTTTCCTCGTTTGTGCCCGCAGGATCCCCGTTATCCTCCCCATCCGATATATGGATTTCCCCATCTGTCTGATTATTCTTCTCCTGCTCTACCTGTTCGCCTTCACTTTGGTTTTCCTTATCCTCACCCTCTATCCCTCCACTGCTCTCTTTGTCGTCGCCCTGTTCTGTCTGCCCATCACTTAGCTTTTGGTCTGTCTGTTTGTCTTCATCCGAATCGGCACCAGTCTGGGCACCTCCCCCCTTGCCTTCGTTTTCCTTGTCATCGCCCTGCTCTGTTCGTCCGTCATTTAACTCCTGGCTTGTCCGTTCGCCATCGTCTGAATCCACCTCTGTCTTCCCGTCATTTTCCCTACCGTCTTGCTCTGTCTGTTTATCCCCGCTTGAATTCCCCTTCGAATCTTTGTCCTCCCCCTCTTTTTCCTGCTGCTCATCTAAATTATCCGACTCACTTTCATCCTTTTTTTCCGGTGCAACACTAGCAGTAATTTCCCATGTCATCGTCTCATTCTTCCCCGAATTGTCCTTCCCCTGTTCCTCTTCGGTCTTTCCCGAAGAAGCCTCTCTGGCATCCGGCTCCTTCTCCTCCCCACTGCCAAGCAATTTATTTAATGTCTGCTCAAATCCCTTCAGCCTCTCTTGATTGTAGAGCATTGATGCGGCGGCAATCAGTGCGACCGCGCTCATCACAATGCCAACCGAATAGAAAAAACGCCCTCCCCCTTTTCTTGACACGCTCTCTTCTTTTTTTTCTCCCTCCCCGTCTGTCTCCGCCTTTTTCTCCACATTCCACCGCGCGCGCACTTCGCGTACTGCGCGATCATCCACATTCTCCTCATTGCCCTTGCCCTGCTTTTGTTCAATCATATAATTCTGCATTTCCGTATTTTTTTCATAATAAATATAGTATCCCCCCTGGCACTTCATCTCCCCATCCTCATAGCGGTAAAATTCTTCCTCCTGATCTAAGAAATCATATAGAAGTAAAATTCGATCTGCACCCGCAAAATGATCGAGATGTATCTTAAAAATTTCCTCCTTCTCCTCCGCCGTAAAGCTTGTCCCCCCGCAAAACCATCCCACAATCTCTCCATCCGGAAAATAGTGTTTGATGGTCTCATAAACCTGTGTCCACACCTGAGCGTTCATCTCTATCTTCCCATTTGCGCACGCCTGCTTTGCCGTCACTGTCCCGTAGGCATAAACCTCTCTTGCGTGTTCCGATCGCGCAAACTCACCGACCAGTACCGCCACACATTCTGTATGCTCTTGTTCCGCCAGCCAATGAGTAAAAGTATGTACATAATCTTCTACATAAATTCGAAAATCACCCGTAAATGTACCAATCTGTCGCACATTTTTTGGTGGTTTCCTCCCGCTAACCGGGTATTCCTTTTCCTTTCCTGCCATATTACTGCAAATATTTTCTATCATGGAACTATTTCCCCGCCTTTCTTTTTTCCGCCATCGTATCACGAAATGTCCGGATTATTTTGTCAAAAGAACGCCAGAATAAAAGAAAACTTATCGCAGAATACGTCTGCCAACTCTGTTTTCACACATTTTTCCGTTTTATATTGGATAAACCTCCCACTTTTTCCCTTTTTTGTACCAGTATTGTAAAATATTCCATTTTTGTATGTCTATCTTTTATGGCAATGGAAATACTTAGAATACAATAAATCAAAGAAAGGCAGCGAAATATTTTGTTATGCAGAAAGAAAAGAAAATCCTATATTTTAATACAAACGACCGCTATGCCTCCATTGAATTTGGCGACAGCCTCTATCAGCTGCTAATAAAAGATCTCGGAGAACGACCGCTGATTTTTTTATGCATTGGTTCTGACCGCGCGACCGGGGATTGCCTAGGACCATTACTTGGACACAAACTTTATCAGATCCTGCGAAATTCCCCCTATTTTGTATATGGTACACTAAAAGAACCCGTACACGCAAAAAATCTTCAGGAAACGATCGATAAAATTTATCAGCTCCATGAAAATCCGCTTATCATTGCAATCGATGCCTCTCTTGGCCGCTCCTCGCACGTCGGTTACTACACTCTTGGAGAAGGACCGCTGCGTCCGGGCGCAGGAGTGGACAAGCAACTGCCCTTTGTCGGTGATTACTATATTACGGGTATTGTCAATATTTCCGGTCTGCTCGATCAAATGCTTTTGCAGACGACAAGGCTGCACACAGTAATGTCACTTTCCGACCAGATTTTCGACGGAATACGACATTTTATCTATAAACTTGACCGAAAAAAAGTACTGCTCGGCTCCTATGTGCCGTAGATAAACCCGCCCTAAAAAATCATCCATTTTTTGTTAAAATATCAGCAGAAAGTTCTTTTTTGCAGCAATATGAGTACTCGCTTTGGCGGCGGTATATGTCAAGACAGCACCTGTAGCTGTATCACAGAGTTTTTGCTGGTACTTGACACGGCTTTTATGCTTGCAGACTATCTAAAAAATAGCGGGGAGAGTACGCTAAACCTCGACGATATCCCGGAAAATGAAACTCACCGGGTATTAAAGGGGATGCAGAGGCGCAATCATTTTCAAAGGCAGGTGGATCTTCTTAAAAATATAGTCCGTGACTAAGTACAGGGCTACTGCTATGCAAAACCAATGCCTGCGGAAGAATTTTTTGAATTGTTAATCGAGCAGAATTGATAGAAAAATCGTATACTTTATCACTTAATAAAAAAGGGGGAGGAAAGCTTTAGCCTTCCTCTCCCCTTTTTGGGATACTCTTATCTTCATTGGTGCTAGGCTCCAATTCCTCTTTTCCCTCTCCTCCCATGTCTCGCTCTAGTTCTTCTTCCCTCTCTCCTTCTGTATCTTGTTCTAATTCCCCTTCCTGCTCCTCTCCCGCATTGGACTCCAGATCCCCTTCTAGTTCTTTTCCTGCATCCGGCTCGCTGCGGTACACCACTAATGCATCTGTAACTGTTGCCGCTCTGCCCGCCTCCATAATGCGAATCAGTGCAGTGATCATCTGAATATCAAGGTTTTCCTTTCCCAGATAGGAATTGTATTCACTGGTAAGCTTCATTGAGAGTTTCTTAATATTTTCCTCCGTGCGCCTTTGCTGCTCGTAGATCTCGTCATGCTCTTTGCGCAGTGGGTCAAGTCCGGTCGCAAATTCCGCCGCTATCTGCGCAGCGATCGCTGCCTTTGTCTCTGCGTCGAATTTTTTAAACGCCGCCTTCTTATCCGTGTCAATGCGCTCTAATTCTTCCTCTAATTCCTTTAATTCACTGTTAAATTTTCCCAAATCATACTGGCTCTCATCCTTATCTTTTCGGATCGCGCGCTCCATATTTCGAATATTCTTCTGATTGTTTTTCAACTCGCGGCGCAGTGACTTAATTTTTTCAAATGTCTGGGGATGCCGCTCTTTCGTTATCCTGCCAACTGCAACATAAAGCCCGCCAAAAATAAGTACGGTCACAATATAGACCACAATCAGATATATCGTTTTTGGACGGAAAGCCAGATAATAAATTCCACATGGCAGCAGAAACAGCACAATGGCAAGCGTAAGCAATATAATTAAAATATCTTTAAAACTCTGAGGAATTAAAAGAGCATGAACAAAATTATTGTTAAAAATGCGCGAGATTTTACTCTCCTTGTAAAGTTTTTTGATCTGATCGTAAAGCTGATCCCTCTCCTCGCGCACCTGTGCGGTCTCCGCCACAATACGGTCGGATACCAGCGTGCTTTTCTGCTTCTCTTTTTTCGCGCGCACTTTCTTTAACCGGCTCTTTGTCTTTTCTAACTGCTCATTATAAGTTGCCCCAAGCTCTGTGCTTCTCTGCTTTGTCACCAGCGCAGTTTTATCGGAAAGCTGTTTTTCCAAAATTTGGATCTGCCTTTCCAACTCCTCTTCTTTTGCTGACAGCTCCAAATTTAACGCCTTGTCATTTTCCAGACAAACCAGCATTTCTTTTAGTTCTTTCAGCTCACTAAGCCCCGCAGAAAGTATATTGCTTTCACTCACGATGTACCTCCTTTTTTATAAACTCCCATCCGATATGCAAATTTCAATTTCCAATTTTGCAGTTCTTTCTTAAAATAATACTACAATTCCACTCTGCCATCCAGCGCGCGCAGCAAAGTGACCTCATCGATATACTCCAAATCCCCGCCCACCGGAACGCCGCTTGCAATCCGTGTCACCTTGATTCCCGTCGGCTTTACCAGCTTGCTGATATACATTGCAGTCGCTTCCCCCTCCAGGCTAGAATTTGTCGCGATAATCACCTCGTCCACCTCACCCTGCAGGCGCGTCAAAAGTTCTTTTAATCGAATATCGGCAGGACCTACACCGAGCATCGGAGAGATCGCGCCGTGCAGGACATGGTAGATTCCCTCATATTTGCCTGTCTTCTCGTAAGCCGCCAGATCCCTCGCATTTTCTACCACCATAATGGTTTTGTGATCGCGCTTTGCACTTGCACAGATCGGACAGATCTCTCCATCTGTCAATGTGCAGCACACCTTGCAGTAATGGATATTATTCCGCGCTGATATCATTGCGGCAGAGAGTTTTTCCACCTGCTCAAGCGGCATATTGATAATATGAAATGCCAGACGCTGCGCAGTCTTTTGACCGATCCCCGGCAGCCTTGCCAACTCTGCAATCAGATTACTGATTTGACTACTATAATAATCCACATCGCCCTCGCTTTAGAACAGACCACCAAAATTTCCGAGACCGCCCGCAATGGAATTCATCATCTCTGCCGACTCCTCCTCCATCTTGCGCAATGCCTCATTAGTTGCCGCCATAATCAGATCCTGTAACATTTCAATATCGTCCGGGTCCACTACCTCAGGTGCAAGCACTACCTCCACCACTTCTTTTTTGCCGGATACTTTTACTGTGACCGCCCCGCCCCCAGAACTCGCTTCCCAGACTTTCTCCTCCATCTCTTTTGTCTTTTCTTCCATCTGCTTTTGCATTCTCTGTGCCTGCTTCATCAGATTATTCATATTGCCGGGCATTGCCCCTCCTGGAAATCCTCCACGTTTTGCCATTTTACTATCTCCTTCCTCTTATTCATCCACATACTCAACGGGAATTTTTTTTATTATTTTGGTCAGATCAGGATAGCCCATGCCCCCCTGACTCTCCGCTTGGTGATTGACTGTGCGCACCTCGACCGATTTTCCTGCCACTTCCTGCACCGCATTCTGCACCTGTGCAAGCCGATCCTCCACCAGCCTCCGGTCAACTTCATGTTCAAACACAAGCAGCAGTAAATTTTCCTTTCCCGGCGAAGGTCTCGCGCCAATCAGTGCAGTGCGCACAAGCGGCGGCAGCTTTTTTAAAATCTCCCCCCAGCTTGCCGCAATCTTTCGCATATCCTCCGTAACTGCGGGGGGCAATGGCAGCACTTCCTTTTCTCCCTGCTCCTCCTTTGCTTTTTTTTGAGAATTCTGCACAAAACTGCCGCTCTCTAAACGAGCTTCTAGCTGCCGCACCCGATCAACTAGCGAACTGTAATCTGTTTCCATTGCAGGGCAGCATAGCTTAATTAACCCCACTTCTACAATAACACGCTTTTGTGTGGCATATTTTATCTGATTAGATAACTCAGAAAAAATGCGGATATAGCGGATTAAAACTTCACCTTCCACCACTTCGGACTCATGTTTTAACAGTGCTGCCTGGTCTTGTGAAACATCGAGAATCCCCTCCATCTCCTCCGAGACTTTGAGCAAAAGCAGATTTCTTAAGTACCAGGTAAAATCAAGTACAAACTGCACAAGTTCTCCGCCTGCAATAATCACTTCGTCGAGCAGCAAGATGCATGAACTGATATCACCGCCGCAAATATAGCGCAAAAGCCTCGCAAACACCTCGACATCGACGCTTCCTAATACCTCCAATACCTCTTCATAGCCGAGCGTTTTGTCCGGGTAAAATGCAATGCACTGATCTAGGAGGCTGAGCGCGTCACGCATCGCGCCGTCCGCCATCTTTGCAATATAACGCAGTGCCTTTTCCTGCGCGGATAATCCCTCCCGCTCCATCAATTCGGTTAGGCGTTCGGCAATGCAGTCCACGGTGATCCGCTTAAAATCATATCGCTGACAGCGGGAAAGAATCGTAATAGGGATTTTTTGCACCTCCGTGGTCGCCAGGATAAACATAATATAGGAGGGCGGCTCCTCCAAGGTCTTTAACAGCGCGTTGAACGCGCCGGGGGAGAGCATATGCACCTCGTCGATAATATACACCTTATATTTTCCTTCCGTCGGCGAATATTTTACCTCATCCACAATCTCGCGAATATTGTCCACACCGTTATTTGATGCCGCATCAATCTCAATCACATTCATTGAACTTCCCGACTGAATCGCGCGGCAGATCACGCACTTATTGCAGGGACTTCCATTCTGTAGATCCTCACAGTTCACCGCTTTTGCAAGAATCTTTGCCACCGTGGTCTTGCCGGTGCCTCTGGTTCCGCAAAAAAGATATGCGTGTCCCGTTTTCCCGGACTTCACCTGATTGCGCAGTGTTGTAACAATCGCATCCTGCCCTTTCACTTCATCAAAATTATCCGGACGAAACTTTCTATATAAAGCTGTGTATGACATAATATACTCCCTTTTCCTATATTATACGATGGCAAGTTATTTACGGAGTTTTTGAAAAATGCTGATAATCCTTTCCCTTTGCCCAGTCTCCGCCCCACACGAATCCCCGATTTACAAAGGCTTCATAGCAGGAATCTCCCTGTTTAATATAATACTCACATTCCGCTGATCGATCGGTATACGGTGCTGCATTTTCCGGGAGTACCTCAGGAACTCCTTCCCGTTCCGGAATATATGGATTATACAACGGATTGATGTCGACTGCAAGTCCCAGTGCGTGCTTCGAGAGCGTTTTTGTTCCTTCCACCGTGCGAAAATTAAACGCGGTCGTGTTATTATCCTCCATAGAAGCGCGATCATCTCCCTTGTATGTATCAATCAGCACCATCTTTTCGATTGGATACTCCGCATCAAAAAGTTCCAAGAAGATATCCCGAATCTCCTGTGCAATCGATTGATTTACAACAAGTTCTCCGATGTGTACTTCCCCGTCAAACCCATAGTGCAGCACCCTGACATAGCGGAGTGACGAGAGCGCGACTGTGCAGTCCTCCTTGTAGGAATTGCCCTTCATCCGCTCAAAGACCGCCTCCGGCACTTCCCCATAGGAAAAACAGCTCTTTATCTGGTCGGAGGCAGTCAAAGCACGGATATCCACCGCTGTTCCAGCAGGGAGCAAATCTATTTCCTCTGCGGATTCCACACTCTGCAAAACAGAGTTCGAGGAGGATTCCTCCAAACCATCCACCGTTCCTGTCACATACAGTTCACCTTCCGGATCGTTTAATAATCCCTCACCCTCCGTTTCCGCCGCCCCCATATCCTCACCGTCAAGATTCTTTTCCCCTGTCTCTTTTTCCTGCAAGGAATCCTTTTCTCCCTTTCCGTCTAAAGCACCTTTTTCTAGCTCTTTTCCCCCCGCCAGATCTTCCTGCATAATACTAGAATTTCCCAGCGGTGCCTTTTCCTCTTCCTCCTTAGATTCCCCTTCGTTTGCCTGCGTATTCTCCGCCGTAGTTTTGGTCTGCACCTTATTCACAACATAATTCGGCAGCGGATCTTCCCCTTTGCTCCCGCAGCCTGCGGCAAAAAACAAAACGCCCAGCAGCACCGTACTAGAAATCCTGCTTTTCGCAAGTTTTTTCATTCCGCATCCTTCCTTTCGCCAGAAAATAATTTCTGCGGTTCAATCCTCTTCAATCACATGGACTTCAAGAAAATCAAACTCTATTTTATCTATAAAATTATCCTGTGTAAATCTTGCCTTATCATGCTTTTTAAACTCCGCGACCGTAGCGTCAAGCCAGAGCGGTTTTGAGAGATCAAATGCGATACAGATCTCATCCATCGCCGCAAATACTTTGTGCGTGCGCGTCATCTGCGCATCGTCATTACACACCACCATATCCTTCAGCAACCGGTTCTCTTTCCATATTTTTGCCCAAATCCGAAACAAAACATCTGACTCCTTTTTATTAAACTCAAAAACACCATTTGCACTTTTTGCAATTATAAACCCTAATTATTAGCTTTACAAATCAGTATACTGCAAATATATTGTCCTAAGGAAGAATATTAAAAGTGAAAAAATTATCAAATGTGCGCAGCGTCTTAAAATCCCCCTTGCAGGTTAGCTCCCCGGACATAAATGCCCCCTGAAATGTCGTCCTGCCATTTACAATTTTATTCATCACTTCCCGCGTTGTCTTCGCCGCCATATCCACATCACTCTCTTTTTTCTCCCCGTAATAACAGCGAAGACTCTCCCCCGCAATCTCTATAATAAGTGTTTTCTCTACATCCGTAAAATATACAGAATATACCGCATGGAAATCTTTTCCCTGGGGTTTAAAATTTTCCCTAAAACTTTTCTCAAATTCATAGCGTTCTTCCGGCGCGCCCTCACTTCCAAGCATCCCTTTAAACAACTGCGCCAACTCTTCGATATCTTTCTTCTGCTTTTGTACCCTCGCATCATCCGACACATACTTTGAGAGCTGTTCGCTCTCCTGCGGGGTCAAATCAAGCGGCTGACTGACCGGAATACTTTCTTTTACCACATAATTGCTGCTTGGCAGGATCCTGCCCTTCTGGTTGATAATACGATAAAACTCTTCAGATTTCTTCTCAATAATTGCCCGGTACGGCATACTTGTCTCAAACTCCGCCTGATTTTCCACAAAAACCCGAATGCCTTCCGCAGATAATCCCCCCATTAACTCCCACGCCTTAACCAACATATTTTCTGCGTCCCGCTCCCCGTAAGTTGTGGCGACCACCACCGGCATCATATAGGTACTGCGCACTTTCTCCTTGTTCGCATACAGCCAACAGGAATCTAAGAACTGATGCATATATCCGCCAATCCCAAGCCATTCCAGATTCACCGCCAAAATAATGCCGTCCGCCTCCTTGAGTGTATTGGGAAGAACAGTAATATTACTCTTCTCTTCATATAGATTATATCTTTCCACCTGGACGCGCAGCTCCTCCAAAACGGAAGTAATCCGGTTCATCACATAGAGCGTCGGGTCTTCGATCAGACCTCTTCCGCCATAATACAAATTAATCTTCAATCCAACCTCTTTTCTGCCGCGAATCCACTCCCGGCTTTTTTTTGCGGTAAAGCAGCAGCCCTAGGAATACTCCCGCTACCAGCCCTCCCACATGAGCAACATTATCCACCCCCTGACTCTGAAAGCCGCCATATAAACTTAGCGCGATAAATAAAATCATCTGTCTTATACTTAGATTTTCCACATGCCCCCGGTTTACCAACACAATAAATGCCAGTGCGCCACTCACCCCAAAAATCGCCCCGGACGCGCCAACGCTAACGACGAACCCATTGACACTCCCATTATAACTCATTGAAACAAAGCCTGCAAGAATTCCCGATACAAAATAGAGGATCAAATATTTCACATGACCTATCTGTTTTTCAAGATTATCTCCCAAAAACCACAGGATAAGCATATTATTAAATAGATGATCGATCCCTCCATGCAGGAACATATAAGTAAAAAGTCGGTAATACTCGCCCATAAAAAATACTCTCTGGTAATTTAGGGCACCGTGTTCAAGCAAAAATTTTGTATCCATCGTGGAGCCAAAAATTTCACAGAGCAGAAAAACAATAATATTTATAGCAATTAAAAATGTATTGCAACGAAAAACAGCAAATTTTGATTCCTCCCCATCCTGCTTTCCTTCGCGAGAAATCCCCGACGCAGAAGAGATTTGGTTTTCTAGTTCCCTGCGCAGACCATCGAAATCTTCCTGCCCCTCGTACAAAATAACACGCCCCGTTCCCACATCAAGAAACCAGACATTTTCATATGCTCCAAACAATGTTCTCTCTCTCGACGCATCTTTTGTTTCGACTAGGTTTAAAATCATAAGCCTCATATATCCTGCATCATAGAAATACTGCCGGACTTGTCTTACAATATTTTCCTGCCCTTCCCTGGCAAGTCCCCTTATCCCCTCAAACGGATAGTAGATAAGGGCATGGCATTCTCCGCTTTCTGTCTTGGCATAAAGGCGTATCTGCTGCGTATTAAGCATCATGCGCTGATAACCTTTTTTCGGTAAAAGAAGATCTAATTTTTTTTCAAACATTTCATTCCTCCATGCCCGCGCTTTCCTCCTCAAGAATACCCAAAAAGCCTCTTTTTTTATACGGATTCTTTCTCTCCATCTGCCCAGGACAGAGCGCAGCGGACAGTACGATGCCAGCCCAAAAGCTTCTCTTTCCTAAGGGACTGTGTTATCCCGCCTGCAAAGGATCTCTCAAGCTGCCAATTCTTCTTGATCTGCTCCGTACTCTCCCAATATCCCACGGCAAGCCCTGCCAAATACGCTGCACCAAGTGCTGTTGTCTCAATACATTTCGGTCGGTATACCGCCGCTGCTAAAATATCCGCCTGGAATTGCATCAGGAAATTATTCGCGCTCGCGCCCCCGTC
Organism: uncultured Lachnospiraceae bacterium; assembly: GCA_910585065.1. Lineage (GTDB taxonomy): Bacteria > Bacillota > Clostridia > Lachnospirales > Lachnospiraceae > RGIG4057. The sequence continues at coordinate 13,879 of CAJUCG010000049.1, forward strand.
CACTTTAAGGCTTTCCAGATGAATCCCCGAATCCTGCCGCATCGAATCAAGCACATCATAAACCTGATAGGCGATCGACTCCAATGTCGCGCGCACGATATGGGCATGATTTGCTCCCCGCGTAATCCCAACCACCATACCGCGCGCATATGGATTCCAGTACGGCGCGCCGATACCTGTAAAAGCCGGAACGACATAGACCCCATTTGTATCGGCAACCTTCCCGGCTTCCTCCCCAGACTGCGCAGCATTTTTTATCAGTCCCATCTCATCCCGCAACCATTGGATCGCCGCTCCCGCCACAAAAATACTTCCCTCCAGCGCGTAATCCACCTCTTTTTCCACCCCTGCCGCGATTGTTGTCAACAGACGATTCTGCGATACAATGCGCTTTTTTCCGGTATTCATTAGCAGAAAGCAGCCCGTTCCGTAAGTGTTTTTTGCCTCCCCCGGCTCAAAACAGCACTGCCCAAATAGTGCCGCCTGCTGATCGCCCGCCGCCCCCGCAATAGGGATCTCGCCGCCGAAAATAGACGCATCCGTTCTCCCATAAACGCAGCTCGACCCTTTTACCTGTGGCAGCATACTTTCCGGAATGCCAAAATAATCAAGAAGTTCCCTGTCCCAGCAAAGCTCCCCGATATTAAAAAGCATGGTGCGGGATGCATTGGTATAATCCGTAATATGCACTCTCCCGCGTGTCAAATTCCAGATAAGCCAGGTATCCACCGTGCCAAATAATAGATCTCCCCGCCCCGCAGACTCCATCGCACCCGGCACATTTTCCAGAATCCACTTTAGTTTTGTCGCAGAAAAATACGCATCCGGGATCAGTCCCGTTTTTTTCTGCACCCATTCCTCCCGCCCCTTTTGTTTGAGTTCATCAATCATCGGCGCAGTGCGGCGGCACTGCCACACAATCGCATTGTAGACCGGTTTTCCGGTATGGCGGTTCCATACAATTGTGGTTTCACGCTGGTTGGTAATCCCAATCGCCGCAATTTCTGCCGCAGACGCACCAACTTTTAACATTGCTTCCACCGCCACACTAACTTCGGAGGACCAGATATCATTCGGATCATGCTCCACATATCCCGGCTGTGGATAGAGCTGTGGGAATTCTTTTTGTGCCATGCCCGCAATCTCCCCGGTCTGCGTGAACAAAATGCAGCGTGAACTGGTGGTTCCCTGATCCAATGCCATTACATATTTCTTCTCCATCTCTTCTATTTGCCGGTATTCCGGTTTCTCCCCTTACTGTTTTCTGATATTATATACCATTTTACCATTTACAGCAAGAAAAAATCGCACTTGATAAAAAATTTTAGTAACCATTCCTATCTTTTATCTGCTCCCAGCCGAAAGCAAAGATCCGCAAAATCAATCCGATCACCGCTTTTTATCTCCGCCCTTGTATGAGCAGCAAGTCTTCTCCCGTTGAGGTAAGTTCCATTTAACGAATTAGTATCCACAAGAAAATATCTCTCCCCCTCCTTTAGGATTTTCGCGTGACGGCGGCTGATCACCGGCTCTCTTAGCACATAATCACATCCCTCTTCCT
>CAJUCG010000050.1 GCA_910585065.1 uncultured Lachnospiraceae bacterium
AGAAGACCGTAGCTTACAATAATCCCGTAATGCAGATTACAGTGTACACCTGTATTTTGCTGATTAGCTGGTTCGGCGCGAAGTTGATTGTCGGATCAAATAGCACAGAGCTTAGCACAGGTGAACTTACCAGTCTTTTGTCCTACTGCATGACCATCCTGATGAATCTGATGATGGTTTCGATGATTTTCGTGATGATGTCGATGAGTGTCGCGAGTGCAAGGCGTATTGCTGAGGTACTTGACGAGAAGGCGGATCTGGTTAATCCAGAGAATCCTTGTTATGAAGTAAAGGATGGCAGTATTGTCTTTGATCATGTGGATTTCGGCTACAACGTGGGGGATGATAAACGTGTTCTAACTGATATCAATTTAAAAATTCGTCCTGGTGAAACTATCGGAATTATTGGTGGCACGGGCAGTTCAAAGTCGAGCCTTGTCAATCTGATCAGCCGCCTCTACGATGTAACGGCGGGAAGTGTAATAGTTGGCGGAAAGGATGTGCGCGACTACGATATCGAGACGCTGCGCAATGAAGTCAGTGTAGTGCTTCAGAAGAATGTTCTTTTTTCCGGTACAATCTTAGAGAATTTGCGCTGGGGCGATAAGAATGCAACACAGGAAGAATGCATCCATGCCTGCAAGCTTGCCTGTGCGGATGAATTTATTGAGAAATTTCCGGATGGCTACAATACTTATATCGAGCAGGGCGGCAATAATGTTTCGGGTGGTCAGAAGCAGAGGCTTTGTATTGCGAGGGCATTGTTGAAAAAGCCAAAGATTTTGATTCTGGATGACAGCACAAGTGCAGTTGATACCGCGACGGACGCAAAGATTCGCCATGCATTTGCAACAGAGATTCCGCAAACAACGAAACTGATTATTGCACAGCGTATTTCAAGTGTGCAGCACGCCGACCGTATTCTGGTGCTTGATGACGGAAAGATTAACGGTGTTGGCACACATGAGCAGCTGCTTGCAAACAATGAGATCTACCGGGATGTTTATGAGTCCCAAACCGGCGGCAGCGGAGATTTTGATGAGAATGGAGGTGAGGCTTAATGCCAGGACCAGGAAGACCCATGCCAAGGGGCATGAAGCCCACGGTGGAAAATCCGGGAAAGATTTTAAAAAGGATTATCGGTTTTGTAACAAAAAATTATCTCCCGCATTGTATTACAGTACTTGTATGTATTATTGTGAGCGTACTTGCAAATGTGCAGGGAACATGGTTTACCAAAAATTTAATTGATCAGTACATTGAGCCGCTGCTTGCTGCGTCCGGGCAGGGGATCACTCCGGATTACAGCGGGCTGCTCAGTGCAATCGGGCGGGTGGCATACTTTTATGCCATCGGTATTGTTGCCGCATATTTAAATACAAGAATGATGGTATACGTGACGCAGGGAAGTTTAAAAAATTTGCGCGATGAAATGTTTCTTCATATGGAAACTCTTCCGATCAAATATTTTGATACGCACGCACACGGCGATATTATGTCCATGTACACCAACGATGTCGACACATTGCGCCAGATGATAAGCCAGAGTATTCCACAGCTTATTAACAGTGTGATCACCATTGTAAGCGTTTTAGTCAGCATGATCCTACTAAATATTCCGCTTACGATACTCGCGCTGTTTTTGATTGGGATTATGCTTTTTGTCACAAAGAAGATGACCGCACAGAGCGGGAAATTCTTTATCCGCCAGCAGAAAAATCTCGGTGCGGTCAACGGTTTTATTGAGGAGATGATGGAGGGGCAGAAGGTGGTTAAGGTATTCTGCCACGAGAAGGAGAGTACCGATCGCTTTGTGCAGTTAAATGATGAATTGTTTGACAGTGCTTACAATGCAAATAAATTTGCGAATGTATTAGGTCCAATCAACGCGCAGATCGGAAATATCAGCTATGTGATTATCGCGATTGTCGGCGGTATTTTGGCACTGAATGGTATCTTTGGCTTTTCCCTCGGCGCGCTTGTAAGTTTTCTTACCTACAACCGCAACTTAAATATGCCAATTAACCAGGTTAGCCAGCAGTTTAACAGTATTATTATGGCACTTGCCGGCGGTGACCGGATTTTCAAGCTTCTTGATGAGAAGCCGGAAACGGACGAGGGCTATGTGACTTTGGTCAACGCAAAACGTGAGGGCGGAAAGCTTGTGGAGAGCGAGAAGCGCACCGGGCTTTGGGCGTGGAAACATTACCATAAGGATCTGGGAACAACGGATTACATCGAACTTGAGGGCAGGGTAGTTTTTGACGATGTGGATTTTGGTTACAATGAGGAAAAAATTGTGCTGCACAATATCAAGATGTTTGCGGAACCCGGACAAAAGATCGCCTTTGTTGGCTCAACGGGTGCGGGCAAGACGACCATCACAAACCTGATCAATCGTTTTTATGATATTCAGGATGGAAAGATCCGATATGACGGCATTAATATCAACAAGATCTGCAAGGGCGATCTGCGCCGCTCGCTTGGCATTGTATTGCAGGATACGCACTTGTTTACCGGAACAGTAATGGATAATATTCGCTACGGGAAACTGGATGCAACGGACGAGGAAGTCTATGCGGCGGCGAAACTGGCGAATGCGGATGGTTTTATCCGCAGGCTTTCCGACGGCTATAATACAATGCTTACCGGGGACGGGGCAAATCTCTCACAGGGGCAACGCCAGCTTCTCGCAATTGCGCGCGCGGCGATCGCCGATCCGCCGGTGCTGATTCTTGATGAAGCGACTTCCTCGATCGATACGAGAACCGAGCGGATTGTGCAGGATGGCATGGATAAACTGATGAACGGCAGAACAACATTTGTAATTGCACACAGGCTTTCAACCGTCAAGAACAGCGATTGTATTATGGTCTTAGAGCAGGGAAGAATTATTGAGAGAGGTACACATGATGAATTGATTGAGGAGAAGGGGCGATATTATCAGCTCTATACAGGAAATAGTATTGCGGGGTGATAGAAAAAGGCAAGACCGGAGCAGCTATAAGTTCCGGTCTTGGTTTACTAATGGTTTCTTAAATATTCTACAAAAATTTGGTTTCCGATTGAGGAAATTATCAGGGATAGTTTGACAGAGATTGTGGTGGTTAATCGTAATACTGACCAAGATAAAATAACGCTTTGAAAGTAGTAAAAATTAGAAGTATAGAAAACATAAAAAATGAACGGAAAGTATTTCGAGAATGAATCCTAGGGGTTCATTCTCGAATTTTTTATTTCATAATAATTTTCAGTAATGCTTGATAACTATCTACCACTTCATAAACAACATTCCCGTTAGAGATTGCTTTGAAATGTTTCTTTGCGCAGTGGGCTTTTGATTTTTCAATTTGACGCAGTTGCCCGGGATTCATAGAACCTTTTGTTTCCGCTACAAAATAAATATGTTTAACAGTTCCTTCATAGAAAGCAATAGCCCAGTCCGGATTATAATGACCGACAGGAGTTGAGATATAAAAACTATCCGGTAATTTTATATAGACTGCTACATTACTATCTATATCGAGATCAGCAGCAAAATCCCTCTCTTTTGTTGAATCATAAACAACATGGTCATACAAGTGTTTTTTTGTTTTCATTGCATTTACCCCAAGACAACCTTTTATCGTAGGATTAGTAAAAATATTTATATCATAGCATTCATCCAAAATATTGTAAGTGATATGTTCAATAATTGCTGCAGCTTTCTCGTCATTGATCAGAGCGGCGGCTTTGATAATGAATTCTTCAGGGTTATCTTTAAACTGCTTGAATATTTTGGGTTGGATACCTTTTAAAATAGCCACAATTGCTTTGCGGGTTAATCCAGTTTCATCTACCAGTTTTCCAATCAGATCATACTTTACATTGGAATTTGCTGTTATATGAACTCCATAATTATCAGCTTCTTCTTTTACAAAGGATTTGCCAGAAAGAAGTTCATCCTTAGACTTGATTGTTTCCATTGTGCCAGTTTCTACCTGGAAGTATATTTGGGAAATATGTAACTTGTCATTTAATGAGGCAATAGCTTTCTGAACCAATTCATCCGTATCAAAATCCACCACATAGACGGATTTTGCATTGATTTTTGACCAGAGTGCTTTAAATTCTGGCAAGGCAAACTTATCCTGATTCAATTGCAATTTCACGTTATTGCTGCGGGCATTTTCAGGCTGCAATTGTTGAGCATCATAGATGGAATCCACGATTTCAAGCACGGAAGCAGCGAAACCTGCTATTTCTTCCGCCATCTTGATCTCACCATTTGCTTTGTCCTCATAATATTTGTCTGTTAAGACACCTTGGTGATCAATATAACCATTTGTGAACATCTTATAATGAATTGCGGAAGCAGTAATTTGATTAATTACCTGTTCATTCCCTTGTTCATCCTTAATTATCTTACCAACAAAAAGGCTCGCGGTAACAGTGCGAGGACGGTCGGCAATTGCGTCCGCTATTTCTGTTTGCAATCCCTTTGCAAAAGAATCGTAGCTTTCACTGGCAATAACTGTGAGTACATTGATATTATGCACATCATTTCCGAGAATATTTGTATCCATACGTTCGCCATTCTGGTTCACACACAGACGCAAACCACGCCCTACTTCCTGGCGTTTGCGAACATCACTGCCGCTTTGTTTCAAGGTACAAATCTGGAAAACATTTGGATTATCCCAGCCTTCCCGCAGAGCGGAATGGGAAAAAATAAAGCGTACAGGAGAGCGTGATGGATCGCGGTCAAGTAACAGTTCTTTATTTTTCATAATCAGTTCGTAAGCACTCACATCATCAGAGGTTGTTTCTTTGCGCCCGACTTTGGAATTGACCATCTTTCCTTTTCCATCAACTGAAAAATAGCCAGCATGAGTTTTTGCTACAGGAATTGCTTGTAAATATTTAATATATTCATCTTCCCCAATGGCAGGCTGCATACTGCTTATGATATCCTCATACTCTTCCTCAAACATAGTGGCATATTTCCCATTTATGGGTTGTCCTGCTGCATCATATTTGCGATAGTTTGCCACTTCGTCAATAAAGAATAGAGAGAGTACTTTAATTCCCCTATAAAATAGCTGACGCTCCCGGTCAATATGGGAGAGGATCGTTTCTCTGATTTGAATACGGCGCAGTTGATCTTCATCCACCGCACCAATCACATCTCCGGCAAAAATTTTAATACCGTTTAAAAATTCTACAGAGTCATCGCGCCCATCAATCTGTTTGATAACAAAGCCATTTTTATACTCTTCCAGACCGCCGGAATAGTCGTAAAGATTATCACCGATTTTAACAATACGGCTTTTTTTCTTCGGTACGCTGCCCACCATTTTTACTTCAAACTGTAAGGTCGCTGTCGGGTCACTTTTGGAGAGATTGATACTTTCCAGATAGATAAAGCTGTCAGTAGCAGTGCTGCCCGACTCAGTAATTCCCTTTACAGCGATTTTCTTTACCAGCCGCTGGTTATATGCTTCCATAGCATCTAATTGGTAAACCATATTATAGATACTATCGCTTTTGTGGGTGGCAGAGTAGCGCAGAGTTAGAAGCGGATGAAACTCTTTTAGCCGCTCTTTTGTCTGTTTGCCTTCCACTGATTGAGGTTCATCAATAATTAAGATGGGGTTTGTTTTTGCAATAATATCAATCGGTCGGCGAGAACGAAACTCATCCAGTTGCATATAAATTCTCCGGGCATCTTTTCCTTTCGCATTGAATGCCTGAGAATTGATAATCATTACACTGATGGAGTTGTCCGAGGCAAAGCGGTCAATCTCTGTTAACTGCGCAGAGTTATAGATAAAGAATCGTATTTTCTTTCCATACTCCTCGGCAAAGTGTTCTTGGGTCATTTCAAAGGATTTGTACACGCCTTCCCGGATAGCAACGCTGGGAACCACAACGATAAATTTACTCCAGCCGTAGTGCTTATTTAGCTCAAACATTGTTTTGATATAAGTGTAAGTTTTGCCAACACCGGTTTCCATCTCAATGGTGAGGTTATAGCCATTCCCGCGCCCCTCTAATTTTTCTGAGGGTTTGATTTGACCTGCGCGTTGGATTTTGCTTAAATGCTCTAATATTTGCTGGTCAGAAAGCTCTGGAATGATTTTCTGATTGCAAAAACCAGTGAAATCCTGATCCTCATTTAAGCTGATCTGATAATTACCAGTACCCCTGTCCATTCTATAGGAGGGGGTCAGATAAGGCTGTCCAGCAAACACGTCCACCACAGCTTTGGCGGCATCGGCTTGGAATTTTTGGTGTTTATATTGTATTTTCATGTTTTTGTGCCCCCTGTTTCTTCAGAAATCCATTCTTTGAGTTTTTGCTGAAGTTCTTTCTTGTCTGGAAGGTAAAGTTTGTATTGGGACGCATAAATATTAGAGTTTTCTGGCAATGTAAGTTCTACGACTGCATCATTCTTTTCATTGCATAATAATATTCCAATAGTAGGATTTTCATCCGCTGTTTTTTCATATCGGTCATAATAATTCACATACATCTGCATTTGTCCTAAATCTTGATGGGTTAATTTTCCAATTTTCAAATCAAAAAGAACAAAACAATGTAGCAGGCGGTTATAAAAGACTAGATCAACCCGAAAATGTTCTTCATCAAAAGTAAAACGTACTTGACGACCAATGTAAGCAAAGCCTTTACCAAGTTCCAGAAGAAATTGCTGTAAATGGTCAATGATACGACTTTCTAATTCATTTTCTGAATATTCTGGTAGTTCTTGCATACCCAGAAATTCCAGAATATAAGGATCTTTTACAATATCCTCTGCTTTTGAAATAATCTGACCTTTTAAGGCAAGATCATATACTTTATTCTTATTTGTGCTGAGCATTAATCGTTCATATAAGGAACTATTAAATTGTCGTTTTAACTCAGATAAACTCCAATCGTTTTTGATTGCTTCAATTTCATAAAAATGACGTTCATCTACATTATCAATGCGCATTAACTTTAGGTAATGTGACCAACTAAGGTAAAAGCGTCGTCCGGTTTTAGTGGCAGGAAGATTTTGGAATTGGGGAAACACTGTTTCCCCAATTTGATCATTTGCATACATGGTGTAAAACCGACGCATTAATTTTAGATTATCCATAGAAAAACCTTTACCAAATTTTTCAGTAAGGCATTTTGCTAAGCTTTGTAGAACTTGTCTGCCATAGGCAGCACGGTCTTTTCCGCTTTGTTCTTCTTCGATAATCTTTTGTCCAATTTCAAAATATGCATATACCATAGAAAGGTTCACTGCCGTCTTTGCATTTTTTCTGGCATTTTCTAAGATATCTACTATACTTTTTAGAAATTCATCATTCATTTTTCTATACTCCCTTCATACAGGCTATTGAGTTTTAGAATTTAACTTTAAAAGTTTTTTACAAAACTTTCACGCTGGTATTCGGGGCTAGCATCTTAAAAATTTCCCCCACATTGATTTTGGCAGGACTGTTCAGGAAACTGCTATCCCGGAAGACAGCGCGGAGTGGTTGACGCTTGGCAATTTCTTTGATTACTGTATCAGGAATATTTTCGTCAAAGCAAGCAATTAGGTCACCATCTTTGTAAGTATGAACAGTGCAGTCCCCAATTTTTTCAGAGGTATATGGCATGGAGAGAGGCAAGCCCCAATCTAACAGACAGCCAAACAATAAATCAAGATCCGTGCGGTCGGGTTTGATATTACTTTCTAGTTGAGAGAGCATATCCTGGTTGTATTCTTCGGCGGAATAGTAAACGTTAGTCATATTGGTTTCATCCAGCTTAAAGACGCGAAAACCACCATCAAATGGCTTGTTTGGATTTTCAGCAGCAATTTTCTTTGCGGCGCGGCGAATGCGCTCTTTACCGATCTCGCAGATATTTGAAAATCCAGCTTTATATGCTTCGCTCTTTTCATCGCATGGTTCTGGCAGCTGTACCATAATAAATTTGCGATGACCGGAATCTTCGGCATTTAGCTGCATAACAGCATGGGCGGTAGTAGCAGAGCCGGAGAAGAAGTCAAGGATAAGTTCAGTGTCTTTAGTAGTTCGCTTTAATATATAATTAATTAGTGATAATGGTTTTGGGTATGAAAATATTTTCCCAGAAAACAATTCACGAATCTCATTACTTCCCTTAGTTGTATAGAAATTATTATTTGTCCATATTGATGCAATCTCAGAACCTGCTGTTTTATAATCTTTTATTTCCAATGTCGGAATTAGTGGATTATCACTTATTTTATAAGTTTCTAATTCACCAGCTTGGATTTTTGCAATTATTCCACCTGAAAGGTATTGAATTGCATATGCATTTTTCTCTGATGAAGTTTTTTGTGGAACTACTTTTATATATCCCTTTCTCCAATCTCCAAGTAACCGGTCAGGAATAAGTCGCCATACACATTGTTCGCCTTTTGCAGTAATTGGCCATACTGCCTTTGTGCCAGCAGGAGCTTCGTTATAGTCAAATACATAATCGCCTAATATCCCTTTATAAGTGCCTTCTGTTACACGTTCTTGTAATGATTTCCCACAGCCTGTAATTATTCCATTTTCATTTACATAGATGGGATATGCTTGATTTGGTCTTTGTACTTGATTAAACGTTGCAAGATTCATTCCGTGATAAGCAGTGGTATATTCTTTCATATCTTCTTCCGTAGGCATTGGTTCAAAATTTTCTGGAATGATAAATATAATATATTCATTAGAGATATTAAATGCACCATTTGGTTTTCCGCCTGATGTTTGAATTGTTACTGCAAATACCTGATGTGTGGCAAACAATTCTTGACATATCTTCATAAGGTTATGTAGTTCATTATAACTAATACTAATGACCATAACACCATTCTTGGCTAAAAGATTTCTTGCTAAGGTTAGCCTTGAATAAATCATACTACACCAATGTGAATGAAACCTCCCATTGGTATCAGTATTTTTGAATAGTCGATTTTCATTTTCATCTGTCTGCCCTGTTCCTTCATTGTATTTTTCTTTACTTATGGTAAAATCATCCCGATAAATAAAGTCATTTCCAGTGTTATAAGGAGGATCGATATAAATCATCTTCACCTTACCAAGATAACTCTCTTGTAATAACTTCAACACTTCCAGATTATCACCCTCAATGTACAAATTTTCAGTATTATCCCAATTTACGCTTTCTTCTGGACAAGGGCGCAGGGTTTTGCGGATAGGACGATTGGCTTCCACGATAGCTGCTTTCTTGCCCACCCATGTAAATTCGTAGGCTTCATCACCTTCCAGAACCACATCGGACAGTATCTGACGTAATAATTCAAAGTTGACCATCTTTTTCAAGTTTCCATCCTCATCTCGTCCCTCTGTCACGCAGGAAGGAAATAGTGTAGCAAGTTTCTCGATATTGCATTGAGTTAAGTCAGGGGTTTCCATACGCAGTTTATCCATGGTACATTGTCCCTCCATTCTGCTTTTCTTGGGCGGTATTTTTCATTGCTTTGCGAAATTCTTCAAAAGTTTTGCCTTTTTTCTTTGCCTGCAGGTAATTCAGTTTCCATATCAGATCGGAAATTCGTTCTTCATCAGAAGCAAGGGTTAACGGTATTGAATTTCCGTGTGGTGGAAAAATAATATTAAATATTTTTATATTTTCAGAATGTTTACTGTTAACTATATTTATTTGTTCTATTACGTAATTCATATTGATAGGATTTTGTGATAAGATATAACGAATATTTTCAATATCCCTTTCCATATCTGCCTGTTCATACAAAAATTTTGCTTTTTCAAAAAGTTCTATCGCTTCTTTTTCAGTCATAATAATTCCTCCAATTCTTTCTTCATTCTTTTTAATTCTGCATTTAATTGAATTTGCTTATTGAACTGTTTTTCTTTATACACTTTCGCCTGTAATGTTACAATCTGTTTTTGCAATTCCCGTTTACGACTATCCCTCGCTATCGATTCTTTTAAAGTTTCACTTTTATCTGAAAATGCCTTCCCAGCAATTTGCCGGACAAAGTTTTCATACACCTGATCAATATTTAATCCATCCAGCTTCAACGGCAAATCAGTTTCTTTCATCCAATCAGTATGGTAATACTTGTCCACCCGAAAAGTGTTTGTGCTGGTGGTTACGGTTTCTTTATAGGCTATCCATGCCTGATAACGTCTTTCATACTCTAATAAAAACAAAATATGGTAAGGAATTTCCCTGTCAATTTGTCGCAGGATGGCTTCGCTTAACTGTGGTGCGGACAAACAGATTTCAAAAATTTCAATTTCCGTTACCATTTCTCCAGCAGCTAGATTTATCGTTGTGGCGGCAATTTTATTGCGCCACCAGATTCCTTTAATCTGTTCCACAAATATATGCTTCAATGTTGGCGAAATGGAGAGGTTTTCATAAAATTTCTGTTTTGGAATGCGCCGATTAAACTCGGTACTTTTAGGTAATCCAATCATAAAATGAACCTCCCTCATTTAACAACCAGAAAACAGATCAGTTCAAAATCATCCAGCCCCGATACAGTATTTATCAATGCCGAAGTGCCACCAGCAGAAAACAGGCTGTCAATATCGCTTTCTTCTTTCACATCAATAATAGAATTGATTGCTTCAGAAAGAAGTTTAGATACTTTCCCCATATTCTTTCCATCGTCTGTTTCTTCATTGAATTTTGTACAAAGCGGAAGAAGTGGTTCCGATTTTCCACGGCATAAAAGGCGTATAGTATCCAGCAATTTCTTTGGATTTAAATAGTCGCAAATAATATCATTATGCGTACTGATATAAACCATATAAAACGGGTGAATGCGGTTTTGATTATCAATATTGACGCTATTGTTAATATTGCGCAGCACGAAAATTACACCTTCCGGATTTTCATTTGTCGCTGGAACCACAGCATGAAGACCTTTCGGTTTTTTTGCTAAATCCCCATGATTTTTGATGTACTCCAACAGGTCAAGTCGAAATTCATTCAGTCCTAAGTCCATAATAGAAATGCCTGTGGACATATCCTCAATATCCACCACTTCATTTTGAAGCCGCCTTAACTGTTGTTTTCGGTATTCCAGATCGCCTTTTTCTTCTGGGTTGATTAGGTCATCATCACCCGTGGAGGTCATAACGGATATTTTCATTCTCGTTTCCACACGGGATTTCAAATTTATGTATTCATCCAGAGTCATATCCGGCCAAAAATTCACCAACTGAATATATTTGTTCCGGCTGCCAATGCGGTCAATCCGTCCGAAACGCTGAATAATACGCACTGGATTCCAGTGAATATCGTAATTGATCAGATAGTCACAATCTTGTAGGTTTTGTCCCTCAGAAATACAGTCTGTGGCAATCAGAATATCAATTTCTTTTGTACTATTTGGCATTAAGATATCTCTTCCTTTGGATATGGGAGAAAAGCAGGTCAATACATTGTTCAATGTAGCTTTCAGTCCTTTGATAGTGGTGCGTCCATCGATTGCGCCCGTAATAACGGCGGTGTCAATATTGTATTTTTGTTTCATAAAGCTGGCTACTTGATCGTATAAGTATTCTGCCGTATCGGAAAATGCTGAAAAAATCAACATCTTTTTGTTATCCTTATTGATTGGGTGATGTAATTTTTCATCCAGCAGGTTTAAAAGTTTTTGGAGTTTTAAATCATGTTCAGGGGTAATATCGGCAATCATTAAGGATAGCAGTTCCAATGTATCTGCATCTTTTTTCAGTTCGTCCCGCCATGTCTTATAATCCATGTCAGCCAGATCAATCTTTATCTTTTTACCAACAGTAAAGTAGTCCATGCTGTCGTCCTCCATATCAAAATCATTTTCGGACGGCTCTATATTCAGTTCTGTACTGCCATATTTTTCAAAATCATCAATGGTCTTAATGGTATTAGTTATCAAATTAAAAATTCGAGTTAATGTCAGGTTGAAAGAGTAGATGGAACTTTCCAACCGTTTTAGCAGATTGATACTCATCAGATGCCGGATACCCTGTTCGCGCCCTTTTTGAGTAAGCATATTTCCTTTATTGTGTGTAAGATCAATATATTTTGCAATCTTACTTGGAAAGATGTAATTCGATGGTGTATATATGCATAGACTTAACAAGGTAAGTTGCCCAAATATCTGGTTATAATTGATGGCACTAGACAGGTCGGTCATACTTGGGCGCAGGGAGATAGGTTTCAGGCGTTCCGGAAATTTGCCAATTGCTGATGTGTCGTAGTATTTTTCTATATGTCGTCTGGAGCGGGCAATTGTCACGCTGTCCAAAAGTTCAAAGAAATCAAAATCCAGCGTGCGAAGCAGGGCATCTGTGACGCGCTCTTTTGGGTCAAGTTTACTCCATACATTAAATGCCCTTTGAGCCTGGCGAAAGATTTCATCAATTGGCTTTTTTGTGTCCAGTTTTTCATTGATGAATTCAGGATTTCCTTCATAGGCAATGGCAAGCTGGTTTTTGAGATCAACAAATCGGTTATTAACTGGAGTGGCAGATAACATTAATACCTTTGTTCTAACACCCGCGCGAATTACTTTATCCATCAGCCGTATATAGCGGTTTTCATGCATATTAGTATGGGTTCCTGCACCGTTCCGGAAATTATGAGATTCATCAATAAGAACAAGATCATAATTCCCCCAATTTAACCGGTCAAGATCAAGTCCGTTAGATGTACCGCTGGAACGAGATAAATCTGTATGAAAAAGTACATCGTAGTTCAATCGGTCAGCAGCAATTGGATTGTTGATGTAGTTATCTTTATAAGTATTCCAGTTTTCTGCCAGCTTTTTCGGGCAGAGAACAAGTACGGATTTGTTTCTGTTTTCATAATATTTAATAACCGCAAGGGCGGTAAAGGTTTTACCTAAGCCAACGCTGTCAGCCAGAATACAGCCGTTATATTGTTCCAGCTTATTAATAATAGCAAGAACAGCATCCCTTTGAAAATCATAAAGCATATTCCAAATTTTGCTTTGTTTAAAGCCAGTCGCCTCATTGGGCAGAACATCCTCGGAAACATCGCTTAAAAATTCACTGAAAACATTGTACAGTGTCATAAAGTAAATAAATTCCGGGGAATTCTCATTATAAACAGTATTGATATTGGAGATAATCATCTCTGTTACGTCCTGCATTTTTTCGCGATCATTCCAGAGTGTTTGGAATAACTCTATATATTGAGTGGAAAATGGTGCCTCCATACGGTTAATCATATTGTAGCTGTTATTGCCACGTTCACAGCCAATATCAACGGTGGTAAATCCATTTAAGGGCATATAAGCTGCCTGTTCTGTCGGAGAATCAACAGTCATAAATCCGTTCATATTTTCCCCGGTAGTATTGGATTTAAAAGTAGCTTTGCGCCTGATCCAGTCAGCACATTCTCTGGCGATTGCTCTTTGTGTCATTTCATTGCGCAGTTTAATTTCAAATTCCGTACCATACAAACTATTTTCCCTGTTTAATCGAGGAATATAGAATTCGCGTTTTTGCTTTTCTGCTTGTTCTTTAATAAAAGTCGGGGAAGTAAAGATAAAGCGGAATTCTTCTACCTGTTCTAACTGATTTTTCAGTTCTTTGTAGGCGTACATAGAAAAACAGGCAGCAGCAATAGAAACTTTACTTCCGCGTTTTATCGTCTGCTTTAAATCATCCCGGACAATATCCGTAGTATTGTTAAATATTTTCATCACGAGTTGTCCTTTCTATACTATAAAACACTTTTTCATTATACCATGTGCAAGCATATAAGTCAAATAATAGGTTCGCAAACTTCTTAATCTCGGTAAAACTGAAACTTTTTTGACCAGAATTCGCCCATATCATGAATCACTGAATTATCATTTACAATTCGCACATTAAAAGGTTCACATTCCTTTGGCAGTTCAAAAATACTGGAATATACCAGGGTTACATCCTGTTTCTCTGCAATCTTCATCACCCACTTAAAACAATTATCCCCAAGTTCATGTGACAGGATTTTTGCACCTTTTATATTATACATACAAATTAACGTTTTGCAGCCCTATCACTTTGTAGATACCTTGCCGTGGTACAATTCGATCAACTGATTCTGTAGTTTTAGTCCCTGATGGTAATATTCCAGCAATTGCGCTGCGCTGTATTCCTGCTTAATTTTATGGTCGGAATAGCTGTTCGCGCTTGCAGGGTCTATTCCATTCCACAAACGGCAATCTTCAAAATTATTGCTGCAATAATTTGTTTCAAAGAAACCGCCGTCAAGGACAGATAATTTATCCCCATCTTCCAAAGACTTTGCCGATATTTCCATACGGACAGACATATCATAGCGGTCTTTGGAGTCCATGTCCGCTGTATTTTCAAAAAGTGGTTCCTGCTTTATTTTTCTCTTGTAGACTTGCAGACGGACTGTTTTTAGAACATCTTCGTATTCTTTCTCCCCGTACTGGCTGACGGGAAACAGCATCATATTTTCTTTGCAAGTTCTCTCGCTGATATATTGATCGAAACCATAGTAAAAGCAATACATTCCTCCTTCTTGATTTTTTAGTATCAAAACCGGATTGGCAGAATTTAAGTAGTATCGCATAAATTCAGATTTATCCGGCTCTTCGGTCAGTTTCGGCAATGTGAATACCTGGTATCCCCAGCGTTCAATTTCTTTCTGATAGTGCGGAAGTTCCCGAATGATAGCCTGTATAATGGAATACTTTGTTTCTTCTTCTTTATATTTCCGGAGGATAAGTACAACAATTAACAAAAGTACCATCGAGATAGAAAATATCCATTTTCTGCAAATATTTTTCTGTGCCATACCTTATATTATTTTTCGAAACCAAAATGATAATTTTTGATAACCTAAATGTTCATAAAATTCGTGGGCATTTGTCCGCTGAAAACCTGAGGCAAGTCCAATAAGTGAAATATTTCGCTCGCCCGCTAATTTTTCCACACGCTCTATCAATAGTTTGCCTATGCCGCGGTGCTGAAACTCAGGTAAAACGGCAAGTCCATTTACCTTTATATACCCATTTGGATGGTCGATCGCTAAAGTTTCAACAGTTGTAACAAGACCAACAACACTGCCACTCACATCAGCAACAAATGTGCAGTAGCGGTTATCGCCCTTCATCTTTTCATATGTTTCGAAAACATTTTCATCCGTGACGGACAAAAGACCAAGGACATCACGCCAGAGTGTTGCTACGGATATATAATCTTTATTCTCGATCTCTCTTATAATAACGTCCATATCAATTATTGTCCTTTCTGCAAATATAATATTTTGGGGAATAATATTTTTAAAAGGTAAAATATGTCTTTTCTACTGCTATAAAAAGTATACATCAATTGATATTAGAATGTCAATCGCTATTCGGTGAGTTTTTGGGATTTGCAAAACAATT
>CAJUCG010000051.1 GCA_910585065.1 uncultured Lachnospiraceae bacterium
GGCAAAGGGCGGGTTAAAAATGTTGACAAAGAATATTGCATCCGAGTACGGTGAGTTCAATATTCAGTGCAACGGCATTGGACCAGGCTATATTGCAACACCTCAGACCGCGCCGCTACGCGAGATTCAGCCGGATGGCTCCCGTCATCCATTTGATCAGTTTATTATTGCAAAGACACCGGCTGCCCGCTGGGGAGAAGCGGAGGATTTGCAGGGACCAGCAGTTTTCCTTGCGTCGGACGCATCCAATTTTGTCAACGGACATATTCTGTATGTGGACGGCGGTATTTTGGCTTATATTGGAAAACAGCCGTAATACTTAGATTAAAAAGAGGCTTGTCACGCAATTTTTACTTTGTGTGGCAAGCCCCTTTTTCCTTCATGTATTTTTTTACCTTTCAAGATACTCCATCATCGCTTTCCTGCGCTCCCGCATCATTGCCCATCCCTCATTATACAGCCTGCGCAGACGTTCCACATCTTTCTCAAATCTTGAGATCTCCACTGGCTTTTTCGGGCGGATCACAAAAATTTTTCCTTCTCTTTCCAATGCTGCAATTTCTTTTTGCATTGCATTATAATTTTCTGGCACGCCAATCAGACGTTCTACCAGTTTTGGATATTTGCGGTAATATCTTGTGTAAGTGAGTTTCATCGCCTTTGAGGTGGCTGGTTTTTCATAGCCTGCCTGTCTTGTCAGTACCAGCACAATTTTTCTATATCCTTCTTCCATAGCACGCCGATACGCAATTGGCACGGAGATCCCGCCATCCAAATAGCGTTTCCCATTAAGCGAAATCATCGAGGAAATCACAGGCATACTGCTGGAAGCCGCACTTGCCCACATAATCTCCGGCTCTTTCCCCTTCTCAAAGTATTCCGCCGTCCCCGTGCGGCAATCCGTGGCAACCACTTCAAAACGTTGTTTTGACGCAAAAAAAGTTCTGGCATCAAATGGCACCAACTCATCTGAAAGTTCGCCGAAAAGAAAGCGAAAATTAAAGATTCCTCCGTTGCTTACCATATTGCGCACACCCAGATAGCGCGGATCATTAACATAATTTAAATTGATATCCCGGCTGCGCCCATTCTGCTTTGAAATATAATTAATTCCGTTTAGAGAGCCCGCTGATACCCCATTGACATACGCAAACTCAATCTGATCTTCCATCAAGGCATCTAACACACCCGCTGTAAACATTCCTCGCAATGCGCCGCCTTCCAGCACCAAAGCTGCATCTACCATAGTTACTCCCCACCTTTTAATCTTTCTTTCCACTGCACAAAGTTTTCCACTTCGGACAGATAGGCATTGCTAAATGCAATATTTCCACTGACATCCTCCCCGAACCAGTCCGGAAGTTCAAATTCCCTTGCCGCCTCCTCGCTCTCAAACTCAACTTCCACAAATGCCAATCCGTCAAGCTGCCCCCTAAAAATATCAAGCTCTGCCTTTCTCCCCTGTGGCAGGGGCAGTACATACCGTGTCTTTTTCACTAATTTTCCATCAATTTTTTCCCGAAGATGTTCATAGGCTTCTCTGGTCAGCGGCATCTCCACTTCCTCATTTTGAATTGCGAAGCCCTGGGGAAGCCCAAGTTTTGACTTGTAGGTCAAAATATAGTTCTCGTTGCTTTTTCGTATTCTCACCACCGGTCCGCTGCACAGATATCCCTGTTCAATCTCCTTTCTTAGCGCGCCCGATACATCTGGCATTGATTTTAACAAAAATTTCCGCTCAATTTCCATAAATATCCTTTCCTTTCCACTCTATTTTCCACCTTACTATTGACCGAAGAGATCTTATTTTTGTTGAATTACATTATTTTACATCCCATCCCAGGTATAAATTACAGTTCCACGCAGATAATATCCTTACTTTTTAAGGGAGGCAGAGATGAAAAAAAATTTTCTTATGGATTTTATGCGCTGCGGCGCATCGGGCTGGTGTATGGAATGTATGTGGACGGGAATGGACTCCATTTTTTTCCATAAAGACAAACAGCTCTCCTGCCGCACTTCCGTCTGGATGTTTCCTATTTACGGATTGGCGGCTTGTTTTTCCCCCATATGCAAAAGATTAGGAAAACATAATTCTTTTTTTCGCGGCACTATCTATATGCTTTGCATTTATGCCGCAGAATATACCACCGGCTCTCTCCTAAAAAAATGGGATGCCTGCCCGTGGGACTACAGCAAATCAAAGTGGAATTATCGTGGGCTGATTCGCTTTGATTACGCGCCCGCCTGGTTCTGCGCGGGATTATTTTACGAAAAGCTGCTGGAGCACTGATGGACTCCGGCAGCTTTTTTGTCAATCCTCATTATCGTCATCATCATCTGAGTCGCCACTGTTCACATCGACATTGTAGCGGGTTCGTCTGCGCAGTCTGGCCTCCTCCGACGCTTGAATAAGATACTCCTTGATTTCCTTTGAGTGTTTGATATGCTTTAACTCTAAGGTCGGGTCAGTGGTATCCCCCGTATAGCATATCACCGTCCCCAGCTTAAATATCTTCTCCATTAAAGAGCGTGTCAGACGAACATCCTGCACTTTATACATATAGGTATCGTCCTCCGTCGTCGTCAAAAATCCCTTGCGGATATTGATTTTTTCCTCCCCAATGGAGTATTTTGTAAAATAGAGGGGAAGTGCTAAAAATTTTGTTCTTTTCTTTTCGATATAATCATAGGGGGAATTACTCTTGCCTCCCATGCTTTCTTCGTTCTCCTGCTTCATTTCAGCTTCCTTTCTGAATTTACTTTTCTTTCAGCGAAACAATCGAAGTATACGAATCCCTCGAAATAATCACATTGTTGATCTTGGATTCCGCTTTTTCTGGTATTCGAAAGATCACATACCCATCACAGCTCTCCCCCGGTGCAAGCGTCGCCTTCATATATAACATATCCCCGCTGAGTGCGGTGATCATCGGAGCGATAAAACTTTTTTCCTTGCAATCGAGCTGATAATTGATGTTCTGTTTGGAGAAATCAAAAACCTGATCGATCCCGGCAGTATTGGTCAGCGTAAATTTTAATTTTACCAGTTTTTTCCCCGACTCAAAGGGCACCACGTACCCGCCGGTTTCCTTGATTTGGTCAGCCACTTCATAACTGTCATATTCTACAAGAAGCCCTTCTAGGCCATATACATCATTTAACGAAGAATTTTCTTTTACCTCGGAATCTTCCTTGCTCCCATTGCCCTTTCCGTCATCTTTTTCCGCAAGTGTCGGGGTGGGTGCTTTGGTTAATTCGGGGCTTGGACTTGGCAGCGGAGTTGGAGTCGGAGTTAACAGAGCTTGCGTGTAAGCTGCATCACTTCTAAGCAGCACTCCGGCGGCATATTCCGCAATAATATTTTGTTCTTCCTCTGTCAGCGGATAAGTCTCCGCTAGACAACCGTTGAGCGTGATAAGCGAAGCCGCAGCAGCGGCGGCAATCCATATTCTCTTCTTCACAAAGCATTCCTCCAGATTCTTCCATGTCCTGGAAATATGTAACCGCGAATAATAGCACTAAACTATTACCCCATAATAGCATATATAGGAGAAAAAAGCAAGAGGCAATTCATCCCCCTAAAAGTATGCCTGCTATATTTTACTTCAGTCTTCGCTTATTTCTTCTTATTCTCCAGACAATTCCCCTGCGTTCTTCTTATAGTACTCTGCCTGTGCCGACCAAAGTTTTTGGTAAACCCCCCTTTTTTTCAACAGCTCTTCATGTGAGCCGCGTTCGGTAATCCGACCATTTTCCATTACCGTGATCTCATCGCAGAAACGGCAGGAAGAAAGTCTATGAGAAATATAGATTGCCGTCCGCGTCCCCACAATACTGTTAAATTTTGTGTAGATCTCGTACTCGGACACCGGGTCGAGTGCCGCAGTCGGCTCATCGAGAATAATGAACGGCGCACCCTTGTAAATCGCCCTCGCAAGACAGAGTTTCTGCGCCTCCCCTCCCGAAATTTCAATGCCGCGCTCGTCAAAATCCTTGTACAGACAAGTTTTAATCCCGTCCTCCAAATTGGCAAGCCGCTCCTTTAATCCTGCCCGCTCCACACAATCCGTCACAAGTTTTTCATCGTACTGCGTGTCGGAAGCAACATTCTCTGCCATCGGAAAGGAAAAAAGTCCTGAATCCTGAAATACAATGGAAAATAATGCCATATATTCCTCATATTTATATTTTTTAATATCAATTCCATTGAGCAGGATTTTCCCTTCTGTCGGATCGTAAAGTCTGCAAAGAAGTTTTACTAATGTGGACTTGCCACAACCGTTTTTCCCGACAAGTGCCATCTTTTCACCTATCTTCCACTTCAGACAAATATCCTTTAACACATCCTCCTGCGAATCCGGATAGCGGAATGAAACATGACAGAATTCAAATTCATACTCGTTGTCATCACGCTTCTCCGTCGGGATACTCCCCTTGTATTTCTGATCTGCAATATCAAGGAAATCAAAGACATACTGGCAGAATTCGGTCTTTGTAAACATACCGCCAAGATTTGATGCAAATTCGACAAATCCTTCCTGCAGCCTTGAAAAATACATAACAAATGCCACCACTTCACCTGGACTCATTATACCACCCACCGCCCGCACCACTGCAAAGGCGTAAAGCAAAAGCTGGGAAACCAGATCTAGTGCGTGTATATAAATTTGCATTTTATTTGCCTCCCCCAAGCTTTTTGATAATCTCCGCGCTGTGAAATCAATGCCATGACGGTATTTATCCATAATCAGTTTCTCCTCGGAATAAAGTCTGATCTCCTTGCCATTGTGGTAATTAAAGAGAGCAAATCCACGAAAATTTCCCGCGATGCGCCCCGCCTGCAAAACCTCTTTGTCATTCATATCTCTTCCCAGGATTCTCGTCATCCTCTGCTCAAACACAAAAGACTGTAAAAGTGTCAGCACGGTCAGTAATATAAGCAATAGGACAATACACCAGCCAGACTGCACAAAGCCCAAAAGTCCGCTCTGCCCTCCTTTTTCCCGAAATAATATTGGCGCGATAAAAGCCGCCCCAAAGATTGCGGAAAATAACCCCCGACATGCCGAAACCGCAGATTTTTCCATGGCGGGGATTCCCATATTTCCATTTGTGATCCAATTTTCTGCGCGATCCAACTTGTTTTTAGTTTCAATATTCTCCACTAGTGCGTAATCGATATTCATTACCTTCTGCCCAAGAATTTTCCCCGTATTCGCTTGGTAGCTAAAGTCATGGCTGTTTTGCTTGATATCGATAAGATTCTTTATTACATATACAAATAAATCCACTCCGCAGACAATACCCGCGGTAAACAATAGATAGGACAGCGGCTTTTTTGCCAATAGCCCGTCCACGACGAGGGAGGCTAAAAATATTCCGGCAAAAGCTGAAATTTCCTCCGGCAAAAGCCTTAAAAATGCGCGGACAGTATGCCCTTTATCCGCCCTATTGATCAGACGGATAGTGTTTTTTATTATGCGTGCTTTTTCCTTTAAATTAAGCCCACTCTCCATTTTCAATCTTTCTCCCCTCATTATAATAGCTGCTCTGGATGCGAAAAAGTTTCGCGTACTCCCCGTTTAACTCCATCAGTTCCTCATGGCTTCCGCACTCTAAAATTCCCCCGTCCGAGAGTAATATAATCCGGTCGCAAAAGCGCGTGGAGGCTAGACGGTGCGAGATAAAAAGACTGGATTTTCCTTCTGAAAACCCCACATAATTCAAATACATTTCCTGTTCTGCAATCGCGTCGAGTGCCGCAGTCGGCTCGTCCAAGAGAAGCACTGGTGCATCCTTATAAAGAGCTTTGGCAAGAGCGAGCTTTTGTCTTTCCCCACCCGAAAAATCGACGGACTCTTCGTAGATGCCTCTGCCAAATAGGGTGTTCTCCTTCTCCTTTAAACTCATAATCTTCTCGTAAATCCCCGCTTTTTTCATACAGGAAAACATTCTATCTTTGTCCATACACTCTGCAACCTGCCCGGTAATATTTTCCGCAACGCTTGCCGAGAGCATGGTACAGTCCTGAAATACGGCAGAAAAAAGTCCAAAATATTCCTTCCGGTTATACTCTTTTACATTGATGCCATTTAGCAAAATCTCCCCTTCAGTTGGGTCATAAAGCCCGCACATCAGCTTGACCACTGTTGTTTTTCCTGCGCCGTTCAATCCTACAAGCGCGAGGTTCTCCCCCGCCTTTAACGTAAAGGAAAGATTTTTGATTGTCGGATGATTTGCCCCGAAATAGGTATAGCTCACCCCCCGAAATTCAATTTCGCACGCCCCTTTCGGTACGGGCACGCCTTCATCACGTTTTGTATTATCCTCCGTTTCCAGGTAGGCTCTGATATAATTGATATTATTTGAAAGCCACTGATAACCGGAAATATTTTCGCACCACACATCCATTGCGGAGGAGAGGCGCATAACGGAATTAAAATACAGCACGAAATCTCCCACGCCAATCTCGCCGTGAACCACCAGCCAGATAACATAGATATACGCTGCGAACTTTCCTGAACACTTCACTAAAACCAGCAGTAAATTGTGTCGAAACTCCCATGCGTCCTGCTGGCGGTACCAGAATAGCCGCTCCTTAAATGAGCGGGAAAACGCTTTTTCAAACCATTCCTGCATCCCGAAAATCCGCACATCCTTCGCGTATTTAAAATCCCTTCCCGCACGGTTAATATAATCCATCTGCCGGGCATATAACTGCCAGTGGCTCGACATATTCCACACCCACAGCATCTTGTGGTGTTCAATAAAATATGCCGCCACTGACGGGAGAATTACAATGGGGACAAGGCGCAGATCAAGCACGGATAAAATTGCAGAGAAAGTAAATAATTCCAATGTGCGCTGAATGGTGCTTCGTACTGTTACCGGCGTGTACGAGGCTGTGGCGACCACTCCCTCTCTCGCCTTATTTAAGTTATTATTGTTTTCCATCTTCTCATTATTTTCATAGTCTGTATCCATACACTTTTGCATCAAAAGTCCATAGAAATGATCAACCGCTCTTCGAAATCCAGTATATCCTGTATAATTCCCCGATGCTATCGAAATAGTGTGAAAGAAAAAATTTCCGGCAAACAAAAGCAGACATAAGATAATCAGATGAAGATTTCCAAAACCAGCCGCCGCCAACTCTACAATATATTTATCCGTACAGGCTAAGATAAGGTTTCTTAGATACTGCCCGAATGCAAAAATCAATATTGTCGCCGCCATCCACTTATCATTTCGAAAATTTTCGCCAAGTGCCCATCGAATATTCGGAAAAATGCGGTATTTCATCCCCCTTATTTCCGCCCTAAATTCTTCCCAGTCTTTTTTCTTTTTTCCCTTATCCCATTTTATTACTTTTACCATAGTGTCCCTCCCGTTTTTATTTATTATATCCTGTTCTCCAAATATGGTGCCCCCTGCGGTAAAAAGGTAATTGTCCTCCCTGCGGTCGGACGTGAACTGGCACAGGTATAATATCTGTCGATATATAATATCTAACGATATTATACCATAAAAAAACCGCCCGCTCCAATTTTGGAACGAACGGTCAATATAGGGAATGAACAGTGCGCTACCTGAGCGGCACAGTAAATTCTGTTGCAAAAACTCCCTTCTCATTCTGGCGGTTGACATAGCCGCCGTATTTTTTTGCTATCCGGTCGATGCGAAACAGCCCATAACCGTGTTGCTTATCCGTCCCCAGATCCTGCTTTGTGGAGAGATAAATTCCCCTTATGCGGCGCACTCTCCCCGCAGAATTCTGTACGGAAAGATAAAACTGATTCTTTAATTTGCCAATATAAACTCGGATAAAACGCTCCCCCTCAGGCAGGGCGGCGCAGGCCTCAAGCGCGTTGTCGAGCAGATTCCCAAGCACGGAACACAGCTCTACATCACTCATTGGAAGTCCCTTTGGAATATTTGCTTTGACATTGGTTCGCACATTTAGCTTTCCTGCAATTCCAAGCTTGCTGTTTAAAATTGCATCCGCCATAACATTGCCCGTCTTTATTACTAAATCCACAGTATCCAGATCATCCGCCAGACTGTCAAGATAATTTGCGACCCCGTCATAATTCTTTTCGGAGAGCTGAATTTTCATATTCTGGATATGGTTGCGATAATCATGCCGCCATCCGCGCACCTGCCGGTACATATCCTGTATCTCCTCCACTTGTCTCTCAATCAGATCGCTCTGAAAACGCTCAATGCGACGGTCAATCACCACAAAAAAGATGCGGCGAAAGAGCAGGAAAAGGAAAAAGAAAAGGACAAAACTTGCAAAGATTCCGGCTATTATAAAAAAATACTTCATCGCTCACTCCGTATAAAACCTTACAAACCTTATATTGACCTCCTCTCGCAACCTGCGCGAGAGCGGAACGCGCTCCCCACCGTCAAGATATATCTCCGCCCTGCCAACACTGCGGACATAGCGCAAATTTACAATATAGGAGCGGTGGCAGGAAACAAAATCCGCAGTCAGTTTCCTCAAGAGTCCTCCGATCCCTTCAGCACAGATAAACACGGAACCATTTCGCATATGTACCTGTGTTTTTTTCCCGGTTGCCTCGCAATAAATAATCTCTTCTGGTGCGAGATGGGAAATTCCCTCCTCGCCTAAAAGCACCAGATCCCCCTTATCTTTTCTGCGGCGCACAAAACGGTCAAGTACCGCAAAAAGCCTTTCGCGGGAAATGGGCTTTAACAGATAATGTAGTGCTTCCACATCGTAACCTTCATTCATATAATCCGAATACCCTGTGACAAAGATAATCGGCAGCATATCCCCCCGCAAACGCAGTTCCTTCGCTAGTTCCACCCCATTTCGCGCTCCCATCTCGATATCGAGCAAAAGCAGATCACAGGGGCAGTCAGCATAGGAGAACAAAAAATTTTCCGCGCTCGTGTATGTTTGAATATTTAACACATACCCTCGCTCCATTTCCCATTCGGAAAGAAGGCGGGTAAATTCTCTAAGTAGTGCATTGTCATCATCACATATCGCCACTGTAAGCAACATGACATACTCCTTACACATGTGCGTCAAGCTCGCACCAGAATTCCACACCGCCCTTATGGTTTACCACCCCACATTCTCTGTGATGTGAAGCCATAATCGCCTTGACAATGGAAAGCCCAATGCCGCTGCCGCCATACTCCCTAGTACGTGCTTTGTCCACCTTATAAAATTTGATCCACACCTTATCAAGCTCTTGCGCAGGAATGCGTTCCCCCGTGTTGTAAACGGCAACGCGCACCACATCCTCCTTGCGGATCAGCTTGATCTCAATAATATTTGCCCCGGAAACGTGATTTAGGGCATTGCTTACATAATTGGTAATCACTTCCTCAATCATATATTCATCTGCCCAGACATAGACCGGCTCTATCTCCTCAAAAATCATTCGCACCTGTTTTTGTTTGACTAAAATATCGACGGACTGCAAGATAGAGCGAATCAGTGCCACCAGATCAAACCGCTCCATCTCCACTTGATTCTGCCCGAACTCAATCTGATTTAAGGTCAGAAGTTTTTTCACCATCTTATTCATCTTCTGTGCCTCGTCAATAATTACATCGCAGTAGAACTGTCTGCTCTCCGCATCCTCGCTGATATTGTCCTCAAGCCCCTCCGCATAGCCCTGAATCAAGGCGATCGGCGTTTTTAATTCATGCGTCACATTGGACAAAAAATCCTTGCGCATCTCATCAATCTGAATCTTGTTCTGGATATCCGAAGAAAGTTCATTGTTCGCGCTTTTTAGCTCCGAGATCGTCTGTTCAAGCCGTTCGGACAGCTCGTTCATACTATTTCCCAAAACTGCAATCTCATCCCTAGTCTTTCCCTTGTACTTTGCGTCAAAGTCAAGTTCTGACATTTTTTTAGAAATATCTGCTAATTCCAGAATCGGTTTTGTAAAATTTTTACTGATAAAGAATATTACGATCGAGCCGAGTACCGCCACAACAATTCCAACGTAGGCAAGAAAACGGCTGGCGATCCCCGCACTTTCCTGGATGCTCTCGTAATTTGTCCGAATAAAAATTTCCACGCCGTTTTCCATTACCCCATATAGATCAATATAATTTACATTCTGATACTTGTCATATTGGGAATAGACATCATACTCCCCATTCGAATACAAAAATTCAACATTTGTGATTCCATAACCCGGATTAATTCCATATACATAAGTGATACGTGAATAATTCATACGCTCTTGGGCTTTTCTTGAACTGTTCAGACAAACCACTAACAAGTCCTGAATAATATAGACATCAATATTGTTTCCGGACGAAATCTCGTTTAAACGGTCAACCTGCTCGTCTGTAAATTTTGAAATGGGATCCATCTGCCCCTCCAAAAGCAGATGTTTCACTTCCTCATAACTGCTGCCAAGCGTGCTGATCTTGGTCTGTCGGTAATAATCCCCAAGAAATCCCTTATTTAATATCCAGCATAATAGAATCATCATTGCCATGCAGGTGACAAGAACAAATGTAATTTTAAATCGCAGAGAATGCCTCATTTTTTATTTCTCCTGCGCCGCTTCAAATTTATAACCCATCCCCCAGATCGTCTTGATATAATCGCCCTTTTTGCCCATCTTGCTGCGCAATTTCTTTACATGGGTATCAATTGTGCGCGCGTCGCCAAAATAGTCATAATTCCAGACATTGTTTAAAATTTTCTCGCGGGAGAGTGCTACTCCCTTGTTGATCATAAAATAAGTCAGAAGTTCAAATTCTTTAACGGACAAATCGATCTCCTCCCCGTCAATAGTGACCCGATGTGCCGTCTTATCAATGAGAATCCCTCCCTCCTCAAGCCCCCCCTCTTCCGCCTGCATTGTTCTGCGCAAAACAGCATCTACGCGCGCGACCAAAATTTTGGGGCTAAACGGCTTTGATATGTACTCGTCCACTCCCATCTCAAAACCCATCAGTTCATCCCGCTCGTCACTTTTTGCCGTCAGCATAATAATCGGCACCTTGGAATACTGACGAATCTCCCGGCATAGCTGCCATCCATCCATCTTTGGCATCATCACATCCGAGATCACCAGCGCGATATCATTTTGCTGAAAGAAAATATCCAGTGCGTCCTCTCCATTTTCCGCCTCGATCACAAAATACCCGCTCTTTGTCAAAAAATCCCTGACCAGTTTGCGCATACGGCTCTCATCATCCACTACAAGGATCTTTAACTGTCCCATAAAATGCCTCCCTTCTCCGCATCCTACTTTTATACTGCTGCCCTTATTGTTTGGTTCGATCCACTTGCGGCAGTTAAGAGTAAGACAATTATGTGGATTGCCTTATGGCAGTGGGGGATGCCACTTTCACTTTACCCGCTCCTGCCGTTACAATTCTTGCTGTTAATTGTTAAAAATTATTGTCCTTCTAGCGAAATTCCAAGTTCGCGCTCGCGCTTTTCCACTGCCTCTTCGCGCTGTCTTAATTCCTGTTCCCACGCGGCGTACTTATTTTGAAGCTTAATCTCCGCATCCACAAAAGGCGTATTTGGTCCAAATATGGTGATCAGAAACATCGCACCGATCACCACAATCAAAAAAAACATTGCAATCCTTGTATTCTTAAGTTTATTTTTGTAATAACTTACTAACGCCTGATTTTTCTCCTGTGTTTTCTCCTGCATTTCCTTAGAAAAAAGTTCCGCGCTTTTTTTTCTTTTTCGCGGCAAGGTAATGGGAACTTTTGGAATTTCCCCCACATCCTTTCCCGATCGCAGCAGATCTCCTTGCAGCTGCATCAGAAAAGTAATTCCGACCGGCGTGATAAATGTCTTTTTTTCCACCAGTCCACAGTATACTTTATATACTGTCTGCATATCCGAAAGATTTGTTTTCGCCCGAATATACTGAATGGATTCTTCTTCCCTTTTTGCCTCCTCCCACTCCGCCTTTGTCTCAAAGGAATATCCATCCACAACAAAACGCTCTTTTTCTTTCATGATATTCTCCCCGCCAGATCACTCAAATCCCCTTCTTTGGTTTTATTTGTCCGCTGAGTATTCCAATACTTCGATCGATTCAATTACCACCGAGGTAAGCGGTCTGTTGTTATCGTCCGTCTGAACACCCGCGATCGCATCCAACACTTCATACCCTTCTAAAACCTGTCCAAATACGGTATGGTGTTTATACAGCCAGGGCGTTCCCCCATACAACTCATACCGCTCCACTTCCTCATCCGTCAGATCGGTGTCGTATCCCGCTTTAAAATAGTCCTTTAACGTCATTTTATACTCTGCGTCCAAAAGTGTTTTCATCTGTAAAATCGAGTCCGCATCCGCCTGCACAATAAAAAACTGACTTCCGTTGGTATCTGATTTTTCAGTATTTGCCATACACAGCGCACCGCGATAAGGATGCAGTTTCTCGGAGAATTCATCCGCAAAGTACTTTCCCCAGATACTCTCTCCCCCCATCCCAGTTCCGTCCGGATCGCCGCCCTGAATCATAAAATCATCTATCACGCGGTGAAAGGTAACTCCATTATAATACCCCTCCTTCGCGTGAGTGAGAAAATTTTCCACAGCAAGCGGTGCCTCATTTTGGAAAAATTTTACTGTTATCGTTCCATATTCCTTCATATGGATGCGGGCATAGGTCTCTCCTTCCGACAGATCTTCAAACTGGTAAAGCTTCTTCGCTTCATCGGTAAGTGCCGGCTCTATCCTCTCTTCCGGCGGCAGGTCCCCCTCATCTTTTGGTGTCGGGCTTTTCTCCTGTGCGGACGGTGTTGGTGAGGGTGTTTCCCCCTCCTCCTTCTTCTCACAGCCTCCAAATGTAAGTCCAGCAGCTAAAATTCCTGCTGCACATAAAAATAAAAATTTTCTCTGCAATCTCAAAACCTCATTTCTGCGCCAAAAATCGAGTAGGAGATTTTTTCTCCTTTATGTGCTTTGCACATAATTTTGTGCAAGGCACATAATCTCGCAAACTTCCCTTGCCGGACGGCGCACCGGAGAGGGCGGAGGGCAAACCTCATCCACCCTCGCAGTAATATCATAGTGCTTTTTCTTAAATTCTACAAGTATTTCCCTGTGAAACCTTTTCAAAAATTTTATGAAAAATCCGTGAAGCTTTAGTGAATTTTCACCTCATTTACCAGTTCTTTCCCGGTAAAAAAGTCGTTGAGATTGCGCAGTGTCACTTCCGCAATATTGCTGAGAGCCTCCGCAGTCAAAAACGCCTGATGCGAAGTGACTACTACATTTGGCATGGAAATCAGGCGTGCTAATACATCATCCTGCATAATCCGGTCGGAACGATCCTCATAAAAGAAATCCGTCTCCTCCTCGTACACATCAAGCCCTGCCGCACCGATCTTGTGCGCCTTGATCCCCTCAAGCAGTGCCTCGCTGTCAATTAAAGCACCCCTGGACGTATTGATTAGGATCACCCCATCCCTCATCTTTGCGATGGTATCCGCGTTAATAATATGCTTAGTTTCCTTTGTCAGCGGACAATGAAGCGAGATCACGCTCGAATCGCGGCAGAGGGTATCCATATCCACATAAGTCACGCCCTCACGCGGCATTGGATAGGGATCAAATGCCAGAACCTTCATTCCAAAGCCTATGCAGAGATCGATAAAAGCCTGCCCAATCTTTCCTGTCCCCACCACACCGATCGTCTTGCCATGAAAGTCAAAACCAGTCAGACCATTTAAACTAAAATTATATTCTCTTGTGCGGTTGTAGGCGCGGTGTAATTTTCGATTCAGCATCAGTGCCATTCCCATAGCGTGTTCTGCAACTGCATACGGGGAATATGCCGGAACGCGCAGAATATGAATGCGGTCTTTTGCTGCGGAAAAATCTATATTATTGTACCCGGCGCAGCGCATTCCCACCACGCGAATTCCGAGTCCGTACAATCGCTCTAAGGTCAGCGCGTCCAGCGTATCATTGACAAATGCCACGACCGCATCGCTTCCCTCCGCCATGCGCGCTGTATGCTTATTTAATTTCTCCTCATAATAATTGATCGTAAAGTCATACTGTTCTTTCTGCTTGTCAAAAAAATATTTGTCGTAAGGTTTGGTGTCGTAAAAACTGATAATCTTCATTTTTAAATACCTCATTTCCTAAAAAATTGTTAAAAAGATTCTATATTATTTTTTACGGGAAGCACGGATTTATTCGGCATTTTTTTGTTGTGTCGAGATATCCAATGTATTTCCGTCAGTTTTTATCGTGATTGTCCCCATCACATCTGTACGGTAAATCTGCATATCCATATCCTCAAAGCGCGCGATCACTTCCTCGTGCGGATGACCGTACTTATTGTCCACACCGCAGCTAATAATCGCGTAGGCTGGATTCACCACTTTTAAGAATGCCTCCGAGTTAGAAGTTTCGCTGCCGTGGTGCCCCGCTTGAAAAACATCCACATCAGGCAGCGTGCCAAGCTCTAGCATCTGCTTTTCACTCTCTTCCTCCGCGTCGCCAGTAAAAAGAAATTTTTCTTTTCCGAAGGTCACGACAAGTGCGGCAGAATAATTGTTTGTATTGTCATACTCTAGTTCGCACGGCGCGAAAATCTCAACTAGAGCATTGCCAAGCTCAAAGGAAACACCGGGTTTTGGCACGATAACCGTCGCACCGCTCTCCTTTACTGCACTTTTAAAATCCTCGTAGATCTTAGTATCCTTATCCTCCTCGCTGAACACAATATTTTTTACCTTAAATGCGCGGATCACCTTGGGAAGTCCTCCAATATGATCTTCATGGCTGTGTGTTGCGACTATGTAATCAAACTCCTTGATCCCTAAATCCTCCGCCGCTTCAATCACTTCCTTGGCAGTTCCGCGCCCGCCCCCGTCAATCATCATCGAGTGTTCTCCGCATTGCAGGATTGTACAGTCCGCTTGCTCGACATCCAGGTAAGTGACAACTAACTTCTCTCCCCCCGTATCGCGGAATTCCTCCTGCGAGTCCGAAGTTCCGGAGAAAAGTTCAGCTAAGCCCTCCGGCAGTTCCTTCCCAAAAAGCAGGGACAACAGCACAATAATAATCCCGATAATGCTAGTAAGAATCTTCTTGCCGCCCTTTAAATTTGTGCTGTCCTGCGATTTCTTTTCTGGTGAATTGTCTCTTTCACTCATGGCAGTTCCTCCTTTTTTTGTATCTCCTGTTTCCTGCTTGTTTATATTCGAACATTGGTTCGAACATACGTTCTATTTATATTATACCTCT
>CAJUCG010000052.1 GCA_910585065.1 uncultured Lachnospiraceae bacterium
TGCCTATATCGGGGATGCCATCTATGATCTGGTGATCCGAACAATGCTTATTATGCGGGGGAACAGCCAGGTAAATAAACTGCACAAAAGAGCGAGTAATTTTGTAAAGGCGGCGGCGCAAAAGCAGATTATGGAAGTGTTGGAGCCTCTGCTGACCCCGCAGGAACACAGTTATTACAAGCGCGGGCGAAATGCAAAATCATTTACGACCGCCAAGAATGCCTCCATTGTGGAGTATCGTGTGGCGACCGGATTTGAGGCATTGCTAGGTTTCTTGTATCTGACCGGGCAGATGGAGCGGCTGATGGAATTGGTAAATATTGGAACAAACGCCTTAACACAGATGGCAAGTGCGCAGACAAAATCCGGGGAGCAGAAAAAAGTTTCCGAGAAAAAGGGGGAATCGGCGGATGAGGTATGAAGAACTGACCATTGAGGGAAGAAATGCGGTGCTAGAAGCATTTCGCGCAGGTAAGACTATTGATCGGCTGTTTGTGTTAGATGGCTGTCAGGACGGACCTGTGCGCAGCATTGTGCGGGAGGCAAAAAGGGGGGATACAATTGTATCCTTTGTGCCAAAAGAGCGTCTAGATCAGATGTCAGAGACCAAAAAGCATCAGGGTGTAATTGCGTTTGCTGCCGCCTATGAGTACGCGCAGGTGGAGGATATTTTAAATGCAGCAGAAGGAAAGGGCGAGCCGCCATTTATCTTTCTGCTTGACGGGATCGAAGATCCGCACAACTTGGGGGCGATTATCCGCACCGCGAACCAGGCGGGCGCGCATGGGATTATTATTCCAAAGCGGCGCGCGGCGGGGCTGACGGCGACAGCGGCAAAGACCAGCGCGGGGGCAATCAATTATACGCCGGTCGCGAAGGTGACGAATCTGGTACAGACAATGGAAGAACTTAAAGAGAGGGGACTTTGGTTTGTCTGCGCGGATATGGGAGGCGAATTGATGTATCGCCAGAATCTGACCGGAGCTATCGGGCTTGTGATCGGCAGCGAGGGCGAGGGCGTGAGCCGTCTAGTCAAGGAAAAATGTGATTTTGTCACAAAGATCCCGATGTTTGGGGAGATTGATTCTCTGAATGCGTCCGTGGCGGCAGGAATTTTAGCGTATGAAATTGTGCGCCAGAGAAGGTTTGCAAAGTAGCAGAGCGACTGGTATCGGGGAGGTTACATGGAATACTGGGAATATGAAGCGTTGAGTGATGAGCAGCTCCTGGAGCGAAATGCGGCGGGGGATAAGTATGCGACGGAGCTTTTGATTACCCGCTATAAAAATCTGGTTCGAAAAAATGCGCACGCACTCTATCTGATTGGGGGTGATCGCGAGGACTTGATTCAGGAGGGGATGATTGGGCTGTACAAGGCTATTCGGGACTATGATAAGGAAAGGGCAGCAGGGTTTGCGACTTTTGCAAATCTTTGTATTTCCAGACAGATGTACACCGCAATCAAAGCTTCCAACACACACAAAAACAAGCCGCTCAATGATTATCTTTCCTTTGATGCGCCGCTGCCTGAGGCGGATGCGGTCTCAGAATTAAGTGTGGATTTTTTGCCGCTGCGCTGGTATCTGCAAAATGCGGCGGGCAACCCGGAGGAGATGGTAATTGACCGCGAGAGTGAGCAGCAGATGGAGGAATACTTAAAAAGTCGGCTGAGTGATTTTGAGATGAAAGTATTAAAGGCATATATGGAGGAGGAAAATTATGCGCGCGTCGCGAAGCGTCTGAACAAGAGTTTAAAGACGGTGGATAATGCGCTGCAGCGAATCAGAAAAAAACTGGCACTTCCGATTTGCGGGTAAGTGCCAGTTTTCCTTTCCCTTACTTTTTTATTAATTTCGCTGTAAACCCTCCTGCTTTAGCTATAGGGATATAAAGAGAATATTAGTTTTAAAGAATATACAGAATAAACGCATAAATGAAAATAAAGAAAAAGAGCATAATAACTCTATTTAGGAAAAGCCAAATAATTTTTTTGTGAAATTATCTAAATATTCAAAGCAAATTTGCTTCTTTTTCGTTTGTGCGTTTATTCTGAAAAATATCTAATTTATATTGCATTAGATAATATTAAGTTGTATAATGTTTATATGAAATATAAATCAAATAATAATGTAGTTTATTCATGTAAGTATCATGTAGTCTTTTGTCCAAAATATCGACGCTCCGTACTAATAAACGGTGTTGATGTTCGCTTGAAGGAGTTGATAAAAGAAATGTGCGGGCAACTGAAGGTCGATATAATTGAAATGGAAATCATGCCGAACCATGTACATATATTCATTGAAGTAAACCCACAATATGGTATTCATAAAGTCATAAAGCAAATAAAGGGTTATTCTTTTCGCATATTGCGGCAGGAATTTCCATGGTTAAAGTTAAAGGCTTCCAAGTCTTTGGACAAATCATTATTTTGTTTCTACGGTAGGCAGCGCACCACTTGCCGTTATAAAGCAGTATATAGAAAACCAGAAAAATGTATAGGCGGTAGCAAAAAATACAGTTATCTGAAACAGTAAAATGATATCCAACTAAGTATTTGCACAAACTAATATAACTGCTGCTGATGTAAATGCCAATCTCCCAAGTGCGTTAAAGAATCAGTGGATAATAAGTTTGAATCCCCTGCCTAAAGGCTGGAGAGTATCAATAAAAGGTATATAATAAAGACAAATTTATCTGATAGAGGGAGAGAAAAAAGGGGGAGAAATTAT
The DNA here is from genome assembly GCA_910585065.1 of uncultured Lachnospiraceae bacterium. Lineage (GTDB taxonomy): Bacteria > Bacillota > Clostridia > Lachnospirales > Lachnospiraceae > RGIG4057. The sequence goes on from CAJUCG010000052.1 coordinate 2,730, forward strand.
GGGGAAAAAGAAAATTTGGAAAAATATGGTAAATATTGGATGTTTTTGCGCACTGTTTTTTGTAGCGTGCGGCAGGCAGGAGGAAAATGAAGAGGGTGTGGCAATCACCCCGACAAATGCGGTGAGTTCACCGGCGGTACCTACAAAGGCAACCGAAGTTACACCGACAAATATGCCAGCAAATACACCGACGAATATGCCGACAATTACACCGGGGATCACATTGTACCCGGATTTTTCTGATCCAAGTCCGGACGATCCAAAAAATAAGGCGGAGGAAGACTCTTTGTCTGCACCAACCTTTCCGACTGTCGCGCCGCTTGCCGCAGATCAGGTTTTGCCGATTGCAAATACAATGACGCGTGAAGAGTTTCCGTCAATTGACGGTTCGACGGCGACAATACCGCTCTCGGAGGCGGTCTACTGTCTGGCGACCGGAGAGGATGCGGAGGCAGCAAAAAAGGCGATCCATCATACAAAGACTACCAATTCTTACAGCCGCCTTTACAGCGGTGAGGCGGATCTTCTGATTGTCTATGAACCGGCAGATTCCATTATCAAGCGTATGCAGGAAGAACCGTTGCTTATCAAGCCCATTGGTCTTGACGCGCTGGTTTTTATGGCAAATGCAAAAAATCCGGTAGAATCGTTAAGCGGGCAGCAATTAGTGGATATTTATTCCGGCGGGATATCAAACTGGGTCGAAGTGGGCGGAAAAGATCAGGAGCTTTTGGCATTCCAGCGACCAAAAGGATCCGGCAGCCAGACATTGATGCAAAAATTAGTTATGGGTGATGCCGCTATGGCAGAGGGCGATAATGTATACCGATATGGCACGATGGCGGAGATTTTGGAGGGAATGTTAAATTATACGGGAGATGACAATACTCTGGGGTATTCTGTTTACTATTATGCAAGCCAGATGTACCATCTGCCGGATCTAAAATTTATGGGAGTTGATGGGGTGATTCCCTCGGCACAGACCATCTATGATGGCAGTTACCCTTATACCAATGCATTTTATGCAGTGATTCGCCCGGATGAGCCGGCGGACTCCAATGCACATCGCATTTTTGACTGGCTGACCGGAAAAGAGGGGCAGAGTATGGTGCTAAATCTGGGCTATGTGCCGGTGATTATGCCGGAGGGAGCTAAGATCTCGGAAGGGGGAGTCTCTGCGGGCGGCGCGGAGGAATTTGATATTTTGAACAGGGAGGCTCTCTCCCAGAAGAAATTGGAGGAGGGTCAGCATTTTATTTTCTTTCAAAAACAGAATGTATCCTGGGAATATGATTATGGCAAGGTGACAATCTACGATCACAACTGGGAGAAATGTGCGACATTCTACAATGCGGAAACCTATGCAAACGGAGTGTTTGACGGCAGGTATCTATCCATCGGACAGTATCGAAAGAGTCCGGACGGGAAAGAAGGGTTTGAAAACCGAATCTACGATCTAAAAGAGGGGTGCTTTCTTTCGGATAAATGGTTTGAAGATGCGTGGCTGCTGGATCCGGTGCGCGGATATTTTTATAAATACCCGACAGATGAGGAGAGAAGAGCCTATTATTTGGAGCAGGAGGGAAATGTTGACGAGTGGGGCAGGATCTATAATGTCAAGGGCGAACTTTTGCTTGATCATATGCCAATGTATGAGGGAGGGATGCTGCTGCACAAGGAGGGGGATATTTACCGCTACTGGTGGCAGACTGCAAGACGGAGCGAGGAAGGGCAGTGGGAATCCTTTGACCTTCAGATGTTCTATGATCTTGATCTGCGCCTGAAACTGGGAATTTATGGGGATGAAAGGATACTTCCCAAAAAAGAGGAGCGGGAACCACAAGCAGTCTACGCGCTGGAAGAGGAATGCCTTTTTTCTGCGGACGGCGAGATCTTATTAAGTCCCGAAAAATTCTTAGAACGCTTTGGGGACGGGGAGGATAAGGAGTGCAGTATAATCCATTACGGGGAGGAGATAGATAAGTTTAATCATCCTGCGGAAACAAAATTATATGAGTTCCACTATAAGGACAAATCTTATTATGTAGATCGGACGCTTCAATTTTGCTGGATCGAGGGTGAGGAAAAGGGAGAATGCTTAGCGGATAAAAAGAAAAATCTGCCTTATTATTTTGTGGCGAACAATATCGGAGGGGAGAAGAAAACCAGATATTTTAAGGCGGACGGCAATCCGCTTTTAATGAAGGATGGTACCGCGCCGGATCAGGTGCTTTGCTACGGCGATGGCTACGCGCTGGTGCGGCTTACTAAGGAGGCAGTCACTGCCGAGGAGTATCTGCCAAAAGAGGACTTTTTTGAGACATATACTTATCCTGCCCCAAGGAATCTGGAGGATGAGTTTGCCTATACTCTTTATTATCTTGGCACACATTGTTTTGCGGCACAGGATTCGTACCTGGATGAAGTTTATAGGCAGGAGCTGCGCTTCTTTTTCGGGAATAGTGAGACTGATTTTTTCCTTGCAAGGTCAATTTCTTTTTGGGAAGAATACTGCTCAAATCACGATCGAAATGAAACCCCTTATTTTATGATCGATAATGATGAAAGCATCACTGTGGAAACGGAAGGGGACGAATATGAGGAAAAAGATTTTGTGACAGGGGAACAGTATCTGCGCCAGTATCTGCTGTTTAAAGACGGGAAGGTAAATTTGGTCACAGAACCGGGAGAATTAAGTTTTGTGGCGGACGGATATTTACAGATAAGAGTGGGAAATTATGATATTGTATATGATATGGATGGAAATATACTGATCAGAGCAATGAACAGAGTTTTGGAGAATGATTGATTATCAGGGATATGCCCTGAGGTAAAAAGGAGGAAGTAAATTGAGAAGACGCACAATGTCGGGGATTTTTTTTCTCTTTGGTCTTCTGCTTGCAAGTCTTAGCTTTTTGGGGGGATACTATGCGGTGCAGAATTATTTTGCCGAATCCGCGGCGGTTTCCAAATTTGTCAGTGAGTACCGGAGTGGAGAGCATAAGATAAATGTGCAGGGCGACGGCTTTGAAAACTTGGAAGAGGTCAGGGCGAGGCTGAATGTAAAGGCGGCTCCTGCGGCGGTGCGCCTCGATATTTTCTGTGTGCTGGAAGAAAAATTAGAAGCGGTGATCAGTGTGCTGGATACGCGTGAGGGGACATGGAAACTTTTTACCTTCCCGGCGGATACGCGCGTGGAGCTTGGCGAGACGCGCTACCGCAGACTGACCGCGCAGTTTCCGGCACTGCCGCAAATGTTTGAGATCGGTATTTTAACAGAGTATACGGGAAGGGAACAGGCGGGTGCCGTACTCTCGGCGGTTTTTGAGGATATGCTTTTTTGCCGTTTTCAGACAGTGACTTGCTGCACAAAAGAAGAATTATCTGTCTGGTGCGTTAAGGGGGGAGAGGAATATACCCCGACGAAGGAAGTAGTGGAATTTTTTGCAAAGTCTCCGTTGGAGAAGAATCTTTGGAAGCAGATAAGCGTGAGTGAGGATGCTTCACTTTGCTATTATGCGGAGGCACTCGCCAAGCTTTCGGAAAAGAATGTTACGGCGCAGTTGATTGCTGGGGAAAGGTTAAGTGACGGCTATCGGCTCAATGAGAATCTTGCGAGGCGGCAGCTTGCGGGCAGTGAGATCGCGCGATAACAAACACAGGAAGGGATAAAAATGAAAAGTAAAAATTTAGGGCGGATATTTGCTTCTGCTGTGATTTTAGCATTGATTGCAAGTATATGTTACCGCGCAGGGCGCGCAGATGGGGCTTCGGGCGGCGTGCCAGGCTCGGCGGGAGACCCGCTGATCACAAGATCTTATTTGGAAGAGCGTCTTTCTCAGATACAGAAAGGGGAGGCTGCCTCGTTCCAGAAAGTGACTCTGGCAAAGGGTGAGGAGCTTGCCCTGTACGCGGGCAGTGAAATGATGCTCTACAGTGGCAGTGCGGCGGTAAGGGGAGCGGACGGACTTGTCAATCTGACCACGGGAGAACTATTCAAAAAGGGAAATTCGACGGTTCGTTACCATCTTTACTTTGCACCCGCGGATGGCAGCGGGATAAAAGCGGATGGCAATGTAACAGCGTATGTCCGGGGAAATTACTGGAAAGACTAGAAAAAATTTATAAAGATATAAAAGTGAGGTATTTTATGCTTGCGGATTGGGAAAATCACAAAATCAGGAACTGGATCGCGCTGATACTCGGCGTGTTTTTGATTGCGATATCGGTCAATTGGGTTTATGACCCGGCAGGTATGGTAACGGGGGGTGTGACAGGGCTTGGAATTTCCATCAAGTACTTGTCTGGCAAATTTCTTCCGGTGGAAATACCGGTATGGCTGACAAATCTTGCGTTTAATCTTCCGCTTTTAATTTTGGCGTGGAAATTGCTTGGACGGGAATTTATTGTGCGGACATTAGTGGCGACGGGACTGCTCTCATTTTTTATTTACTTGATCCCTTATCTGCCAGTATTTGAAGGAGATCCTCTTCTGGCCTGCGTCTTTGGCGGGGTGATTGCCGGGGCGGGAATGGGACTGGTGCTTGCAACCATGTCCACCACGGGGGGAACTGATGTTTTGTGTATGTTATTGCATATTAAGTTGAAGCATATTTCCGTTCCCCGTCTGCTTAATTTTGTGGACGGGCTTGTGGTAGTGACCGGCGTGTTTGTCTTTGGCATAAACAAAGCACTCTATGCGATTATTTCCGTTTATATTGTATCAAAAGTTTCAGACGGGATTATGGACGGCATGAAATTTGCGAAGATGGCATACATTATTTCAGAGCATTATGAAGAGATTGCAGGGCGCATTTTAAATGAACTTGACCGCGGTGTAACCGGCTTAAACGCGACAGGAATGTACTCGAATCAAGATAAAAAAGTGCTTTTTTGTGTCGTGTCAAAAAAGGAGATGGTAAAGGTTTTGGATATTGCACATCGGCTCGATCCGCAGGTCTTTGTGATTGTGAGCGATGTCCGTGAAGTGATGGGCGAGGGCTTCATTGAGTACAAACAATAATTTTGGTAAAAATGACGAAAAAATAACAAATTATGGGAAATGTGGGCTTTATATATACAAATTAAACAAAATGTCAAAACGTTATTTGTGTAATTGCTCTATGGTTTTTTTGTTTTTTTTGTTGTAGAATATAAATAGACGGTTAAGTCAGGCATCCAGCATGAAATAACTCAGTTGAATCACTAAAAATGAGGAGGAACAGAAATGGCAAGTCTATCATTAAAAAATATTAACAAAACGTATCCGAATGGATTCGTTGCCGTTAAAAAATTCAACCTTGAGGTACAAGATAAGGAATTCATTATTTTCGTAGGGCCGTCCGGTTGCGGAAAGTCCACCACACTTCGTATGATTGCAGGTCTTGAGGAGATCACAGGCGGCGAGCTTTGGATTGGCGACAAGATCATGAATGATGTTGAGCCGAAGGACAGAGATATCGCGATGGTATTCCAGAACTACGCTCTGTATCCGCATATGTCCGTATATGACAATATGGCATTTGGTCTTAAATTAAGAAAAACTCCGAAGGATCAGATTGACAAGCTGGTACATGAAGCAGCGAAGATCCTTGATATTGAACATCTCTTAGATCGCAAGCCGAAGGCTCTTTCCGGTGGTCAGAGACAGCGTGTTGCCATGGGGCGCGCGATTGTCCGCAATCCGAAAGTCTTCCTGATGGATGAGCCGCTTTCCAACCTGGATGCAAAACTTCGTGTTCAGATGAGAATTGAGATCTCCAAGCTTCATCAAAGACTGGAGACCACGATCATCTATGTAACACATGACCAGACTGAGGCGATGACACTGGGTACCAGAATCGTTGTTATGAAGGATGGCGTTATCATGCAGGTGGATACTCCTCAGAATCTCTACGACAGACCGGATAATCTCTTTGTGGCAGGTTTCATGGGTTCCCCGCAGATGAATTTCATTGACAGCAAAGTGACAAAGAAGGGCAATGATGTTTTACTTACATTCGGTTCCCACTCCATTCGTGTTCCGGACGAGAAGGCGAAGAAATTAGTGGATTCCGGCTATATGGATAAGACGGTTGTGCTTGGTATCCGTCCGGAGGATGTAAAGGATGAGGAAGCGTTTATCAGCAAATCTCCGGAGAGCGTAATTGATGCGACGGTAAAGGTTTACGAGCTTCTCGGTGCCGAGGTATTCCTGTACTTCGACGTAGATCAGTTCAGCATTACCGCGCGCGTAAGTCCACGCACAACAGCGAGACCGGGCGATACTGTTCGTCTTGCACTCGATCTTTCCAAGATGCATATTTTTGACAAAGAGACGGAGCAGTGCATCGTACACTAATCCGCAGTAAAATGGCCGCAGTGTAAATGCGCACATGAAATGAGAGGGTATCAAAACATTGTTTTGATACCCTTTTTTGAAAATTGTGTTAAGTTTCTTGAAAACTCATTTACTTTTCGCGGAAAAAGTGTTAAACTTGACAATAGTATAGCAGAAAGGTGTGGTGTCCACATATGATTTCAAATCAGATTCTTCAGAATACAATAGAAGGCTTAAAGACGATTACGCGCGTGGATATCTGTGTTATGGACACGGAGGGAAAGACTCTTGCGACGACTATCGGGAATGCGGAGGAGTATGAGAGTGCGGTACTCACGTTTGTGGATTCGCCCGCGGACAGCCAGGTACTTGCCGGATTCCAGTTCTTTAAAGTATTCGATGAGCACCAGTTGGAGTATGTAATTTTGGCGCGCGGCGAAACTGACGATGTGTACATGATCGGCAAACTCGCGGCATTTCAGATTCAAAATCTGTTGGTGGCCTATAAAGAGCGCTACGATAAGGATAATTTTATTAAGAATCTCCTCCTTGACAACCTGCTTTTGGTGGATATCTACAACCGTGCCAAAAAGCTGCATATTGAGACCGATGTGCGCCGAGTTGTCTTTATTATTGAAACGAAAAACGAGAAGGACACGAACGCGCTTGAGACAGTGCGCAGTCTTTTCTCCGGCAAGACAAAGGATTTTATTACGGCAGTTGACGAGAAGAATATTATTTTGGTAAAGGAACTCAAGCCGAACGAGACTTATGATGATATGACAAGGACGGCGAAAGTGATTCTTGATATGTTAAATACCGAAGCGATGACCAAGGCACATGTGGCTTTTGGCACGATTATCAACGAGATCAAGGATGTCTCGCGCTCGTATAAGGAGGCGAAGATGGCACTTGATGTGGGCAAGATATTTTACAGCGGACGCAATGTGGTGGCGTACAGCAATTTAGGAATTGGACGTTTGATTTACCAGCTTCCGATGCCGCTTTGCAAAATGTTTATCCGCGAGATCTTTGACGGTAAATCGCCGGATGATTTTGACGAGGAGACGCTGACCACAATCAATAAATTTTTTGAGAACAGCCTGAATGTCTCCGAGACCTCAAGACAGCTCTATATCCACCGAAACACTTTAGTGTACCGGTTAGATAAGCTGCAAAAAAGCACGAACCTTGATCTGCGCGTTTTTGACGATGCTATCACCTTCAAGATTGCATTAATGGTAGTTAAATATATGAAATATATGGAAAACCAGGAATTTTAAGAGAGATGCTGATACCGGAGGGAGAAGGGAAGGATGCTTTCCGGTATCGGCATTTTATGCGAAGGTTTGATAATTGGAAAATTGCAGGGGAAAGGAAGGAAACATTGAGCAAACGTTACGATCTGGAAAGCCAGTTAAAGGACATCGACGTGCCAGTTATCCTTTTTGAAAATGTGTCAAAGGAATACCAGAGCGGGATACCGGCACTAAAAAATGTAAATATAGAGATACGCAAGGGGGAATTTGTTTTTATTGTCGGAAACAGCGGTTCTGGCAAATCGACTTTAATTAAACTGATGCTTAGGGAAATTAAGCCGACTTCCGGGCGCGTCTATGTGGCGGGGAAGCTTCTTGAAAAATTAAGGAGATGGCAGGTGGCGAAGTTTCGCCGTAAACTTGGGATTGTATTTCAGGATTTTAGGCTTCTGCCAGATCGGACCGTGTTTGAGAATGTCGCGTTTGCGCAGCATGTAATTGAGGCACCTGCGCGCGAGATAAGACGGCAGACTCCAAGGATGCTGGCACTTGTCGGGCTTTCAGAAAAGAGCAAGGCGATGCCGGGGGAACTTTCCGGCGGGGAGCAGCAGCGCGTGGCACTAGCGCGCGCCCTGGTGAACAATCCAGTAATTCTCTTGGCAGATGAGCCAACCGGCAATCTCGATCCGAAAAATTCATGGGAGATCATGCATCTTCTTGAGGATATCAATCGCCGGGGAACTACGGTTGTGGTGGTGACGCACAACAGAGAGATTGTGGATGAGATGCAAAAGCGTGTGATTACGGTAAAGAACGGAATTATTGTCAGCGATCAAAAAGGTGGGTATGCATATGCCAAGAATGAGTACAGTAGTATATAGTATTGGGCAGGGAGGAAAGAACCTGCGCCGCAATCGTATGTTTTCTCTCGCCTCGATCGGGACAATGGCAGCCTGCTTGTTTTTGTTTGGGATTTTTTATTTTCTCTTGCAAAATCTTCAGTATGCAATCAAGAGTGCAGAGACAAATGTCGGCGTGACCGTCTTTTTTGAGGAGGGCACGTCCACAGCGCGCATTGCCCAGATACGCGAAGAGATTGAAAAGCGTTCGGAGGTGGCGTATGTAATGTATATTTCTGCGCAGGAAGCCTGGGAGCGTTACAAGGAAACCAGTTTGAACGAGGAGCAAATTGAAAGCTTTGGCGAGGATAATCCTCTGGAAAATTCGGCCTCTCTGGAGGTGCATACAAGCGATGTAACCGCGCAGCGCGCGCTGATTCACTATATCAGAGAATTTGAGGAGGTGCGTCTGATCAACGATTCCAAAGAGCTGGCGGATATGCTAAATAATATAAACCGTGGAGTAAGTGTTGTGACCACAGTGATTATCTTGATTTTGGCGGCGGTTGCAGTTTTCTTAATTAGTACCACCATCTCGACCGGAGTGTCGATCCGCGCACAGGAAATCTCGATTATGAAGCTGATTGGCGCGACAGATTTCTTTATTGAAGCACCGTATTTTGTGGAGGGAATTTTGCTTGGAACCATAGGAGCGGCTATTCCTCTGGTGCTTTTAAATATTATTTACCGAAAAATTTCCGGCTATATTGCGGAAAAATTAATTTCCGTGCTTGGACGGGGGACAATGCTGCTTGATTCCGGGGAAATTTTTGCTACATTGGTGCCGCTCTCTCTGGGGATTGGGATTGGGATCGGCGCATTTGGAACTTGGGTGACATTAAAGAGGCAGCTAAAGAAGGTACATTAAAGGGGGATAAGATGAATCGAAAGAAAATAAGGAGGGTATTTGTTTTACTGTTAAGTTTTGGGCTGTGTGTTACCACGGTTTCGCCGGGGGGAGACAATATTCGTGCAGATGCCGCAGGGATTACAAATCGTCTTCTTAGCGGGAGTGCTGCGGGCAGACTTTTTCAGTTTGAGAAGAGCTACGAGGAGAAGTTAGCGGAGGCGAATAAACGCAAGGAAGAATTAGAGCGCAAAAAACAGGCAGTTGCAGCGCAGATTCGGGAAAATGAACAAAAGAAAGAGGATTTGCTTGATTATATTGCAGAACTTGACTTGCAGATTATGCAATTAAACGATGAGATCGAGGAGCTTGATCGCGATATTCTTTTGGGAGAGGCGGAGTTAGAGCAGACAAAGAGCAATCTGATGGAGGCGCAGGAAACAGAAAAGGCACAGTATGAAGCGATGAAACGTCGCGTGCAATATATGTATGAAAATGGCGAGGAGAGTATTTTTGAGCTTCTTTTGGGCGCGGCAAGTTTGGCTGAGGTATTAAACCGCGTTGAGTATCAGAAAGAAATTACTGAATATGATAAGGAACTTTTGGCAAAATATACGGAGGCGAAACAGGCGGTGGAAGCGCACAAGCAAATGCTTGAGGCAGAGTTGGAATCGCTCGCAGTGTTGAAGGAGACAGCGGAGTTTAATCGGGCGACGCTCACGGAGCTTGTGGCAGATAAAAGTGCAGAGATTGAAGTTTACTTAGCGCAGCTTGAACTGGACGCGGAAACTTTCGCGGATTATGCGGAGGAAATCACGAGGGAAGAGGCGAATATTGAATCAATTAAAGAGGAGGAGCGCAGGCGGATTGAGGAAGAAGAGCGCAGGCGCAAGGAGGAGGAAGCAAAAAGAGCAGCGGAGGAAGCGGAGCGCAAGCGCAAGGCAGAAGAGGCGGCTGCCGCCTCAAAGGAAAACGCGACAAAAGCGGAGAGCGAGAGCGATGCAAAGCGTCTTGCAGCGGCAGATAATGTGGTAGTAAAAGATGAGACCAACCCGGACAATATGATCTGGCCGCTGCCGGGTGACGGACGGATTTATGCGTATTTTGGACCGCGCGTTGCACCGACAAAGGGTGCAAGTACGTATCACAGGGGACTCGATATTGGGGGTGTGTACGGGGCGCGCATTGTGGCAACGCTTTCTGGGACAGTGAAGGAGGCGACTTACAACGCAAGCCGCGGCAATTATGTGGCGATCGATCACGGCGGCGGATTGGTCACATACTATATGCACTGCTCCAAGCTTTTAGTGTCACCGGGCGATAAGGTTCTGCAGGGATCGGTAATCGCGCTGGTTGGCTCTACCGGAATTTCAACTGGACCACATGTACATTATTCTGTGGCGGTAAATGGAAATTATGTTGATCCGCTCAAATATGTAAATTATAAGTAAGATATGTTTTTGTTTTATGTAATTTAGGGGACGAAGCGTTATGGTATAGTTGAAAGTGCAAAAACATTTGGCGTGTAAAATATTTACTAAATGTTTAGAAGGGAGGATTTTTGTGAAAGAAAAAGGTAAATTTATATTGGGAATGGTACTGGGGATTGTGTGTACAGTGCTAATTTTTACCGGCGTGTATGCGGCAACTGCGGCGACGAACAAAAAGACACCGGATAAGCAGGTGGAGGATGGCAGGGACCAAGAGGAGAGGGAAGAAAGCGAAGCGGGGAATCTAATCTCGCAGAATGGTCAGAGCGTGGGCGGAGTGCGGACTTCCGATCTGATTGATACAAAGGCAAATTATATTATGCGTATAATTGACAATTATTTTCTCTACGATGTGACGGAAGAGGACTATCAGACGGCGATTTACCGGGCGTTAATGAATGCCTGCAACGATCCATATTCTTGCTATTACACGGAGGAAGAGTACGCTTCCATGCAGGAGAGTACTTCCGGGGTCTACTGTGGGATCGGCTGTCTGGTACAGCAGAATATCAAGACAATGTTAATTCATATTGTGCGACCATTTAAGAACTCGCCGGCAGAAAAAGCGGGCATTAAAGCAGGAGATCTCATCTATAAAGTGGATGGCGAGGAAGTGAGCGGACAGGATATCAATTTGGTCGTTTCGAAGATGAAGGGCGAGGCGAACACAAAGGTAATCATTACTGTTTATCGCGAGAGTACTGGGGAGTACCTTGATATGGAAGTGACACGCGATTTTGTTGAGGTGGACACGGTTTCGAGCGAACGCCTTACCCAGGACGGACATAAGCTTGGCTTAATTACGATACTGGAATTTGACGAGCCGACCACCAAGCAGTTCCTTACTGCGCTTGAAGATTTGCAAGACTGGGGTGCGGAGGGAATTATTATTGATCTGCGCGACAATGGCGGTGGACTTTTGGACGCGGTGACGGCGATGCTTGACCCGCTGTTGCCGGAGGGACTTTCTGTCTATATGCAGGACAAGAGCGGTGCCAGGGAAGATTACAAGTCGGATGCAGCGTGCATCGACCTTCCGATGGCAGTGATTGTAAATGGCAACAGCGCGAGTGCATCCGAGATTTTTGCCGGGGCAGTGCAGGATTACGGCGTGGCAAGCATTGTCGGGACACAGAGTTTTGGCAAGGGCATTGTGCAGTCGGTGATTCCGCTTGGCGACGGTTCGGCAATCAAGCTGACCATCGCGGATTACTACACGCCGAAGGGACGCAATATCCACGGCGTTGGCATTACGCCGGATATCGTGGTGGAGGCGACAGAGAACAAAGGGGATAGGGAATTGACCCATGAGGAGGATGATCAGTTTATGGCGGCAGTAAAAGAAGTGCTTCGCCAGATTAAGAAAGGGGCATCAAAAAAATAGAGGAAAAGGCAAGACAAATGCAGGGATTTATGCTAGAATAAATAAGGCTACCGCGAGTAAAAAAGCGCGGGATAGAGGTGGAATAGGCACGGGCGGGTAAATTTTATATTTTCTGGTTTGCCCGCCAAAACGAGAATAAGATGGAGGCTGACTATGGATTACAAGAATGCGGGAGTTGATATTGAGGCAGGTTACAAGGCAGTGGAGCTAATGAAAAAGCATATCCAGCAGACGATGCGCGATGAAGTCGTGGGCGGTATTGGAGGGTTTTCCGGCGCATTTTCCCTAAAGG
>CAJUCG010000053.1 GCA_910585065.1 uncultured Lachnospiraceae bacterium
GCGTGCCTTTTGCAAAAGATAGTGATGTCCTTTGTGAAAGGGATTAAATTCTGCAATAACTCCGGTAACTCTCATTCTAAAATGCCTCCAATTTTTATGATATAATATCTGTCGATATTATATCATAAAAAATTTTTTCTGAACAGGGGGAGGGAGAGTAAGCTGAAATTGTCCCTAAATTTTGCTTGCCACAATATGTAAAATGGATTATACTATAATATAGTGGTTTTTAGGGAATTTTTCTGAAAGGAGATAGAAAAAAGATGAGTTTTATCGAAGAAATCAAGGAGAGGGCACGAAAAAACAAAAAGACCATTGTCCTTCCGGAATCGGAGGATCGCAGAATCTACGAGGCAGCAGCAAAGGTTTTGGATCAGGGAATTGCAAATGTTATTATTATCGGCAAGGATCAGGTAATCCGAAAGAAATCGACAGGCTTTGACATTTCCGGCGCGACTCTTATCGATCCGGAAAAATTTGATCGCTTAGCGGAATACATTGGGAAATTAGTGGAGATACGTAAAAATAAAGGGATGACCGCGGAGATGGCACAGGAAATTTTGCTGACGGACTACACGACCTTCGGTGTGATGATGGTAAAAATGGGAGATGCGGACGGCATGGTTTCTGGAGCCTGCCATTCTTCCGCCAATACCCTGCGCCCATGTCTTCAGATTTTAAAGACCGCGCCGGGGACAAAGCTTGTCTCGGCATTCTTTTTGATGATTGTGCCAAATTCCTCTTTTGGCGCGAAAGGAACCTTTGTTTTTGGAGATTGTGGCTTGAACCAGAGCCCAAGTTCGGAGGAACTAGCGGCAATCGCTGAGTCTTCGGCGCGAAGCTTTGAGCTTTTGACCGGAAAAGAAGCAAAGATTGCAATGCTCTCGCACTCGACAAAGGGCAGCGCGAGGCATGAGGATATCGATAAGGTAACGCGGGCAGTACAGATTGCACACGAACAGTACCCAGATCTAAAAATTGACGGCGAACTGCAGCTTGATGCGGCGATTGTGCCGGAGGTCGCGGCGTTTAAAGCTTCGGGAAGCCCGGTTGCAGGAAAGGCAAACGTGTTGATTTTCCCAGATCTGGATGCGGGAAATATTGGCTACAAGCTGGTGGAACGTCTTGGCGGAGCAGAAGCCTACGGACCGCTCACTCAAGGGATCGCTGCGCCGGTCAACGATCTCTCGCGCGGATGTAATGCGGATGATATTGTCGGTGTTGTGGCAATTACAGCAGTGCAGGCTGCCGCACAGGACTGGGGCGAATAGCAAATATGGAAATATATGGAAGAAAGGATCGAAAAATATGAAAATTTTAGTAATTAACTGTGGAAGTTCTTCATTAAAATATCAGTTGATTGATTCTGAGACGGAGGATGTACTTGCCGTTGGGCTGTGTGAGCGCATTGGGATTGACGGAAGACTGGTGCATACGCCAAAAGGAGGAGAGAAGCGCGCCTTTGAAACTTCACTCCCAGATCATGAGGCAGCGGTGCAGGCAGTGCTTTTGGCACTGACAAATAGCGAGTATGGTGTAATTGACTCCCTCTCTCAGATTGACGCGGTTGGACATCGCGTTGTTCACGGGGGAGAGTGTTTTACAAGTTCAGTAGTAATTGACGATGTGGTGATCGCTGCGATAAGAGAGTGCAATGATTTGGCACCGCTGCACAATCCGGCGAATTTGATCGGGATTGATGCGTGCCGAAAACTAATGCCCGGTGTGCCGATGGCGGCAGTATTTGACACGGCATTTCACCAGACAATGCCGAAAAAGGCATACACCTACGCGCTGCCATATGAATATTATGATAAATATAAACTGCGCCGCTACGGGTTTCACGGGACGAGCCATCGCTATGTAAGTGAGCGTGCGGCGGCAATTGCCGGGCTTGATTACAAAGATTCGAAGATTATTGTCTGCCATCTTGGAAATGGCGCGAGCATCTGTGCCGTATTAAATGGAAATTCCGTGGATACAAGTATGGGACTTACGCCGCTTGAGGGTCTGGTTATGGGAACAAGATCGGGCGATATCGATCCGGCAATCCTAGAGTTTATCGCGAAGAAAGAGGGAAAAACTTTAGAAGAAATAATGAATCTTCTCAACAAAAAATCCGGTGTGTACGGTCTTTCCGGTGTCTCAAGCGATTTCCGCGATCTGGAAGCAGCAGCGGGAGAGGGCAATGTGCGCGCGAAGGAGGCAACCGAGGTTTTTGTATACCGCACAGCTAAGTATATCGGTGCTTATGCGGCGGCAATGAACGGAGTGGATGCTATCGCCTTTACTGCGGGACTAGGAGAAAATGACAAGAAGATCCGTGCGCAGATCTGTTCTTATTTAGGATATCTTGGTGTTGAACTTGATGGGAGCCGCAACGATGTGCGCGCCAAAGAAACATTGATCTGCACGGATACATCAAAAGTGAAAGTGCTTGTGGTTCCGACAAATGAGGAGCTTGCAATCGCCAGGGATACAGCAGCTCTTGTCGGGCAGCATTAAGGGAAGCTAAAAACATATATTTGCGCGCTAAAAAAATTTAGTTGACAAACTGGGCGGGGTTCGGTATAATACAAGCTGTGTCCGTAAAAAGGATAACTTATACGCAAAAGGCGGGAAAAAGTATGTTGATTAGCTTGGCAGAGGTGATGAACCGCAGAGGAGAAACCGTACAAGTTGAGGTAAATACTTCGTTTGACGTATTTAAGAGAAACGATGTGGATTATCCGATACGAAAAAAAACGCCCGTCCGGTTGACGATGACAAGTCCGTCATCCAAGCGAGTTTTGTTGCAGGCTGAAGCAGAGTATGTCCTGTCAGCTCCGTGCGATCGCTGTCTTAGGGAGGTGGAGCTTCCATTTGAGATACGCCGCACTCTGGAGATTGATTTTTCAAAATCGGAGGGAGAACGTGAGGAAGAGATGTCCTGCCTCTCAGGTTATGAACTGGATGTGGATCGCTTTATCTTTGAGGAGATTTTGGTTGTATTTCCGACCAAGATACTCTGCAATGAAAATTGCAAAGGGATTTGCAATGTCTGCGGTGCCGATTTAAATGCAGGGGAGTGCGGCTGCGACCGGACGGTAATTGACCCGCGCATGGCGGCAGTGCAGGATATTTTTAAGAATTTCGCGAGCGAATAAAAAGGAGGTGGAAATATATGGGAGCTATTTGTCCAAAGAATAAACATTCCAAGGCAAGACGCGACAGCCGCAGAGCGAACTGGAAAATGTCCGTTCCGGGCTTAGTAAAATGCAGCAGTTGTGGCGAACTTATGATACCGCACAGAGTCTGCAAGGCTTGTGGTTCGTACAACAAAAAGAAAATCATTACCACTGCAGAGTAATGATTTAACCCGGAAATCTGTTGGATTTCCGGGTTTTTTATGCAGGCACCTCAAACAACCATTTTAACAGTATCTGCACCCAAGTTTTTAACCTATCGGGGGAAAGAGAAAAAAGAGTATCATATTCAAAGAAGGAGACGCGATCCTTTGTGTGCAGACGAAGGGCAGGAGTGATAAATTCTTCTGGCTGAGGGAGGAAATTTCCTTCTTTTTTTTGGTAACAAGTTTCTTTTGTAGCTTTTTTGCGGTATGCTTTTTCAATAAATTGTGCAATGCTTTTATGTATAGCACAGTCTTCCATCGGCAGATAGTAATAGTCCCGGTAATTTTCAAAAAAATATTTTAAGGTTCCAGAAATAACGGGAACGGATAAAAGCAGGGACAAAAAGGAATTGGCGGGAGCCGGATTAAAGGAGAGGGAGAGTGTATCAGCAATATCTGTGGAGATTTGCTTTGTGATCAGTGCGGGAAAACAGGAGGAAAATAGGGCGGCATTTAATTTTGTATTAAGGCGGAACTTACATAGGTAAGGGGATTTTTCCTCCGGACTCTGCTCACAAAACGAGTCCAGTTTTTCGACGGTAAAATCTCCGTCAAACAGGCGGTGGAGGGCAAAGAGATCTGAAATAGAAATCAGCCCCATAATATCTTCTCTATTATGTAAGAGCAGAACCGAGAGCAGCATTTTTGCGGAGGTCTCCGGCATTCTCTTTAGCCCCGCATCACAGAAATTCGGAGTTGGCAAATTTTCTTTGGGTCTGGGGGAGTCACGCATAATAGACTCATAGCGATAGCGTCCAACAAATGCAGTATAAATTGGAAGAAGATCGCTCCCCGCCAAGGTATCCTCACGCTTTATGCCAAGAAATTGTTCCATGGATTTTTGTCTCATATTCTCAAGGTTTAGTATCTTCTTATATGGAGAGAGAACCCGGTAAAGATCAATTTGCTGTTTGCTCTCCTTTTTTTGCAGTATTTCCCTCGAAAAATATTTTTCTGCAAAACCGTAGTATCGGGCTTTTTTTTGTAAATAGGGCAGATCGAACGTAGTTCCATTGTAGTGAACTAATAATTGGAAATTACTGGAAAACTCACCAAATTCTTGTACAAGTGCGCGCTCTTCAGTGATATCATTAAGAAACCACTGGCGCAATACCACTGTTTCACTGTGAAGGAAAGCGCAGCCAATCAAATAGACATAGGAGCATTCCGGGGAGAATCCTGTAGTTTCAATATCAAAAAACAATATTTTTTCTGCTGGGGTACCAAATGCGGAAAAGTGTTCTTTAAAAGAGGGAATGACTTGTTTAAAATGCAGCATAAAAACCTCATTTCTGTAATAAAAGAAGAAAAAGCAGATATAAAAATATCCGCTTTCTGTACTTAAAAATTCTTCTTAAACTTGGAGTATGGTACTCTAACTCTAATTATATTTTGATTTTTTTGAAGACTGTGCAGATCTTTGTGCCCGCAACATCATAATCTGGATATTTTTAGAGCGGTTAGCATATTCTAAGGAATCAACTCGATGATTTAGATCATCAATGGTATTTAACAATCTCCCCATTTTGTCTGCATTTCTCACGGTAGTTACTGATACATCAAGAACATTTGAAAGAAGATTAAACTGTTCTCCATGTAAATTCATTTTTGCAATGCTCTTTTTTTGATTAGCAGAAATTTTTTCTCTTGCCATAAAATCCCTCCTTTTTCCTGTGTTTTTATTTTATCAAACGGCGGGGAAAAAGTCAAGGTGGGAATTTAGAACCAATTTTGATTCTAAAAAAACTTTATAAAAAAGATTATTCGTAGAGGGGATTGCCATTCAACAGAAATAAAGCTATAGAAAAAATTAAGCTTCAGAACTAGAATTCTTCAAAACGGTTGCAAATAAGTTCACTTTATGATATAGTATATAAGAATAACTATTAAAAACAGAAAGGTTATTTTATATATGAATATTATAAATGCTATTATAAACCTTGTTCAAAATCCTATAACACAATTGGTCAATTATAGTCAGGGTAGAAATAGAGCAAACAGTATGGGGGATGCTTTAGAAGAATATATCAAAGATATTTTTTCAAATTCTTTTGGTATGTCAGGAACAGAACGGCTTGAACGCATTAGTTCTGTTTTTTCTTATTTGGGCAATAATTCAAATCCTCCGGATGCCATGTTAAAACACGGTGATGCAATAGAGGTCAAAAAGATCGAAAGTGATAATGCTGCCCTTGCTTTAAATAGTAGCTACCCTAAACATACAGTTCTTTCATCAAGTTCTATGATTTCATCAGTATGTAAAACTGCTGAAGATTGGACACAAAAGGATATTATTTATGCTGTCGGCGTTGTTAAACAAAATCACCTCAAACACTTATGTATGGTTTATGGGCTTGATTATTGTGCTTCAGACGAATGTTATAGCCGCATAAAAAATATTATCAAAACAGGGGTTGAAGCTATTCCAGGGATTGACTTTGCTGAAAGCAAAGAATTGGGTCACATCAACAAAATTGATCCGCTTGGCATTACATATATGCGCATCAGGGGGATGTGGGGGATTGAAAATCCTTGGAAAGTGTTTAGCTATGTTTATACTCGTGATAGGTCAAAAGAATTTACATTTATGTGTATTATCAATGATAAAAAATGGAATAGTTTTTCAAATATTGATGAATTGCTTCAACTTGCAAACAGAGTTCCCGCATTGACTATATCAAACATAAAAGTAAAAAATCCTGATAACCCAGCTCAACTCAATAAGGCAAAATTAATTAGCTACTATATGTAAAAATGTAAGGGGGATATTATGAAATTGATAAGTCTTTTTAGTGGATGTGGTGGTTTAGATTTAGGCTTTAAAAAAGCAGGATTTGAAATTTCTGTAGCAAATGAGTATGATAAAACGATATGGGAAACGTTTAAAGTAAATCATCCTCAAACACATTTGATAGAGGGGGATATTCGCAATATAAAAGAAACTGATTTTCCAGATGGGATTGATGGAATTATAGGTGGTCCTCCTTGTCAATCATGGTCAGAAGCAGGAACTTTACGCGGTATAAATGACGAAAGAGGGCAGCTTTTCTTTGAATATATTCGCATTTTACAAAATAAGCAACCTAAATTTTTTTTAGCTGAAAATGTTAGTGGTATGTTGGCAAACAGACATTCAGAAGCAGTGAAGAACATTATATCCATGTTTGAAAAATGTGGTTATAATGTTTCTGTCACTCTTGTGAATGCTAAAGACTATGGAGTTGCACAAGAAAGAAAACGTGTATTTTACATAGGTTTTAGAAAAGATTTAGGTGTTGACTTTGTGTTTCCCCATGGATCAACAGAAAAAGCAGAAGATAAAATTACCCTACGTGATATTATATGGGATTTACAAGAAACTGCAGTTTCAGCAAGCGAGAAAAATCAACATAATCCGCAAGCAATCAATAATAACGAATATTTTATTGGTGCATATTCTCCTATTTTTATGAGTAGAAACAGGGTTAAGTCATGGGACGAACAGGCTTTTACTGTACAGGCATCAGGGCGGCAGTGTCAACTTCACCCGCAGGCACCTAAAATGGTTAAAATAGGGAAAAATACTTGTTGTTTTGTAGAAGAAAAGAAAAGTTTGTATAGACGAATGACAATTAGAGAAATTGCAAGAATACAGGGGTTTCCAGATAGTTTTCAATTTATTTATTCGAACATAAATAACGCATATAAAATGATTGGAAATGCTGTCCCTGTCAATCTTGCTTACGAAGTGGCTTGCGCTATTAAACAAATTTTAGAAAAATAAAAAATATGGCGATTCAAAAAAGTTAGGGTGCATTTATAATTGAAAAATCATAGATGCACCCCTTGTTTATTTTTGCAATATTTGTAATCCAGAACAATATATCCAATATAAAAATATATTTGTACTTGACGATGATCGGATAAAATGACTATAATAGAAGTTGAAAATTCACAGAGAAATGAGGGGGGACATGATAGCATTTATCCGGGGAGAATTGGCGGAGAAAACAGAAAATTCAGTTGTGATTGAATGCGGCGGAATAGGGTATGAGGTGATTGTGCCGGGAAAAGTACTTGAACATTTGCCGGGATGTGGGACGCAGGTCAAGCTTTATACCTATATGCAGGTGCGCGAGGATGGTGTGTCGCTGTTTGGTTTTTTGGAGCGGGAAGAGCGGTTAGTTTTTCGGCTGCTTATTGGGGTGAGCGGGATAGGTCCAAAGGGCGCAGTTGGGATATTGTCCGCGCTCTCAGTGGATGATCTGCGTTTTGCCGTGCTGGCGGAAGACGAAAAGACAATTGCTAAAGCACCGGGGATCGGCACAAAGACCGCAAAGAAAATGATTCTTGAATTGAAGGATAAGTTCCGGTTAGAGGATGCATTTGAACAAAAACTTTCGCGCGCGGAGAAGGAGGAGCAGGGTGAAAATTCTTATCGGCAGGCGGTATTAGAGACCATTCAGGCATTGGAGGCACTCGGGTTTTCTGGCACACAGGCAAAGCGCATGGTAAATGGTGTGGAGGGAGCGGAAAAAATGACTGTGGATGAGATGTTGAGGGCAGCATTAAAGAAAGCATAGGCGGACGGGAGGTTTTTATGGAGAGGCGAACGATTTCCACGGAATTTACCGAGGAAGATGAAAAGATCGAGGGCAGTTTGCGCCCGCAAAAATTAGCAGAATATATTGGTCAGCAAAAGGCGAAAAAAAATCTAAAAGTTTATATTGAGGCAGCCAAAAAGAGGGGAGAACCGTTAGATCATGTCCTTTTTTTTGGACCGCCCGGTCTTGGCAAGACCACGCTCGCGGGGATTATTGCCAATGAGATGGGGGTAAATTTAAAAACAAGTGCGGGGCCCGCCATTGAAAGACCGGGGGATATGGCGGCAATCCTAAATAATTTGCACGAGGGGGATATTCTTTTTATCGATGAAATTCATCGGTTAAACCGCCAGGTGGAGGAGACACTTTACCCAGCGATGGAGGACTTTGCGATCGATATTGTGATTGGCAAGGGGGCGGCGGCAAAGTCCATTCGTCTTGATCTGCCCAAATTTACATTGGTCGGTGCAACAACGCGCGCTGGAATGTTGACTGCGCCGCTTCGTGACCGTTTCGGCGTGGTAAACCGTCTGGAATTTTATACTGTTGAGGAATTGCAGGAAATTATTCTGCGCTCGGCGGGTGTACTTAAAGTGGAGATTGAAAAGGAGGGGGCGGCGGAGCTTGCCAGGAGAGCGCGTGGAACTCCGCGGCTAGCAAACCGTCTGCTAAAACGTGTGCGCGATTTTGCCCAGGTGAAATATGATGGTAAAATTACAAAGCAGGTAGCGGAATATGCACTTGATCTTTTGGAGGTTGATCGGCTTGGACTTGACCGCATTGACCGGGAAATCTTAACGGCAATGATGGAGAGTTTTAGCGGTCGCCCTGTGGGGCTTGAATCCGTTGCTACCACCATCGGGGAGGATGCCGAGACAGTGGAGGAGGTCTATGAGCCATATCTGGTGCAAAACGGTCTGATTGTGCGCACTCCGCGCGGACGGATGGTTACGGATTTAGCCTACCGCCACCTTGGCATTGCAAAGCCCGCAGGCGCACCGTAGGCGAAAAGGAAGAAAAAACAAAGAAGTTGTATTTATTCGAAGAATATGGTATAATATCGACAGATATTATACCTGCGCTGATTCGCATTCGACCGCAGGGAGAATAATTTCTTCTGCGAATCATGCGCATCCCTCGAAGAGAACATATCGGAACGATATGGTATAATATCGGCAAACGCGAAGCAAGCAAAACGAAAAAGTTACGGTTTCCGTTGTTGAAACCAAGGGGAGGCTGTTATTATGAATAAACAGACGGATACCGATGTGATTATCAATGGGAAAAAATATACGTTGACTGGCTATGAGAGCAATGATTATATGCAGAGGGTGGCCTCCTATCTTAACGATAAGTGTGCGCAGATGGCACAACAGGCAGATTTTCGTTATTTTGATAAAGAAACACAGAATATTTTGATACAGCTGAATATTGCTGATGATTTTTTTAAGCTGAAAGCTTTGATGAAGCATAAGGAAACGGACAGCGATACAAAAGACAATGAGATTATGGATTTAAGACATGAGATAATCGCGCTGCAGACAAAGCTTGGGGAATGCGAAAAGGAACTGGAACAGGCAAAGGAAAAGTTTTATGAGGAGGAGAAGAAAAATATCCGCCTGGAAACCGAGTTAAGGGAAGCAAAAAAGGGAGCGGAACAGCTCGCGAAGGAAAGACGGGTTGACCTTTTGATCGAGGGGGAGAAAAAAGAGACGAAAACAATGTGGCTTCCACCGGAGGTGGGCGGGAATTTTTCAAAGCTTCCATAAAGAGGGGGACTGCGCGCGGAAACAGGCAGTCCTCTTCTTTATGCGCAGGGATGTGAATATGTGTAAACACATAAAGAAATTAGTCGCTTTTAAAGAGAAATATGTAGTTAAAGCTGCAAAAAATAATAAGGAATGGAGAAGAGATGGCGGAGAGAAAGAAAAAAGAGGCGATTGAGATTTTAGCACCGGCTAGTTCTATGGAAGGGGTGTACGCAGCGATCGCTGCGGGGGCGGATGCAATCTATATTGGCGGTACACGTTTTGGGGCGCGCGCCTACGCAAAGAATCTGGATCTGCATGAGATGTGCGCGGCAATCGATTATGTACATCTCTATGGAAAGCGTATTTATTTAACAGTAAATACACTTCTAAAACCGGGGGAGATAGATGATCTTTACACCTATTTAAAGCCGTATTATAAATGGGGGATTGACGCAGTGATTGTGCAGGATGTGGGGGTGATAAAATTTATTGCGGATCATTTTTGGGGTCTGCCCATCCATGCCAGCACACAGATGTCACTTACGATGGCTGAGGGGGCAAAATGCTTTGAGCGATATCCGGTGACGCGCTTAGTCAATGCGAGAGAGCTGGAATTAGCGGAATTAAAGCTTTTGCGGGAAAATACTTCCCTGGAAATTGAGTCCTTTGTCCATGGGGCATTATGCTATTGTTAT
This sequence comes from uncultured Lachnospiraceae bacterium, assembly GCA_910585065.1. Taxonomy (GTDB): domain Bacteria; phylum Bacillota; class Clostridia; order Lachnospirales; family Lachnospiraceae; genus RGIG4057. The sequence continues at coordinate 10,421 of CAJUCG010000053.1, forward strand.
TCTGGGCAATGTTTGATGAGCAGCATGATCGGCGGGCGTTCGGGAAATCGGGGGCGTTGCGCACAGCCGTGCCGGCTGCCATATGATGGGGAATATCTGCTCTCACCGAAAGATATCTGTACACTTGATATGATCCCGGAATTAATTGAGGCGGGGATCGATTCATTTAAGATTGAAGGGCGGATGAAGCGTTTTGAGTATGCCGCAGGAGTAACTGCTGCTTATCGCAGGGAAGTAGATCGCTATTTTGAATTGGGAAAAGACAAATATAGAGAGTTTCACCGGAATCATCCAGAAGTGTTAAAAAAAGCTTTTACTGATATGCAGGATCTGTATAACCGGGGCGGTTTTTCAAGCGGGTATTACAACTTCCATAACCACAGAAATATGATGGCATTTTCCCGCCCAAATCACAGCGGAGTTTTTGTGGGAAATGTGGAGAAAGTACATGAAAATACTGCGATTCTCTCCTGCACAGAAAATCTTAATGCGCAGGATGTGCTAGAGATTCGGGAGGGGGAGGATACTTCTGTTAAAAGGCAGAAAGGTCAGGAAAAGACGAAGGGGAAAGAAATGGATACGCCGTATTCCTGTCTGTTTTTTGATGAGGAGAAAGATAAAGCAGGAGAAAAATGGCAGGGGGGAGAGAAGATTTATGAGTTTACACTTGGACAGGCGCGCGCAGCGGGCACGCGTTTTGAGGCGAAATTTACAAGGGGACTTCCAGTAAAAAAAGGAGATCTTGTCTACCGAACCAAAAATAATTCCCTGCTGCAACAGATTTCAGGGGAATATCTTGAAAAGGAAGTAAAGATTCCGATTTCTGGAGAGCTTATCGCAAAGGAGGGCAAAGAGGCAGAACTTTTGGTGTGCCAGGGAGTGCTGGAAGATGAAAATTATACTTTTATTCGGGTATCCGGGGATATTGTGCAGCCTGCTGTAAACCAGCCGATAGGCGAGGAGCGTCTGCGCGCGGCGTTGGAAAAAACTGGAAACACTCCGTTTTATTTTTCTAAGCTTTCGATTACCGCCTCAGAAAATATTTTTGTCCCGGTGTCCACATTGAATACAATGCGCAGGGAGGCTCTGGAAGCTCTTGCAAAAAAGATTCTGTTAAATTTCCGAAGAAAATACGGTAAATGTCAGGATATTTCGAGCGAGGAAACCAAAAAAGAGAAAAAAATTTTGCCGTCCGCCCCGTCCATCCATGTATCGGTGATGACAAAAGAACAGTTTGACGCGGCTCTTAACGTGGAGAAGGTGAGCCGGATCTACTATGATCTTTCCTCATTCCCGACAGGGGAAATAATAACTGCTGCCACGCGCACAAAAGAGGCGGGAAAAGAATTTTTCTGCCGTATGCCGCGCATTTTCCGCTTTGCAACCTACAATCTTTTTTCCGAGTTAAAGTATATTTTATTAGATGATTTAGTGGATGGCTATTTACTGCAAAACTATGAAGAACTCTATCTGTTCGCAAAAAAATGGCGCGTGCAGGAAAAGGGAAAGATTCTTGTTGCGGATGCAATGCTCTACACGATGAATGAACCCGCCAAACAATTTTTTCGCGATCTTGGGGTAGAGGAATTTACTGCGCCCTATGAGGAAAATGTGCAGGAACTTTCTTTACTTGGTCTTTGCGATATGGCTCTTACAGTATATGGCAGACTCCCGCTTATGACCTCAGCACAGTGTGTGCGCAAAAATACCAAGGGACAGAATAAGGGATATCTAGTTGATCGCAAAAAGAAAAAGCTTCCAGTAAAAGAATTTTGCCGTTTTTGCTATAATATAATTTATAGCCCGGATTGTCTAGCACTTACAGATGATGAGGAAATAAAATCGCTTGTACCAGCGGCACTGCGCTATGATTTTACCTTTGAGTCCAAAGAGGAAGTCTGCAAAATATTAAAGGAGAATGAACTGCCTCAAAATATGGAATATACAAAGGGGCATTTTAGGGAAGGAGTACAATAGAGCGCGGAAAATTAAACAAAAATTATTTGCTATTTCGAAATTAACGTGGTAAAATAAAAAGCGCGAATTGTCGGTGAATGTTGAAAATCAAACCGACGGAAAGAGAGGATAATCATGGCAGAAAAAAAATCCGCAGCACCAAAAGGAGCCGCAAAGGAGAAAGAAGAAAAAAAGATTCGGAATGCATGGCTGAAATATACAGAGGCACAGAAAAAGGAAGCCTTTGAAGTAAGTGAGGGCTACAAGAAATTTATTTCGGACTGCAAGACCGAGCGGGAATGTGTGAGCGAGGTGGTGCGCCAGGCAGAGGCGGCGGGATACAGGGATCTGTTTTCCGCAAAAGAAGTAAAGCCGGGCGACAAACTCTATGCCGTAAATATGGGAAAGACCGTAGTGCTTTTTATTGCGGGCAGCAAGCCACTTGAAGATGGCATGAAGATTCTCGGCGCGCATATTGATTCGCCGCGCATTGACATTAAACAGATTCCTGTCTATGAGGAAACAGAGATGGCATTCCTTGACACGCATTATTATGGCGGGATCAAAAAATATCAGTGGGTTACATTGCCGCTTGCCATCCATGGTGTATTTGTAAAGAAGGACGGCACAAAAGTAGAAGTGTCGGTGGGAGAAAAAGAGGATGATCCTGTGGTTGGCATAAGCGATCTTTTAGTACATCTCTCGGGCGATCAGATGCAGAAAACCGCGAGCAAAGTGATTGAGGGTGAAGATTTAAATGTTAATATCGGAAGCATTCCGCTTGCAGATGAGGAGAAGGAAGCAGTCAAGAAAAATGTGCTTGCTCTGTTAAAGGAGCAGTATGGAGTGGAGGAAGAGGATTTTATCTCCGCAGAATTAGAAGTTGTTCCAGCCGGAAAGGCAAGGGATTATGGTCTTGACCGCAGCATGGTATACGGGTATGGACAGGACGATCGCGTCTGTGCATATACTTCGATGCTCGCGCTATTTCATATGGAGGAAGTCGATCGCACAGCGGTATGCATCCTTGTAGATAAAGAAGAGGTTGGCAGCATTGGCGCGACCGGTATGCATTCGAAATTTTTCGAAAATACAGTGGCAGAATTGATGGATCGTATGGGAGATTACTCGGAGCTTAAAGTAAGAAGGGCACTGGCAAATTCCGTAATGCTCTCCTCCGATGTTTCTGCAGCGTTTGACCCGAACTATCCTGCGGTAAATGAAAAGAAAAATACGGCCTATTTTGCGCATGGTCTGGTATTTAACAAATATACTGGATCCCGCGGAAAGAGCGGGTGCAATGATGCAAATGCGGAATTTATGGCAGCGATCCGCGCAGCACTCGAAAAACACGATGTTACATTCCAGACTTCGGAGCTTGGCAAGGTAGACCAGGGAGGCGGCGGAACGATCGCCTATATTATGGCACAGTACAATATGCAGGTAATTGACAGCGGTGTTCCTGTCCTTAATATGCACGCGCCATGGGAGATTACAAGCAAGGCAGATATATATGAGGCAATGCGCGGTTACGAGGCATTTTTAAAGGAGATGTAATCCTGCACTTCTAATGGATTTAAGAGCGATGGAATTAACTTTTATTATGAAGATTAGAGGGAAGGGTTATGGAAACCATACGAATTCAGTATCTGGACGACACCATCAAACGTCTTTGTTATATTGATGGAAAATCCGATTGGATTGATCTGCGTGCGGCAAAAGAAGTGGAGATGGCAGCAGGGGAATTTCAATTGATTCCGTTGGGGGTGGCAATGCAGCTGCCTGAAGGGTATGAGGCGCATATTGTACCGCGCAGCAGCACCTACAAAAATTTTGGCATTATTCAGACAAACCATACCGGAATTGTGGATCATTCTTATTGCGGTGCAAATGACTGGTGGTATATGCCAGTTTACGCGCTGCGTGATACTATTATTCACAAAAACGATCGGATCTGTCAGTTCCGCATTGTGAAAAACCAGCCGAAACTTATTTTTGACGAGGTGGAAGCACTCTCTGGAAAGGACAGAGGGGGGATTGGAAGCACGGGCGTTCAGTAATTTATAGTCAGCAAAAAGGCAGCATTTTATAATGCTGCCTTTTTTGTATTGTGAATAAAAATCACAAAAAATTTCGGTGAAAATTGCCTATTGAATAAAACCAGGAAAGGGATTATACTTATAGCATTGTAAAATGGAGGAGAAGTACATTGCATGAAGATAAATTGTTAGGAAAAATGATACTGGGCAGTTTTATATTTTTGGGTCTTTGCATTCTATTTTCAAATTATTTTCAGCGGACACAGGGAGCGCAAAAAGATCTTATAAAAGCACTGGCGGCATTATCCTTAGAGGAATTAAAACCGCCGCAGGAAATGGCACAGACGGTGACTTCTATACCAGTAAGTCCGGTTGCCGGAATTTCTGCTGCTTTAGTTGAGCCGGATGCGATCGACCCGCTCCCCCCGGTCTGGGATGAAATATCTGGTGCAAAGAATGCCTCTCTGCCGCGTCAGTTAAAGGGTAGGGATGTAATCGTGCTGGAGAAAAAAAAGGATTGCAAAAACGCGATAATCTGGCTGGAAGAGCTGCCCACGACAAGACAACTGCGCGTGACAATAGGAGGGCTGTTTGGCACCCCCTACTTTGATGACCAGGTGAAGCGCATTGCGAAAGATACGTATTATTATGGGACACCACCGACTCCAACCCCAACTCCTACCCCGACCCCAACGCCTTTGGGCGGGAAGGTGATACCGCCGGCGATAAGTCCGACCCCAACAC
>CAJUCG010000054.1 GCA_910585065.1 uncultured Lachnospiraceae bacterium
GCCACTCCTTTAAACAATATGATAAATTTTTTCAAAAATCTCCCGGACCTTTTGCGCAGTTTCCAATTTAATATTCTCAATATATATTTTTTCGCTATCCCCATGCTTTTCTGCCTTTTCATAGGAAATTTTCCAATTTTCTGGAATTTGCTCAAGCTTTTGCAGAAAGAAATTTTGCAGCGCGGTCTTGTCCTCTCCACAACTCTTTTCCGCCGCCAAAAAAACTGTTTTGAATATTTCATAAATATTGAGGCGAATGTTCTCAAAAACACTCTCCTCTGTGCATCCCTCGCCACTAAGTTTCATCGCGCGCTGCTTGCAATCAGCAATCCTCTCATCCATACAAGTGATAAATTCTTTTTTTTGCTCTTTCATTACCCATATCCTCCTTTTTTGTTCGCTGGATTATTTTTGCTTTTCCGCTAAAAAACAAATAGATTTGTCTTATTTTTTGATTATATTATAATAAAATCAATTTGTCAAGTTTAATTTTATAATTATCAAATTAAATTACTCTTTATCTTTGTAAAGATTAAATGATATCATCATTATTTGATTATTAAAATAAATTATTTCCTTATCTATTATTTAACTAAATAATTTTTCTATTAAAAATTACCTTATAAAAACAAACTTAACTTTCGGGGGAAAATTAAGTAAATTTAATTGAATTGCGGGCGCGCTTATGATAAAATAAAAACATTGGATGACTCAGTAAGTTGGAATTTGACTAAGGGATGTGACTGTATGAAAAAGTTAATCGCATTGACTGTGTGTTTTTCTTTTACTTTGTTCGTTATTTCATGTGGAAGAGATGTGACTTGGAACGGTGAAACAGAATGCTTGGGAGAATTGACCATGGTGCTTGACTTTACAAATCTATATGAATATGTGGGCATTGTTGATCATGTTTTCGTTGGGACGGTCGAAGAAGCAGAATATAGTATTCCTGAAAAAAGAACACAGCATGAACAATCATTTAGCACATATCAGATCCATGTCGATAAAAATTTGAAGGGCGAACTGATAGAAACTATTGTATGTTCAAAAATAGGCGGATTGATCAATGACGGGACAATGCTATTGGTCGCGGCGGAAACTCCAAACGGTGAATTGCTTATGGATACTGGACTTCCAGAGGTGGGAAGACAATATGTTTTCTTGGCCTATGTGCAACCGGACGGGAGTCTAACTTTGTCCGAAATATTAGATAATCGTGAATATAACGAGAATTTATTAGCAGAGTATTTGGACTATATTAATAATGAGATCCCATTTGAAAGGGAGCGTTTTGTTTCGGCATACATCAAGCCCAATGAGTAAATGTCCGTTTATCGTGGGATTATACAAAAAGAAATTAAACTTATTGTTAAAATAAGGGGGGTCAAATGGCAAGGGTGATCGCAATGGGAAGCCAGGATTTCGAAATGATTGTTTCGGAAGATAGCTTTTATGTGGATAAAACAAATTTTATTAAGGAATGGTGGGAAAACCGGGACAGTGTCACCCTGATCACCCGCCCAAGACGCTTTGGAAAGACGCTTGCAATGAATATGGTGGAGCGTTTCTTTTCGGTAAAGTATGCCGGACAGGGAGGACTATTTGCGGGACTTAATATCTGGAAGGAGGAGAAATATCGGGAATTGCAGGGAACTTACCCAGTAATCAACCTTTCTTTTGCAGAGATAAAGGGCAATACCTACAAAGAAATAAAAGAAAAAATCTGCCGGATAATATCAAAACTATATAATCGTAATGCATTCCTGAAAAGCAAAGAACTTCTTACGGATGCGGAGTTGGAGTATTTTGATCTTATATCCCGGAACACGCCAAAAATCAATATGTCGGATTCCCTGCAAACGCTCTGTGAATTTATGCAGCGTTATTACAAGAAGAAAGTGATTATCCTGCTTGACGAGTACGATACTCCTATGCAGGAAGCCTATCTAAACGGTTACTGGGAGGAACTGGTTGCCTTTATAAGGAGTCTCTTTAATTCTACGTTTAAGACAAATCCCTATCTGGAACGGGCGATAATGACGGGAATTACCAGAGTGAGCAAGGAATCCATTTTTTCTGATCTCAACAATCTTGAAGTTGTAACTACTACCTCAAATAAATATACGGACTCCTTCGGGTTTACTCAGGAGGAAGTTTCCAATGCTCTTTTCGAATTTTCCCTTTCCGACTGGGAGTGGGAAATAAAACACTGGTATGACGGATTTACTTTTGGAAAACGCACAGATATTTATAATCCCTGGTCTATTACTAATTTTCTTGATAAAAAAAGATTAGATACCTACTGGGCAAATACAAGCAGTAACAGCCTTGTCAGCACCCTGATCCAAAAGGGAAACCAAAATGTAAAACAGACAATGGAAGATCTGTTAAATAATGGCACACTCCACACCCAGATTGACGAGCAGATTGTGTTCCACCAGTTAGAACAGGATGAATCCGCTATCTGGAGTTTGCTGCTTGCCAGCGGATATTTGAAAGTGGAGAAATATACCATGCCGCCGGAAACGGAGGAAAAGGAATACGATTTAAAATTAACGAACAACGAAGTAAAGCGAATGTTTAAAACAATGATCAAAGGGTGGTTTAAAAATCCGGATGCACATTATAATGATTTTATCAAGGCACTCCTTCTCGATGATAAAAAAGCGATGAACCATTATATGAACGAGATTGCATTGACCATATTTAGTTATTTTGACACGGGAAAACGCCCTTCTAAGCGCGTTGAACCGGAGCGTTTTTATCATGGCTTTGTACTGGGATTGATGGTTGACTTGGCTGACCGCTATCTTATTACCTCCAACCGCGAAAGTGGCTTTGGTCGCTATGATGTAATGTTAAAGCCAAAACCGGACAATAAAAAAGATCCTGCGATAATTATCGAATTTAAAGTATTCGATGATGAGGAGGAAGAAACATTAAATGATACCGTTCAGATGGCATTGCAGCAGATTGAACGAATGAACTATGCAAAAGACCTTTTAGAAGAAGGAATCTCTGCGCAGCGTATCCGCAAATATGGCTTTGCCTTTCAGGGGAAAACTGTGCTTATCGGGTAATTCACTACCGCCCTGCGATCTAACAGTTCTGTAAAATATGGACTAGAAAGAAGGAGGAATAAAAATGCCAAATAATTTATTGTTAAATCCGGAAAAATTTAAAATTGATGGGATGGATGAAGATGACGGGAAAGGTGTTATTTACTGTAAAAGACTGATAGAGAAATGGACACCCCAGCTGGAAACCGAGATGTTAGAGACCTTTATCCGTCTTTATTATAATGAAATGTATGAACAGTGGGGATCTGATAACGAGGAAGAAAGTAAAGAATATTGGTCACAAATAAATTTACCCGCAGACCTTGTAAAATACACAGGCACAGATATTACGCTCTATGCTCTGAAAAACGCAATATATGCCAGAAGTAAAACAGACAATCATCTATATGAATCTCAAAATGTTCCCGTATGTGTAATATTGGTGCTTGATTGTCCGTGGGAGGAGGAACACGGTTGGGCGGCTGTTTTTATAGATGAAAAATTTGTCAAAGTTGGCTGTGACATTGTTGATTGCGTTTGGTTGGATTGATGCTGTTTTCTGTAATCTTATTGCCAAATTTCCGTTTATTGTGGAATTGTACAAAAAAACATGATATCTGGCAGAAAAAATAAGGAGAAGGGTCAAATGGCAAGGATGATCGCAATGGGAAGGAAAGAAAAATGATAGATGGACATATTCATATTGAACGTGGAGCGTACACGCTTGATTGGATAAATCAATTTGTAAGTAAAGCCATTGAAATGGAGATTGATGAAATACGCCTGCTTGAGCATTGCTATTGATTTGAAGAGTTTGTTCCAATGTATGATTCTGTGTGCGCATATAGTGAATATGTAGATGCATGGTTTCATAGAAATGCTGGTGTACATAAACTCACAGATTATTTGGAACTTATCGAGCGGGTTAGAAACGAGCAGTTTCCGGTAAAAATCAAGTTTGGTCTTGAAATATGCTATTTTAAAGAATTTGAAGGCTTTGCTTTTGAGCTTACAGAGGGTAAAGATTTTGATTTTTTATTGGGAAGCATTCATTTTGTTGATAATTTTGCTTTTGATCACAAAGCTGAGCATTGGGCAGGGCTTGATATTGATAAAATATACCGCAGATATTTTGAGGATTCTATTTCATTAGCAAAGAGTAGAATATTTGACGGTATCGGTCATCCAGATGCAATAAAATTATTTGGACATACTCCCTCATATTCACTATCAGACTATTATGAGAGGTTAGCTAGGGAACTCTCAAAAAGTAATATGTATGCAGATCAAAATAGCGGAGCTGCTAGAAGGTGTCCTGAAACGGCTTCACTTGGTATGGATAAAGAACTGCTTAGAATATTGAAAAACAATAATGTGAAAATTATTACTTCGTCCGATGCACATTGCCCTGAAGATGTCGGATATAAAATTAAAGAACTTAATAGCCTTATAGCAGGTTCCTAGAAATGACACGCTCCCCCACTTTAGAGGTGGGGGACCTACCGCAATTCATCTCCCACCTTAGAGGTGGGAGTCCTCTTGCTAAAAAAAGAATAAAAATATAAAGCCATATCTGGCTATTTACATGATTACCTGCCTGAAACTTGATACTTGCGATAAACCGGAACCCCCGCCATGGCAATCCCCGCCGCTGCAATTAAGTATATTACTGGCACCGCCTGCCATGAGAGAAATAGTTTGCCAAAAACAGAAATCATGCGCAGATCAAAAATATTTTGTGGAACAACAAAGGAGCCAGGCAGCCAGTCCCAGATCTGTGCCAGAATACGATATTTTCCTGGCACTGAATATATCATTGCTGCAATAATATATATGGCAATAATAGAAAGTGCTGCTATCCCGCTGCGTGCTGCTTCGGATATCCCCATAATAATTATTGCATATAAAACCGAGGTCACTATAAGAGTCCCATACATAATAAGCGATGCTTCCCCCACGGTAAGCGAGAGGGAATACTTGGCGTAAATAAGCTGAAATGCCGCATAAAATCCATCCGCTCCATAGATGATCAGACAGGGAAGAAACGCGATAAGAGAAGTCCCTAAAGAATATAGAACTGAGAAACTAACCCCCGCTAATATTTTTGACCAGTACATGGTACTAAGCCCCTTCTTGCTACAGAGAATTATCTGGTCAGTGCGCCTTAAATGTTCTCCGGCAAAGATATTGGAGAGACAGATGGACAGGCATACCGGAATGATAAAACATAAAGTGGACAGTGTGTGAAAAAGTCCGAGATAACTCTCTGTTATCTCAAACCGGACAGGCCATGTAAAACGGCTTTCTTTTTCGCGCCAAAATTCTTTTTCCTGTTCCGATAGTTGATCGGAATAATATAATTCCTCTAACATTGCCAATCTCTTCGCATATAGATCTGCCTCATCCGCCTTCCATTTTGACATTTCTGACCAATCCATATTGCTGTTGCTCCGGATAAAATTATAAATTGGCTGGTAGGGGCGGGAATATTCTAAATATTCCATCATCGCGCTGTATGAGGATAGATCTTTAGGACTCATGGCATACCCCTGCATGGTTTCCTCCAAAAGTGCCTGATCGATCCATCTGCCCGCCAGCTTTTCTTTATTTTGCATATCCATCCTCAGCAGTTCAATAGAACTTAGCTTTAGTCCATCCACCGCAATTCCTGTGCCAAGAAGCGAACCTAGAGCAGGTCCAACGCAGGCGATCAATGTTAACGCAAGTGCCGCCCACGTCAGCCTGCGCAGAAAAATTTTTTTCATCTCATAACCAAAAAGTGTTTTTAATTCACGCATCCTCTTCCCCCCTCGTTAAATTGTTGAAGATAGAATTCTTCCAAATTTCCCTTTTGCTCGTCCCAAGTTCCCCGATAGGTTATTTGACCGCCCTTCATCATTAGTAAATGACCAGCAATTTGCTCCACATCAGAAACAATATGCGTGGAAAGCAAAACAATACTGCTCTTTCCAAGTTCTCTGATCAAATTGCGGAACCGCACCCGCTCCTTTGGGTCAAGTCCTGCCGTTGGCTCATCGAGAACCAATAGTTTTGGTCGGTTTAACAATGCCTGCGCAATTCCAAGACGCTGTTTCATTCCGCCGGAATAGGTTTTCACCTTCTTTTTTGCAGCTTCCTCCAATGAAACTAATTCTAACAGCTCATTTGCCCTGTGTTTTGCCTGTGCCCTTTCAATTCCTTTGACCGCTGCCAGATAAAGCAGAAAATCCATCCCTGTAAACTCAGGGTAATATCCAAAATCCTGCGGTAAATATCCCAGAATAGCACGGTAATTTTCTTCACTTACATCCATTCCATCCAGGTTTACTGTTCCAGTAGTTGGTTTTAAAATACCACAGATAATGCGCATCAGTGTAGTTTTTCCAGCTCCGTTTTCTCCTAGCAGACCATGGATACCCTCGGTAAAACTTGCTGAAAGGGAATCAAGGATAGTTTTATCTTTATATTTTTTAGAAATATTTTCTATTACAAGTTCCATATAAATTCTTCCTCCTGTTTTAACATCCGGCTGTACTGATATACTGTGCCAATAAGAAAAAATATTCCAGAAAAGAAACACCAGCTCAGATTGATATTTTCATAAATATAGGAATGGGACTGGCGCAGCAGACCGTTTCCTATACTTACGCAAAAAGCAACGCAAATACACAGATAATCTGCCCCCTTGCCCCTTATTCTGCGCAGTATATTGACACCTAAAAATGTGGTCAGCAAGTATGGACAGAGCAAAAAAGCACTAACCTGTGCCAAAGAAAACCCACTGTTTTGAAAGGCAAATGGGATAAGCAGACAACTCAATACTAAATTTTCTATCCCAAGAACTGCAAGACGTGCAAACAGTACCATCTTCCTAGAAAAACAGGAGGATTGTTCTAATTCTGTCATTCCATACTGCCTGGAACGCCCGCTCTCCGTAATCAGCGATAAGGCTAGTATCGGCATAAATGCAGAGATATCCCAGAGAATTTCTCTCTTTAAAATGCAAGAATAGATCAGGGCAGTAAAAAATAAAAATATGGAAAATACCCAGATCCACTTTTGAATATAAGCTGCCTGTACCCACAAAAAAGTACAAAACCGCATTCGCTTAAATGGTACACAGCGAAGAAACTCTTCTTTTTTTGTAGGTGGCGGTGCTTCAAATTCCTGTTTTAATAAAGATTTTATTTTCTTATTTATCATATTCCCTCCTCCTCCAAATATTTTTTGAATTTTTTTGTCGCGTTTGTAATTTTTCGGTAAACACAGAATCTTGAAATCCCCTGTAATTTTCCAATCACGGAAATTGGCACTTCATTTACGTATCGAAGCAGCAGCAATTCCCGCTCAGATGGTTCTAATTTTCCCAATGCATTTTGTACCGAAATCTGTGTCAGAACTTTCTCCGTAGAATCAAGGGATTCCATCGCATCATCAAGTGTTAGATTCTGCCGTTTTCGATACTCATCGATACATAAATTATGGGCAATTGTATATAAAAACCGCATTGCCTCCTCATTTTCCATTCTGGAATCATTTTTGAAAAATCGCAGGAAAGTTTCTTGCGTAATATCCTCCGCCCTCTCCTTGTGATGAATCTTAAAATAGCAGTAACGGTATATTTTATCATATTGTTCCTCCAAGTTTATGGACACACGAAAAACCTCCTTTCACTATGTATAACGTCTAAGGAATGGGAAATGTGCGGTTTTTTTAATTTTTTCGCTGATAATACTATTAATAATCAAAAAGGAAAGCAGCCTTTCTTTTTGGCTGCTTTCCTTTTTATTTAAACTATCTTTGACAGCAAGATTTTGGCAAGATTTTATCGTACTGTCCGAATCAAGGTTTCATAGCCCAACTGCCGAAGTTCCCTTTGCGCTTTGTGTACATCCTTTTCGCTCTCAAAATATCCGGTTACGACCGCGTAGAATTTTTTATAAAGCTGAATCATCGCAGGGAAACCATCCCTTTCCATCCTTCGTTTCTGGCGCAATGCATTCTGATAATTGCGGTACAGACCAGTCTGAATCATGTAGCAAGGTTTGCAGTCATCCTCATCGTCATCATCCTCATCGTCATCATCAACACAGATACAACGCCCTGCAGAACGTTTTCCGATCCGTATCTCATCATCTGGCAGCATTGTATCATTCGGTGTAACCGTATTTTCCGGCACAGTCGTATTTGTTGCCATACGATCCGGCGCAATGGCATCCTGTGTACTCTCCTGTGATTGCCAGTCCTCGGACGGACTTCCCGGTGTGCTGACTTCCATGCCAGAAAGCGGAGTACTGCCCGCCATAGCCGCCGCTGCTATCGATGAGCCTAGTACGCCCCCTCCTGCCATTTTCTTTCCCGGCACCCGATCGGATACATTTCCTGTGATTTCCCGATTTATCTGCCCTGTCGCTGATTTTCCGGAAAAAGACGCTGATGCTGCTACTACCGGCTCTGTTTTGCCCGTGCCTGCTGCCGCCTGCCTTGCAGAAGTTACAAGTCCGTTATCCTCCAAAGTATTTAAAATTGCGTAAGCGATCGCCTGTGCCATATCATCAAAATTTTCATCAAAAATCGCATTGTCCGTATCACTGTCGATAAACCCTGCCTCCACCAAAAGTGCAGGCATTTTTGTGCGCCGAAGCACCGCGAGATCGCGCCGCGCTTCCGTGCCAATATTTTTAAAACCGACTTCCGCGAGTGCCTCGTTGATGGCATCCGCCATCTGTTTTTTTACCCCACTATTATCAAAAATCAGCGTCTGCACGCCATTGTATTGATTGCGATATTCTGCTGCATTGCGGTGGAAAGAAACAAAGAGATCCGCTCCCGCTTCGTTCGCAATCTGCGCTTTGCGCAGAGGCGAATCGTAGACATCTTCCACGCGCGTGTATCCTACATCGACACCATTATTTTGTAAAATTTCCCCAACAGCAAGCGCGAGCCGCAGAGTATCATTCTTTTCCCTGCGGTTTCCGTCCGATGCGCCACTGTCATAACCGCCATGACCGGCATCCAGATATACGGTATAAGCCATAATCTTCCCCATTTCCGCAAAAATGCTGCGTTTGTTTTTTAAAAAACTGTTTTCTACACAACATATGCGAAATAACAGGAGATCGTGCTTGTCAGAAAAAAGAAAATTTCATCGCAAAAATGATTATAAACGTTGCGGCATTTCCATTACCATAGCCATTGCCTGCTCCATAATATTTTGGAATATCTCAATAAGCACGCCTTTCTTGCTGTCATCAAGATCCATTTTCTCAATAATATCATTATAGATACCGGCAAGTCCCTCAAGCGATTCCTGAACAGTTCTCACATTTTCCCGGTTCCTTTGCACCGCCTGCCGAATAGCCTCCCGGACGGCAACAGAGCCGGAGACACTTTTCTTTACATCATCAAAATATTGTCTGGTCTGATCAATGCTATTAATATAGCACAACATTGCCTCATCGGATGTTTGAATAAACCGATTCAGTTCCGTGCTTTGCCGTTCCACCTCGACGATACTTGAGTGAATGCTCTCCACCATACCCTGACTCATTTTGGCAAGTTTGCTGACTTCCTCTGCGACAACGGCAAAACCCCTGCCCTGCTCCCCTGCTTTTACCGCCTCAATGCTTGCGTTTAATGCCAAAAGGTTTGTCTGATCTGAAAGCACATGAATCTCCGATAAATTATTCCCGATCTTGTCCAGAGTATCCTGCAGCATATCAAATGTCTTGGACATATTCTTAAAATTTCCCTGCAAAGAATAGGAGTCCTTCTTTAACTGATCCATCTGCTGATGTGCCTGTGAAACAGATTCTTCAACCACAATCTGCACTTCGTTAAAGTGATCTGCTTCCGCTGTGATCTCCTGAAATCCATCCTCTAGCGCGCTTACTTCGCCCTGCGGTCCAATCATGCCATTTTTTAATTTCGTGAGCCGATCCGTTACATATCGCATCTTCTCCATCGTTGAAAAAACATCTTCTGCCAGATCCTTCACCACTATATATGCCTTTGTCAATGCATAATCCAAAGGATACTTGTCAAAATTTATTGTTTCTTCCACTATGGTATCGGGCACAAAATTATTCTGCTTGTCTTTTTTTCTATTCTTAAATAATTTAGGCATATCTTTTCCCCCTACTCAAATGCCAGACAGCACATTGTCTGATTGACAAACTGCGTATTGTAATGTTCGCCGACACCAACCATACCCGCATGTGAAAAATTGCGGCACATCTCCGAAAGATAGCGATCCCAGTAATTGTCTTCGCTGAACATAATATACCGAAACAGACAGTTGACTGAGAGTACAGCCGCCCCCTTGCCAAGATCATTTCTGATCTTTGAAATGGTATTCTGCACCACCTCGCGATAGTCCCCCATACTCAATATGGTAAGAAAATCCAGTTTATTTGCAGGGCGGAATGTAATGATACTTCCGTCCGCCTCAACCCCTTTGATGGAAATAATATATGTATCAGAACCACAAATATGTCCAAATGGATTTTTAAAAGTCTGTTTTGTAATCATATCCCTGCTGATTCCAAGTTCGGAAGTATATATCTTTTCCGCGGAAATATTTTCCAGGGAGCGGATTCGATAATGTAGCGGATCTGCCTCCGTCACCATAAACTGCTTTTTATCCTTCTGTGGATGCACGTAAATATTTTCCTTATACGATTTTATTTTTCCAGAGAGATTTTTAAAGATGAAAAAGGCACAAGCATCCTTATAAACCTTTCCATTGCAGGCAACCGACTCCGAATTGCTCGTACCCCCCGCAAGGTCATATCCCGATGAACAGAGGAAATTGGACAAAGTTGTGACAGCGCGGACATCCACACCTGCGGAACAGATATCAAAGCACGCTGTTCTTCCCGGCTCACCGCCCACTTCTTTTACTGCGTTCTCAAGTCGTCTAATATATTTTATTGGCATAACTGATGCCTGTTCAAGAACATCCGCTACCACCCGAACTGTTCCCTGCATTGCGATAATGGTAATACCCGCATCAAAAAATTGCCTGTCTATATAGGCTTGTCCAACTCCCCCAATCGACGCAATACCCGGAAATTTCTTCTCGATCTCGCTTGCCACATGCCCAAGCATCTCCTCACTCGCAACAGAAAAGAACAGTGCTACAGGCTGTTTAATATCCTTTAATGCCTCTGCCACATCCCCTTTCTTACTGCTGCCATATTCAAATCTCATATGCCTTTCCTCCGCTTTCCTTTTATGATCTCTGTGAAAATTATATCATATAAAAATCCTTTTTCCTAGTATTTTATTTTGAACTATTCTATTTTTTTATTTGCATCTTTTTATTCTAAAATCAAAATGTCCTAACCGGGCTAAATCAGCCCCGTTAGGACAGAGATATTTGGTATCAATTGCAAAATCCATCTTCTATAGATGGGTATTTTTTGCTGCGGCTAATTTGGGCTGATACCCCTTTTCCTTCAGAGCTTTCACAATGCGCTCCTTATGTTCATGCCCAAAGGCTTCCATGGTAATTACTAACTCCACCGCCGTGTTGCGGTTGATGCTGACAAACTGGTTATGCTCCAGCTTGATAATATTGCCCTGCTCCGCCGCAATTAAAGTTGAAACATTGGCAAGTTCGCCCGGTTTATCCGGCAGAAGAACGGAGACTGTAAAAATTCGTCCGCGCGCGATCAGACCATGCTGTACAATAGAGGACATGGTAATTACATCCATATTGCCGCCACTTAAAATGGATACGACTTTCTTGCCCTTACAGTCAAGCTGCTTTAGTGCTGCCACGGTTAAAAGCCCGGAATTCTCTACGATCATCTTGTGATTTTCCACCATATCAAGAAAACTAACAATCAACTCCTGATCCTCAACGGCAATGATCTCATCCACATTCTTTTGAATATACGGAAAGATATGTTCACCGGGAGTCTTTACCGCTGTGCCATCCGCGATCGTATCAACGTCCTGCAGAGTCACAATATGCCCCGCCCTTAAAGATTCCTGCATACAGTTCGCCCCCGCAGGCTCCACGCCGATCACCCTGATATTTGGATTTAAAAGTTTTGCCAGAGTTGATACACCCGCGAGAAGACCGCCCCCGCCTACCGGAGCTAAGATAATATCAACCGTTGGCAGTTCCTTGATAATCTCCATCGCAATGCTGCCCTGTCCGGTCGCAACCGTTTCATCATCAAACGGATGAATAAAAGTATAGCCGTTTTCTTCCGCCAATTTTTGCGCGTGCGCACATGCCTCATCATAGACATTGCCGTAGAGTACCACTTGCGCGCCATAGCTTTTTGTGCGGTTCACTTTGATCAGCGGGGTGGTGGTCGGCATTACAATCACCGCCTTTGCCCCGTAGATTTTGGCGGCGTAAGCCACACCCTGCGCATGATTGCCTGCGGAGGCGGTAATCAGTCCGCGCCCCCTCTCCTCCTCACTTAATGTGCTGATCTTGTAATATGCACCGCGCACTTTGTACGCGCCGGTAAACTGCATATTCTCCGGTTTTAAATAGACTTTTCCCCCCGTCATATCGGAGAAATAATCACTGTAAACAAGTTTTGTACGGTTGGTCACTTTAATTACCGCCTCGCTTGCCTCCTCAAATTTATCAAGTGTCATCATAGTAAAATCACTTACCCTTCCTAGACGTTATTTTTCTATGGCAATGTGCCATTTATCACTCATCTTCTTTGCCATTATCAAACAGCGCGTCCACAAATGCCCCAGGATCAAAACGCTGCATATCTTCTAATTTCTCACCGACACAGATATATTTTACCGGAATATTAAGTTCCGATTGAATGGCGATAGCAATTCCCCCCTTGGCGGTACCGTCAAGTTTTGTCAGGACAATGCCCGAAATCTCTGCTACCTCGTTGAACTGTTTCGCCTGCTCAAGCGCATTCTGTCCGGTGGTGCCGTCAAGCACAACTAAGGTTTCGCGGAACGCATCCGGATATTCCCTTGTAATCACACGGTCAATTTTCCGCAGTTCCTCCATCAGATTTTTTTTGTTGTGCAATCGTCCCGCCGTGTCACAGATCAAGAGATCGGCATTTTTTGACTTTGCTGATGCGATGGCATCAAAAATCACTGCCGCCGGGTCAGAACCCTCCCTTTGCGCAATAATATCCACACCCGCGCGGTTTGCCCACTCGGTTAGCTGTTCAATGGCCGCCGCGCGAAAAGTATCCGCCGCTGCCACAATCACTTTCTTTCCTCTATCCTTTAATTTTCCCGCCAATTTGCCGACGGAGGTAGTCTTTCCCACACCATTTACCCCAATCATCAAGACAACCGTCTTTTTCTCCTCGAAATCGTAAGCGTCCTGCGGCAGACTCATCTGCTCTTTCATGCTGGCGCGCAGAAGTTCTCTGCATTGCGCAGGATCTTTAATTTTATTTTCTTTTACCTTCTGTTTCAGATTTTCCACAATGGAACTTGTCGCATTGATCCCGATATCCGCCATAATCAGAATTTCTTCCAGATCTTCATAGAACTCATCGTCAATGCTTCCGCCGCCGGAAAAAATTGATTCAATCCCGGAGACAATACTATTTCTTGTTTTTGCCAGCCCCTCTGCCAATCGACTAAAAAATCCCTTTTTCTCGCCCATAATCCACTCCGTCTTCGCGCTTTTTTTATCTCTGCCAAAGATTTGCTTCTCCTTGCCTTTCTACACTATAGTGCAAGAGAAACTGCTTGTCAAGCTTATTTGAAACTTTCCGAAAATTCTCGTTTTTCCTTCCTTATTTCTCCAGATCTCCCTCAATTAGACTGACGGAAACTAGGGTGGAAATACCTTTCTCCTGCATGGTAATGCCGTAGAGTACATCCGCCGCCGCCATTGTGCCGCGCCGATGCGTGATCACAATAAATTGTGTGTGAGTTGTCAGCTTGTGAAGATATTTTGCGTAACGTTTGACATTTGAATCGTCCAACGCCGCCTCAATCTCATCAAGCAGACAAAACGGCGACGGCTTTAAATTCTGGATGGCAAAGAGCAGTGAGATGGCGGTTAATGCCTTTTCTCCGCCGGAGAGCTGCATCATGTTCTGTAATTTTTTTCCAGGGGGCTGCGCGATAATACGGATGCCCGCTGTCAGGATATCTTCCTCGTCAGCCAATTCAAGCGTCGCTTTTCCCCCGCCAAACAATTCTTTAAACACCGCGTCAAACTGTCTTGTAATCTCTGCAAATTTCTCGGTAAACTGTTTTCTCATTTCTGTATCTAGCTCCGCGATAACTCCAAGTAAAGTCTGTTCTGAATTATGTAGATCATCACGCTGTGTCTTTAAAAATTCATATCGCTCCGAAACCTGTTTGTAATCCTCGATCGCATTGACATTGACATCCCCTAACCCCTTGATCTTGCCTTTTAACTCGCCGATATAACATCGGTTTTGCGCGCTGTCCTGATAATTTTGTGCAAAAAACTCAGAAGCGTCCGAGGGGGTCAGTGCGTATTCTTCCCAGAGATAATTGATCTGCGCCTCCGCGTCCTCTGAAAGTTTTGTAAGCTGGCTGTCTAGGCGGTATACTTCCTTGTCAAGTGCGGATACTCTTGCGGAAAGTTCCTCGCGCTGCTCAAAGAATCCCTTGTGTACGCGCCTTTTCTCTTCATTGGAGATTCCAATTTTTTCCACCTGATCCGCCAACTGCGCGATTCTCTCTTTTCTTTGAAGGTTTTCCTCTTCTTTGCGCGCGATCTCCTCTTCTTTCTCCTTTCTTGAGATGGCAAACCCATCCGCGCTCTGTACAAATTCTCTGCGCTCCGCTGCAAGGCGTTCGGACTCTAAGCGCACGCGTTTTATATTTTCCAAGATATTTGCACTATTTTGTTCCAGAGCGGATAATTCGGTCTTTAAAATGGTAATGGTTTCATTTGCGTGTTCTTCCTGCCCCTGTTTTTCTTTTAAAAGTGTTTGGCACTCCTCTACGCGCTCCTCCTGTTTTTTGCTGCCTAAAACATTGTCGTCATATTGTTTGGTAAGGCTTCTAATATTTTCTTCTAACACTAA
>CAJUCG010000055.1 GCA_910585065.1 uncultured Lachnospiraceae bacterium
ACTGGAGCAAGTTGATTGACCTCAGCATAGCTAAAAACCTTCTCAATAAAAATTTTATTTTCCCTTAATGCCTCCTCTATCTGATGAAGCAGAGACGTTACCCCCTCTCCGGTTTTCGCCGAGATCCGCACTGTCTTGTCCGCCTTCAAATCCTTAATTACCCGGTTTGATTCCGGCAAATCCTGTTTGTTAAATACAGTAATTACTATTTTATCCTTAATTCCTAGCTGGCGCAAAGTTTCATAGACCACATACATCTGTGTTTCCGCCTCTTCGCTCGCCGCATCCACCACATGCAAAATCAGATCAGCATATTTCGCCTCCTCAAGTGTGGAGCGGAATGCATCGACCAGATGGTGCGGCAATTTGCGGATAAAGCCAACTGTATCCGTAAGTAATACTTCCTCGCCATTTAGGAGTTTTAGATTTCTCGTCGTTGGGTCAAGCGTCGCAAACAGCATATCCTCCGACCGCACGCCCGCACCCGTAAGATAGTTTAACAGCGTCGATTTTCCCGCATTGGTATAGCCGACGATCGCCGCCACCGGAATTGGACTTTTTGCGCGAAGTGCGCGTGCTACCTCGCGATTTTTCTTTACGTCGGCAAGTTCGCGGTTTAGCTGCGCAATCCGATCTTTAATCAATCTTCTATCCACTTCCAGCTTCTTTTCGCCCGGTCCCCTTGTGCCAATGCCTCCGCCAAGCCGAGAGAGTACATTTCCCATTCCAATCAGCCTAGTCTGCCGATATTTTAGCTGGGCCAGTTCCACCTGAATCTTCCCCTCGCGCGTCACCGCATGGCGCGCAAAAATATCCAGAATCAGCATTGTGCGGTCAATTACCTTGCAGCCAAGTGCCGCCTCAAGATTTTTCATCTGCGCGGGGCTAAGTTCATCGTCACAGATTACCCCGTCCGCTAAAAGCTCATTTACCGCCTGTGCGACCTCCTCGATCTTACCCTTCCCGATATAGGTTCCCGGATGCACACTCTCCCGATTTTGAATAAAAATAGCAAGAGTTTCCGCCTGTGCGGTCTTTGCTAACTCCCTTAATTCCGCAAGGGATTTCTCAGTATCATCGCCCGCATCCTCCTGCACACCGACTAGGATCACCCTCTCTTTCTCCTGCTCCACTTTATACAATTCTGCCATATTTCACCAACCTATTCCTTATATTTCTGTCATAATCTGCCGCAAAAATTCATACTCCTTTACCGTTTCCTCATATTCCTCATCCTCCGAAGTAATATAGTCCTCCATATATTTCTTGATTCTCTCATATGCCTGCGCATACCGCCCCTGCTTCTCTAACAGCACAATATAGAGCTTTTCCTGGATGCGCGTGTAATTTGCATCCGCAAATTCCACCAGTTTTCCGTGGTATTTTAACGCCTCATCATACTGTCCTGCATTGGTCAGACAAACCGCCATCTGGTAACAAAGTTCGACATCGAGCGCGCCCGCATCTTCCAGCACACGCAAATAATTTATCGCCTGTCCGTAATCCTCCTTTTCAATATAGATCTGCGCCAGATAATAATTTGCTCTAAGCATCCCGCCTGCTGCCAAACGTTCTAATGTGGGTTTTGCGGTATCATAATCGATGGAAAAAGCAGCGAGTGCCCAGGCAAATGCCTCCTCGTCATTGTCCGGCTGCATCACGACAATCTGTGCGGACACTGAATCCGCCTCCTCCTCCCGCCCCAATGCCTTTAGTGCCATTAACTTTCCCGTTAGCGTACTCATGCGCGTATCCCCCGCCGCCACTGCCGCGTCAAAGTCTGCAAGTGCCGCCTCGTAATCTTCCTCCTCCATCCACAGATCCGCGCGCATTCGAAACAGATCCGCCGACTCTCCGTAAGAAGCTAAGAGTTCATCGCAGACCTCCCGTGCCCTTGAGAGTTCCCCCGCACTTTGATAGCGTTCAATTAAAGAGGAGTTGACTAAAAGCAAATAGCTTCGAATATCTTCATCCATCTCTAAAAGAAGAGGGATCTGCAACGCCGCATAAAAATTTTCCAGTGCCCTCTCCTCATTTTCTGCAAGATAATACGCGATCCCCGCGCCGCGGTACGCCCTTTTATTATTCTCTTTTACCGATGTAAAATCCTTCTCCAAAATAATATGCTCAAAATTTTCTGCCGCCGCATCATAAGATCCCAATTCAATTAAGCTAAAGCCATAGTATAAATAGTACTCTGCCCGATCCTCATTTTCTGCGATCGCCTGCGCAAAGAAATCCGCTGCCTCCCGGTACGCGCCCCGCTCATAGGCGGAAACACCCTGCTCATATTCATCCTCCCCCGAAGAAAATCCGCAGCCACAGAGAAAGACTAACATAAGAACCGAGATCAGAAAATTTTTCTCTTTGCAAAATATCCCCATATTCATCCTCCCCCCTCTTTCGCACCGCAAAGGATTGTCCCGCCTCCAAGCACATCATCCCCCTCATAGAGGACAAGTGCCTGTCCGGGCGTAATGGCACGCTGTTCTTCCAAAAATTTACAGTAAACTCCATCCTCTCCCCAGTGGTAGAGCTTTGCGCGCGCACCTCTATGATTATAGCGGATCTTTGCTGTCACATCCATGCCGTCTTCAAACTCCCCACGGCTCATCAAATTCAAATGGTCTGCAAACACTCCTAAAGAAAAAATCTCTCTTCCATATCCTAGTACCACCTCGTTTTCCTTCGGTCTTATCTCAAGCACAAATGCGGGCTCCTTCAGCGAGAGTCCAAGCCCTTTTCTCTGTCCGACAGTATAGTGAATAATCCCCTTATGCCGCCCCATCACCTTGCCATTTTTGTCCACAAAATTTCCGGGCGGAAATTTCTTCCCCAGATAATCCTCAATAAATTTGGCATAATCATTATCCTGCACAAAACAGATCTCCTGGCTGTCCGGCTTGTCCGCCACGGGAAGCTTTGCGCGATGCGCAATCTGTCTTATCTCTTCCTTATCGTATGCACCGACGGGCATAAGTGTGCGCGAGAGCTGCCCTTGAGTAAGTGAGTAGAGCGCGTAGGTCTGATCCTTTGCGGATGCCGAAGCCTGCAAAGTATAACGACCGTTTTCAAGGCGTTTCACTCTCGCATAATGTCCGGTTGCAATATAGTCCGCTCCGATCCCGATGGCATGGTGCAAAAGCACCCCCCACTTGATATGGCGGTTGCAGGCAATGCACGGGTTGGGTGTTCTCCCCGCCGCATATTCCTGCACAAAATAGTCAATCACCTCAGTCTTAAACTCCTGCCGAAAATTCATTACATAGTGGGGAATTTCAAGTTCCATGCAAACGCGCCTTGCATCCTCCACTGCGCGCAAAGCACAGCATCCATCCCCCCTCTCTTCCCTAGCGTTTCCCTGCCAGATCTGCATGGTAATGCCGATCACTTCATAGCCTTCTTCCTTTAATAAATAGGCCGCTACCGACGAATCCACTCCGCCCGACATACCGACCACAACTTTTTCTTTCATACCTACCTCTTTTTTTCCAGGGCGTGTTTGACCACCCCATCCAATTATCTGCCCCTTTTTACTTCATCGTAAAATGGCGACATCTCCCTTAGTTTTGCCACAATCTCCTCCATCTTGTCAATCACAAAATCAATCTCCTTTTTTGTCGTCGCCCCAGAGAGCGTAAACCGAATGGAGCCATGTGCCACTTCCGGCGGCAGACCAAGTGCCATCAGCACATGGGATGGCTCTAGGGATCCCGCCGTACACGCCGAACCGCTCGACGCACAGATCCCTTGCATATCAAGCATAATCAGAAGTGATTCCCCCTCCACAAACTGGAAGCTAAAATTTACATTGTTTGGAAGACGATATTTTCTGCTGCCATTCACGCGCACATAGGGAATGCGCCGCAGCACCTCATCCATAAAATAATCGCGCAGCGCGCACTCTCTCTTTGCCCGCTCACCCATATGTTCTGCTGCCTCATGCACCGCCCAACCAAATCCGACGATCCCCGGCACGTTCTCCGTACCAGCGCGCCTTCCCCTCTCCTGACCGCCCCCATACACCATGGAGGGCAGGGAAATTCCCTGACGCACATACAAAAATCCAACTCCCTTCGGTCCATTCAGCTTGTGCGCGCTGGCGGAGAGCAGGTCGATATTCATTGCCTTTACATCGAGCGGAATATGTCCGAATGCCTGCACTGCGTCCGTGTGAAAACGGATTCCATGCTCTCTTGCAATCTTTCCGATCTCCGCAATCGGCTGTATTGTCCCAATCTCATTGTTTGCCGCCATAATAGAGATCAGAACCGTATCGGGTGCAATTGCCCGCTTTAATTCCTCAAGCTTTACCATGCCATTTTCATCCACGCCAATATAGCTTACGCGGCACCCATTTTTTTCCAGTTCCTCACAGGTATGCAGCACGGCATGATGTTCGATCGCCGTTGTGATTATATGTCCGCCCGTCTGCGCTGCCTGCACCATCCCGCGCAGTGCCCAATTGTCCGATTCCGATCCGCCGGAAGTAAAATAGATCTCGCTTGGCTCAGCATTTAAAAACGCCGCAATCTCCTCCCTGGCGATGGTCATCGCCTTCTTGCTGCGCATGGAAAACTCATAGATGCTGGAAGGATTTCCGTAGGACTCACGAAAATATGGGAGCATTGTATTAAGCACTCCTTCGCTTACCTGTGTTGTCGCCGCATTGTCCAGATAAATAAGTTCCATAACGATACCCTCTTCCTCCTCTTTCCTAATAATATATGCGCAAAGCTTGTTATTTTCCATAAAATTTATAGGAATGATAACAGGATATATCAATTCGATTAAATTATACCGCATTGTCCCTTACCTTGCAAGCTGTTATAATCAAAACAAGATTTTTGTCTTGATCAGAGTACAATCTCCGGCTAAGATAAAAATTTAGCAGCAAGAATGCCGATAGCATTCTTGAATAAAGTCGTAAAGGAGACTTCTATGCAGTACCATTTCTTAAAAAACAAAGGTGGGCAGTTCCTCTTTGCTATACTGCTCGCGCTTGGCTGTACATCCGCCGCATGTTCCTCACAGGATGCCAATACGGATACAAAAATAACTCCGCAGGCTTCTCCGAGTGCGGCAGCAATTCCTTCCCCTGATACTAAAGAGGAAGTAAAGAAAGATCCTGACCAGACGGACAATTTATCCAAAGGAGAGAATGACATGAAGGAGACAAATCCCCTTGCCGAAAACTTTAATGGCATTACACTAAAGGAGGGCTACAAAAAGGCTCTCTACAATAATCCGGTGATGACGCAGCGCTTTGGGGCGGACCCCTACGCACTTGTCTATGACGGCAGAGTTTATCTGTATATGACCGGAGATATTTTTGAATACGGCGCGGGCGGCGAAATCGGCACGAATTCTTACAGTAAGATTCAGTCCATCTGCGTGATTTCCTCCTCCGATCTCGTCAACTGGACGGATCACGGCACCATCTATGCTGCGGGGCGGGACGGCGCGGCGACCTGGGCAAATAATTCCTGGGCACCTGCGGCAGCCTGCAAGGAAATTGACGGCAAGATGAAATTCTTTCTCTATTTTGCAAACAGTGCGGGAGGCATTGGCGTTTTGACAGCGGACTCTCCAACTGGACCATTTACTGATCCTCTCGGACACCCTTTGATCTCCCGCGAGACAGAAAATTGCGACAATGTTACCTGGCTGTTTGACCCTGCGGTTTTGGTGGAGGAGGATGGGACGGCATACCTGTATTTTGGCGGCGGAATTCCCGGCGAGGCCTATGCGCATCCGAATACTGCGCGCGCTGTTCAGCTGGGAGAAGATATGATCTCCATTGTCGGCACCCCTGTCTCTATCGACGCGCCATACTTATTTGAGGACTCCGGAATTAACAAGATCGGGGATGTCTACTATTATTCCTACTGTACCAACTGGAATGTTGATTCTGAAGGGCAAAAAGAATACGGCATTAAAAATGCACATATTGCTTATATGACCAGCACTTCCCCCCTCGGACCATTTACCTTTAAGGGTTCGATCATGAAAAATCCAGGAGAATTTTTTGGCTGTTACGGCAATAATCATCACTGTATGTTTGAATTTAATGACCAGTGGTATATAACTTATCACACACAGGTGTTAGAGCGCGATATGGGCGTGGAAAAAGGCTATCGATGCACCCAGATCGATGCGGTTTCCATTAACGAAGATGGCACGATCGCCCCGATCACCATGACCAAATCCGGCGTGGGGGGCGAGGGGCATTTAAACCCTTATGAGAAAGTGGAGGCGGAAACCATACAGACCATGGGCGGCATTTCCACCAAGCAGTACGGCTCCCAAAGCACCTATTTTGGTTCCGGAAATATGATTATCGAGGACATCACCACTGGAAGCTGGCTAAGCGTCTCCGGCGCGGATTTCGGGGAGAGTGCGAAAAAAGATCTGACCTTTACGGCAAGTGTGCGCGCGTATGAAGGTGCTTACGGTGTAATTAAAATCTGCTTGGACTCGCCGGAAAATGAGGTCATCGCATTACTTGAAGTGGTTCCGGATAGCACGGAAGAATTCCATGAGGTAAGTACTGCGCTTACTGAGCAAGTCTCTGGTTCCCACAAGATCTATTTTGTATTTTACGGTGAGGGCTACGCACTTGACTACTGGTATTTTAAGTAGAATTTACAGCGGGGACTATACACCCGCCCACTGATACTTTAAGTAAAACCACAGGCGCAAATCCGCCAGAAAGGACAGCAAATCTTATGGCGACAAATCCAATTCTAAAGCTGGACTATCCGGATCCCGACGTTATCCGTGTCGAGGACACCTACTATATGATTAGCACTACAATGCATTTTATGCCCGGGGGCGCGATTTCGCGCTCCTACGATCTGATTCACTGGGAGATCGCCTCCTATGTATTTGACGCGCATGAGGACACCCCTGCGGCGCGCCTTGAAAACGGAAAAAATATTTACGGACAGGGAATGTGGGCGGCCTCCCTGCGCTACCACCGGGGAATGTTTTACGTCTGCTTTATCGCCAACGACACGCATAAAACCTATCTCTACCGCGCAGAGCAGATCGAAGGACCATGGACAAAACAGTATGTGGAAGGGTTCTACCACGACTGCTCCCTGCTCTTTGACGAGGACAGAGCCTATATTGTCTATGGAAATACGGATATTTATCTGACCGAATTAAATGAAGATCTCTCCGCCCCAAAGGAAGGCGGTCTTTCCCGTCTGCTGGTTTCGGACAATCGCAGCAAGGTATGTCTCGGCTATGAGGGGGCACATCTCTATAAAATAAATGGAAAATATTACCTTTTTCTGATCCACTGGCCAAATCATGGGACGTGTCGGCGCACTGAAGCATGTTTTGTTGCTGACTCGCTGGATGGCACATTTATCGGCAGGGATGTCGTTGATGACGATCTAAATTATTTTAATTCGGGCGTTGCTCAGGGAGGTATTGTCGATACGCCAAATGGAGCCTGGTACGCAATGCTCTTTCAGGATTACGGCGCACTCGGACGCATCCCCGTACTGATTCCAGTTACCTTCCAAAATGATTTTCCTATTTTCGGACATTTGTCCGGGCGCGTTGGCAAAATTCCAAAAAAAATAAGATCCACCAGCACAAGACCAAGCTATCACTATGCACCGCTCTACGGCGGAGATGATTTCTGCTATTCGCCGGGGAAGGACGGGAGGATCCATCTAAACCCATTCTGGCAGTGGAACCACATTCCACAAAACTCACTCTGGGACATTGATATCACATCGCTTCCGGACGAGACCTCTTCCGATATGCTCTCTCCCACCACTTTTCACAGTGCGCACTGCTACAAAATCACCAGCGGAACACTCTGCAAAAATCTGACCCAGGCGGTAAATACCCTGACCCAGCGTCTGGTCGGATCGGTGAGTACTGTGACAGTTACTCTAAACGGCAGTTTCCTAAAAGAGGGGGATTTTGCCGGACTCTGTGCCCTGCAGGGCTGCTACGCCTTTATCGGTCTGACTAGGGAGAACGGGAACTATTATATTGTCACACATGAGAGAAATCGACCAGAGACAGCAGAGCAAAAAGAAAACTATGACAGCGTGGAGATGACCAGAGTTCCCACAGACTCTCCCTTTGTGCGTCTGCGGCTTTTCGCAGACTTTCGCGACAGAAAGGACAGCGTTGAATTTTCCTATCGGACTCTTCCAGAAAGAGAATCCTCTGGCGGACTAAACGGTGGGACATCCGAATTTCAGGCACTGGGACAGACACATAAACTCTATTTTCTGCTCGATCATTTTACCGGGTGTCGGGCAGGACTCTTTTTGTATTCTACCAAAGAGATAGGTGGCTCCGCCCTTTTCGCCGAGTTTTCCTTTGAGGCGGAAGAATAATTCAAATGACATAACGCCCCCGCACAACTCATATACTGTTTCCAAACAGAAATGATTTTGCGGCGGGCGCGATGCCCCTGCGGGGGACATCATGAAAAATAAACTTATCTTAGGAACTTTATTCCTTACCATTACCGGATTTATCACGCGAATCATCGGATTTTTTTATCGAATTTTTCTCTCCAATGCGCTGGGTGCCAGGCTGCTTGGCATTTATCAGCTCATCTTTCCCGTCTATGGCATTTGTTTTACCATCTTTGCCTCCGGCATTCAGACCGCCATCTCAAAACAGGTAGCGGAAAAAGAGGCGACGGGGGATAAACAGGGCGGAAGACACATCCTAACCTGCGGCATTCTTCTCTCTGCATCAAGTGCCATTCTTACCCTAGTTGTAATTTATTTCGGTGCACCCTGGATTGCAAAGACTTTCCTGCGGGAGCCAGAATGCGCAAAAAGCCTGCAGTTGCTCGCGCTTTCCTTCCCCTTTTGCGGAGTTACCTCCTGCATTCACGGCTATTGCTACGGTTTAAAAAAGTCCTTTCTTCCCGCCACCTCACAACTAGTCGAGCAGAGTATGCGCGTTATTTTTCTCTATACCGTCGCCATCTCCCTCCCGATCACCTGTGAGCTTGCAATTGTCGCGTTGGTTGCTGGAGAGCTTGCGTCCTGCCTCTACTGCGTATGCGGGAATTTTGTGCTGCAAAAAAGAAATAAAGTTCTAAAGATACACCCCGCCTTAACCTCCCGCAACCACCTAACCAAACTTCTCTCCATAAGCTTACCCCTGACCACCAACCGCCTTTTTATCAATATCCTACATAGTTTTGAGGCTTTTTTAGTTCCGCTTGCCCTGCGCCGCTACGGGCTTACCCGCGACGAAGCATTGAGCATTTTTGGTATTCTCTCCGGCATGACCATGTCCTTTTTGATGTTTCCGGGAACACTTACGAACTCCCTGTCCGTTCTGCTCCTGCCGGTAGTTTCCGAATCCGCCGCCAGAGACAATCTGCGCGCACTCTCCCACTCTGTTGCGGCTGCGGTTAAATACAGCGTCCTCTTAGGGGTGTGCGCCGGATTTGCATTTTTCTTTTTCGGGAGGGAACTTGGCATTACCGTTTTTTCGGAGGAGCGGGCAGGAAGCTTTCTTGCAAACCTTTCCTTCCTCTGCCCGTTTCTCTATGTTTCCACTACCTTTTCAAGCATCCTAAACGGGCTTGGGAAAATGAACCTTACCTTCCTCTCCTCCGTCCTTGGCCTATCTTTGCGCGTTGTACTCTTTGCTACACTTATCCCGCGCCTTGGCGTTTACGGCTATTTTGTCAGCCTTTTAATCAGCCAGCTCTTTCTTACCCTATTTGATTTAATCCTGGTAAGAAAAAGCATAAGATTTTCGTTTGATGCGGTCAATACTTTAGTAAAGCCCTCCATCATCCTGTTTTCCGCCGCATCATTTTTTGTTCGGCTCTATGAATTTCTCGCCGCGCAAACTGTCCTCCCGCATCTTTTACTGTTAGCTGTATGCCTTATTCTCTTTGCCTTTGCTGCACTTAGTTTATTCTTTATCACTGGGGTGTGCAGGCGGGGAGAGATTTAACCTATCCCAAAGAGCCGCTCAGTATTTTCCTTAGCGGCTTTCTTTAATTCCTCCTCCGAAACCTTCATAAATTTTGCCAGTTTTTTCGCAACATATATAATATTTTCTGGCACATTTGTTTTAGAAAGCCCTGGTACATCGCGCGGCACCAAATACGGTGCGTCCGTTTCAAGCAAAATCCGGTTAAGCGGAATGGCGCGCACCGCCTCGCGCAGTTCTCCTGCGCGGCGATCGTCACAGATCCAGCCGGTGATTCCGATATAAAATCCCATCGAGAGATACTGCTCTGCCGTCGCCCTATTCCCGGTAAAACAATGAACTACAGAACGCCTGCAAATTTCCGGGTGTTTTTTAAAGCGCGCCGCAAAATCTTTTGCGGCACTGCGCTCATGCAAAAATAATGGCTTTTGCAGCTTTTCCGCCAACACAATATGTTTTTCAAGGCAACGGATCTGATTCTCCTTAGTGGAGAACATTCGATCGTAGTCCAAGCCGCACTCGCCGACGGCGACAATTTTTTTATTTTCCGTGATGATCTCCTCCATCCGCGCAAAATCCTCAGGCTTTGCCGCATCCGCATTGTGCGGGTGAATCCCTGCAGTTCCGTAGACAGTATGTGTGCGGGTAAACAGATTTATCTTTTCATTTTCCTTTCGATCCGTCCCCGTTAGGATACAGACAACGCCGCAGTTTTGCGCGCTATCAATAATCTTTTCCGGATCGGGGAATTGTCTGCAAAACAAATTTAATCCGATATCGTAATATTTGGTTTCCATCTTTGTTTTACCCCCATTCATACGGCGTATTCTGATATACAAGATAATTGATCCAGTTAGTGTAGAGCGCGTTGGCATGAGCGCGCCACATTAAAAGTGGACGGTTTTTCGGATCGTTTTCCGGATAATAATTTTTTGGCACCGCGATCTCAAGCCCCTTATCCACATCGCGCCTGTACTCTTTATCAAGCGTTACGCGATCGTACTCCGGGTGCCCCATCACAAAAACTTGTCTGCCATCGTGTGTCATACATAAGAACACACCTGCTTCCTCGGACTCCGCCAAAATTTTTAATTCTTTGCATACCTCGATCTCCTTTTTTGCCACCTCAGTGTAGCGCGAGTGCGGCGCGTAAAAAATATCGTCAAACCCGCGCACAAGAGGCTCGCGCCGCAATAGCACATGATGTTGGTAAATGCCGGAAAGTTTTTTGTCAAGCTCCCTATTCTTCAATCCAAAGTGGTAGTAAAGCCCCGCCTGCGCGCCCCAGCAGACATGGAGCGTGGAAGTGACATTCTCCCTGCTCCATGCCATAATCTGCTTTAATTCATCCCAGTACGTAACTTCCTCAAATTCCATTCGTTCCACCGGCGCGCCCGTGATAATCAAACCATCAAATTTACTTTCCCTGATCTCTTCAAATGTCTGGTAAAATTTGTCAAGATGGCTAGTCGCTGTATTATGCCCCACATAACTTGAAGTTGTTAAAAAAGTGACATCTAACTGTAACGGGGTGTTGGACATACTGCGCAGAAGTTGTACCTCTGTATCCTCCTTTAACGGCATAAGATTTAAGATCGCTATCTGCAACGGACGAATATCCTGATGCAGTGCGCGCGTTTCATCCATCATAAATATATTTTCTTCTTCCAGAATCTTCTTCGCCGGAAGATCGCTTTGCACCTTGATCGGCATGATATCCCCCCTTTCTTTTCGGTTATTTTTCCTCGTTCGGTTCTAACGCTTTTGAAGGCGTGTCTTTTAAATTTTCTTCGTTCTGCTCTAACATTTTTAAGAATTCTTCCTCCGTGAGAATCGGGATATTCAGCTCCTTCGCCTTCTTATTTTTGGAAGAATTTGAAAGGCTGTCATTGTTGATAAGATAGTTTGTCTTTGCTGTTACAGAACCTGTTACTTTGCCGCCCTCCCGCTCAATTGCCTCCTTTAGTTCGTTCCGGTTTGCAAAATGCTCCACAGAGCCAGTAATCACAAAGACTTTTCCCGCGAATTTCTCTCCCACACTCTCCTCCGCGATAAAGCGCACCTCTTTTAAAAGATCATCCACTATCCGCTCGTTCTCCGGCTGTTCAAAAAATGCAGCGAACGAGTCCGCGATCACTTCCCCGATCCCCTCAATCTCCACCATCTCCTCACGGCTTGCATGGCGGATCAGATCCATCTTGTTGTCAAATTGCTTGCAGATAAGCTTTGCATTCGCCAGCCCCACATTAAAAATACCAAGACTATAGACAAATTTTGCCACACTGACTTCGCGTGCCTTCTCAATCGAAGCTACAAGTTTTTGGTAGGATTTCTCTCCAAAGCCTTCCATCTGCGTAATTTTTTCGCGATGGCGATCTAAGTGGAAGAGATCTGCAGGCTCTTTTATCATATGCTCATCAATAAATTTCTCCAGTGTCGCCTCGGAAAGCCCCTCGATATTCATTGCGTCACGGCTGACAAAATGGGTGAACTGCTTAATTTTTTTTGCCGGACATTCCTCATTGATACAATAGAGGGTTTTAGTTTCATTCTCCTCCTTGATATGAGTTTTCTGCCCGCAGATCGGACAAACCTCCGGCACCTTAATATTTTTGCTGCGCGTTAAATTGTCCGCGATCTGCGGAATAATCATATTTGCCTTATAGACAGTAACAATATCTCCGATCCCAAGCTCCAGCCCTTCCATAATACTGATATTGTGAAGGCTCGCGCGGGAGACGCTCGTTCCCTCTAACTCCACTGGCTCAAAGATCGCAACAGGATTGATAAGTCCGGTGCGCGACGGACTCCACTCGATCTCAAGCAGTTTCGTTTCGCGCAGTTCATCCCGCCATTTAAACGCGATGGAATGGCGCGGAAATTTCGATGTGCGGCCAAGCGAGATCCCGTAGGCGATATCATTGTAAGTCAGCACTAAACCGTCGGATGGGAAATCATTTTTCTCAATCTTTTCCGCAAACTCTCTTACTGCCCCCTCCACAGTCTCCGCCGTGACAAGACATTCTTCCACGGTCTCAAACCCCTGTTCGCGCAGCCACTGCATCTGCTCCATTCTTGTCGGCAGATTGGGAATTTCCTCGCCCATCCTCGCACTTACTAAGGTAAAGGCAAAGAAATGGACATTGCGCTTTGCCGTGATCTCGTTGCTTAGCTGGCGCACTGAACCGGAGCAGAGATTGCGTGGATTTTTGTAGCGTGCCTCCACCTCCGCAATCCCGGCATTGATCTTCTCAAAATCCGAATATTTAATCACCGCCTCACCACGCAGAATTAACTCACCTGAAAACGGGACGGAAAGAGGAATATTCTTAAAAACTTTTGCATTGTTAGTAATAATCTCCCCGACCTCACCATTTCCCCTGGTCGCTGCCTGGAAAAGTTTTCCATCCCGATAAGTCAGCACAATTGTTAGACCGTCAAGTTTCCAGGAGAGTACCCCCTCCTTGTCTTTTAACCACACAGAGAGTGCCGATGGATCTTTCGTCTTATCTAGGGAGAGCATCGGGCTTTCATGACGCACCTTTGGCAGTTCAGACAAGACTTCATACCCCGCGCGCATCGTCGGACTATTTGCCATTACAATGCCTGTCTCCTCCTCAAGTGCTTTTAACTCGTCGTAGAGCCTGTCATATTCCAGATTGCTCATAATTTCGCGATCTTCCTGCTCATAGGCAAACGCCGCGCGGTTCAACAATTCAGTCAGCTCTCTCAGCCTTTTTTTCTTTTCTTCCATACTGCACCATCCTTATTTTTATTATTATTTTTTATAGCTTTTTTCCCTGTCTTGTTTCTGCTTCTTTCGCTCTCCTTTAGACTCCGGAACTTCCCCATAGAAGGCTTTTGTACTTTTTTGTTTTCTGTAATTTTCGCCGTCTTTTTCTGCGCATTTTTCTTTTCTGCCTTTTTCTCCGGATTCTTTTGGATTACGATTCCTTCTGGGGGCATAGCTTTATCCCCTTCTGTCCTGGTTTTTGCCACTGGGCAATTGGAGGAATCTTTTAGCAGATGATCTAATTCTAAAAGTTCCCTCTCCGTCAGATTGCGCCAGGTTCCCGCTTTCAGTCTGCCCAAAGTGATATTCATAATGCGCACGCGCAAAAGCGATCGCACACGGTAATCAAAATACTCGCACATCCGCCGGATTTGCCGGTTTAACCCCTGGGTCAGCACAATACGAAATTTTGTCTTATCAATCTGCTCTACAAAACAGGGTTTTGTCCGCGTATTAAGAATTGGCACACCACCCGCCATCCCTCTTAGAAATTCTTCGGTGATTGGCTTGTTCACTTCCACAATATATTCTTTTTCATGCCGATTCCCTGCGCGAAGGATTTTATTTACAATCTCCCCGTTGTTGGTCAGCAAGATCAGTCCCTCCGAATCCTTATCCAGACGGCCGATCGGAAAAATTCTCGCGCCATAATCGATATAATCCACAATATTATCCGGTTCTCTTTTGTCCGCAGTGCAGACAATTCCCACCGGCTTATGGAATGCGATCAGTACCATCCGCTTATTTTTTATCACATCCCGCCCCTCAATGGTCACTTTTTGCCCCGGGGTTACTTTGCTGCCCATCACCGCGATCTCCCCGTCAATCTGCACCTTGCCCGAAATAATCCATCGATCTGCCTCTCTGCGCGAGCAAATTCCCGCATCACTTATATATTTATTGATCCGGATTTCCTCTTTTTGATCGGTACTTCCAAAAGAATCCTTTGTCAGTTTTCCCATATTTTTCCATCCTTTCACTACCCCTTTACATTTGTTCCGCCCATAAAAATATGGATGTCCTTGTAACAGGATATCACTTTTGGGCAATATTTTCAATTAGAAATAAAAAAATCCGGGTTTCCCCCTTGAAGCTTGAAACAGATTGTGATATGCTAAGAGCGAAGTTTGAAATTTTTTGTTTTTTTAACGCGATAGAAGAATTTTGCATAGAGAGGATTTTCAGATGACATACTTTGATGAAGATGACAACCGCCTGACAAGAGTATTTTATCTTTTGTCAGCTTTCCTATTGATATCTTTCACTGCCTTAGACCTTTTGGATGTGTTTCCAACGGTTTCCGACAGCCTAAAACTCGCCGGTACTGCACTCTGTTTTCT
>CAJUCG010000056.1 GCA_910585065.1 uncultured Lachnospiraceae bacterium
ACGGTGATCCGACCATTCTGCACCTTATCCCCTAAGCCTTTTGACCATGTGACCGCCTTTCGATCCCATGTAAGGGTCTCATCATTTAAAGTGTAGCAAAACAGGAAATATCCATTTTCTTTCCGGGTGCTGACATAGTACTCGATCTTATCTTTTGCATTTAACAGAATCCCCGCATAGCTCTCCCCCTTGCCACCAATGGTTGGATCAAGTTCGATGCCCCGTTCCCGGTAATTTTCAAGGAGCGGGAAAATTAGCTCCTCCTCATCTAAAGTTTTTGTCGGAACATTCTTTTCTAAGTCATCTAAATTTTCTTCTAAGTCTTTCCCGTTACCTAAGGATTCTTTCAAGTTTTCACTATCTGAAATTCCTTCTGAATCTTCCGGATCTTTACTATTTGAAACATCCTCCGAATCTTCTGGATTTTTATTATCCAAAATTTCTTCTGAGTTTCCTTCCTCCCAGTTTTCCTTCTGCTGCCCCGGTGAATTTTCTTCTGCTTCCTTTCCACACGAGGAAAAAATGCAGAAACATAGAAAAATACATAAAATTTTTCGCAAATAACCTTTCATTTTCTTTTCCCTCCTATTTTCAAATTATATTTATTCAAAATAATATAGCTGCACCCGCTCCACAATCTCTTTTAGTGTAGCCTCCTCATCCTGCTCCCCACGCAGACAGGCGCAGACCGCATCCTGAATAACCTGGAACACTGGCTGATTACGCTCCACGGGAACCTGCACCACCTTTGCAATCTCGATCATTTTCTTCGCATCCTTCCTGTTAAAATAGCTTAGCGTTTGATCCCTGGAACTGAGAGTCATATAGGAGTAATCCAGGGAAGCGTCCTCAACAAGTACTTTCTTATAAAGCGAAAATCCCGCATTGGAAGAATGAATCTGCTGCATATCATAAGAGAATGCACTTTTGATAAACTGGTATGCCAGCTCCTTTTTCTTTGTGCGTGCATTTACGCTAATTACCCCGTTTGGAAAAAATATTCCCTTGTTTCCAAGCAGTGCCCCGCCGCGCAGCTCTACCAGCTGCGGATAGATAGAAAGCTCATAAATCCCGGCCATATTAATAAAGTCAAGCGTCTGCGTCCCATATTCGTACATGGATAAATGGATACCGTCAAAATAACCTCTTTTTTTGTTATTTGTCCGGAATCTGAACAATTCCCCCGCAAATTCCTCCGATACTACTGCCCCTTCTTCCTCACAAAAACGCTCGGCTAGGTGAATAAAGCTAAGAAGGTTCTCCTTATTTACACTGCCATCCTCGGATATAATTTGTGGCGGAAAGTTAAAATACAGAAGTTCCAACACATAAGAATAAGGAACCCCCTGCACAATCACGTTGTTTCCTTCCTCCGCCTCACAATATGCAACCAAATTCGAAAGGGAATTAAAGATCTGCGCATTTTGTCCGGAAGTTGCAATCATTGGAATCATATATCGCAGAGGAAGCATATAAATCTGGTTTCCCTGCCAGTAATTTGATACAATATTTTCCTGCAATTCCTCTAAAACATCGGAAAGTACCACACTGAGATCTGCCAAAATTCCTTTTTTTACATAGGATTGTGCGGGCAGACCATCAAGCACCAAAATATCCGGTCCGTCCCCTGCCAAAATCCTTGTATTTAAAGCGCGGATATGATCCGATAAAAGGGTGCTTCCCTTTCCTCCTTCCCCCGTTTCATAGCACACATCAATCTTTGGATACTGTATCTTAAATTCCGCAATCATATCAATAATTAACTCGCTCTTCTCCAAAGAATAGACCGTTAATGTATCCAAAAATTCTTTTCCCTTCTCCCTTGGCACATACTTTTTTAGCCGTCCCCATTCTTCCGCATACACAAGATAAAAACTTTCCCCCAGGGAAAGGAAATCAAGCGGATAGCCATTCTCCTTAGAAAAGTGGAAATTTCCTGCCTCGATCCATTTTAAAAATCGCGCTTTCTCTAAAGAGACAGAATCATCAAGCCCCACGGAAAAAATCCCTTTTGGATCGCACACATACAGCGTATCTTCAAATACAGAAAGCCTTGAAATATTGGTGAAATCACCCTCAAAAGACGGAAGCATTTTTAGAGCTTTTCCATCATAGTGCAGAACAGATCCACTTCCGTGATCAAGGATAAAGATATCATCTCCTGATACGCATAGGGTCTCACACCATCCACAGCGAAAACCTGCCAGCACTTCCGATCCATCCGGGCTGTAAACATAGCAGTTTCCAACCGTATCTACCATAACGATATTTCCGCAGGCAAGCACTGCCAGCTCACCTAAGTATTCACCCTTCCTCCCTTCCCAGTCCTTAATTACAATCTCAACACAGGATTCCCCTTCTCTCTTTACCATATGGTAAGTCTGCGCTTCATCGTAGTAATAAGCATAATAATTATGATCCTGCCCAAACAGTACACTGATCCAGTTCCACTGTATTTTTCCCTTTAATCCCTCCGTCCAAAGGACGGGCTGCCTGTCCCAAGAGGTGCCATCCTCATTAAGAATGTAGGAAAAAAGCATTTCTCCGCCAGCATCCATCCATGGGCTAAATGTGATTAGTTCGATCATCCTTTCTTCATTTAAGAAAGTTCCGCAAAAACGCTCCCCACGCTCCCCTATCTGCGGTGGATTTTTCAGCCCGATCTCCTGGTATGCCTCCGAGGGAAAAAAAGATATATTTTCACTTTCTAAACTTCCATCCCCTATATTTTCCTCTTTTACAATGTCCTCTGTCTTAACTTCTTCCTTCTCTTCCTTCGCATTTCCTTCCCCCTCCAAAACAACGTTTCCGCAACTAATCAAAAGAACAGCACTTAACAAGAGATACGTTATTTTTGATACGGTTTTTGACCATTTTTTCATCGAAATCCCCCTTTTTTGCTGCTTTCGCAGATTATTTTGTATTCATCCGTTCCCGCAATCATTTTTTCAGGACGCACCAAGAAATATATTCCTACATTTTTTGATGCGCCCCTAAGTTTACTTTATGTAGACTATCAATATAGTTTACGCGCCGTAAACTTATCTGTCAAGAGATTTTTCTGGTCTTACTTATCCTTATTCATAATAATACAAACTAATTCTATTTGCAATTTCCCCGGCAGCTGCCTCCTTATCTTTGGCACCGTTTAAGAAGCTTAATGCTTCATCCCGAATAATTTCATAGATCATCTGATTACGCTCCACAGGGGTATCCACTGCCCTTGCTATCTCTATCATTTTCTGTGAATCCTCCTGCGTATAGCCCCTTATCACAATTTCTTTGCCCGTATCTCTAAGATGATAACCAAGCATACCATTGGAATAATCCTCTTTTGCAATTTCCTCCAAAAGTGCTTTATGTACTGGCAGTCCTGGTCGAAAAGAATCAATACTTTGCAGATGGTAAGAAAATGCCTCTTTTACAAACAATTCCGCCAATTCCTTCTGCTCTGATTTTGCATTGATTCCCAGCGTGCCATTGGCAAAATACAGCCCGTGATTTCCAATAAATTCTCCGCCCCGCTGCCGGATCTCATCCGGAAACCAATTTAAATTTCCTGCCATATTAATAAAAATTACTTCCTGCCCATCCGCCATAAACCACGAATCAATGGTGATCCCATTAAAATAATTGCTCTCGGCACTACCATATTCGGATTCCGAAAGCGGCAATGCGTTCTCTGCGTCACAGACCCGCTTGACCAGTTCTAAAAAGTCGGCGATCTTTTCTTTACTTACACTTTTATCTTCTGCCACAAATTCTGGCGGGAAATTATAATAGAGATATTCAATAAAATATTGGTATGGCATTCCCACCGGAAGTGCCTGCTTTTCTTCCTCCTCACAATATTTCGCAAATGCCTCCAGAGAATCAAAAATAGAAATATCCTGTCCGGAAGTGCCAAACATTGGAATCATAAAGCGCATTGGCAACATATAGAGTTTATCTTCCCGCATATAATTAGCGAGAATATTCGGGGTGATGTTTTCTTTTTCCTCGCCGAGTACTGCACTAAAATCTGACAAGATCCCTTTTTCCATATAGGAGTCTGCTGGCAATCCGTCAAGTACCAAAACATCCGGTCCATCCCCGGCAAGAATCCTGGCATTTAATGCCCGAATGTGATCCGTTGCGGTGGTACTTCCCTCGCCGCCCTCGCTCGTTTCGTAAAACACATCAATTTCCGGGTGCCCAGCCTGGAATTCCGCAACCATATCAAGGATCAGATCGCTGTCTTTTAGGGAATAAATAGTAAAACTTCCTAAAAATTCCTCACCTGGCTCGCGCGGGGAATATTTTTTGATCACACCACGTTCCTCCGCATAAATTACAAAAAATTTATCCTCCTCCATAAAAAGATGGAGTAAGTTGCCATATTCCTTAGAAAAATGATATTTTCCCGCATCGAGAATTTTTTGGAAAATTCCTCCATCCTTTTTTGCTCGAAATACCCCCTGCGGGCAGCAGGCATAGAGATCTTCGCCTAAGACGGAAAGCCTTACCCCGCCCTCAAAATTTCCTGTGATTTCCGGAAGCGGTTTTAACTCTGCAAGATCGTAACGAAGAACGCCATTGTTTGTCTTATCCTTCATGATAAACAATTCATTTCCCTTCACGCATATACTCTCATACCAGCCGCAACGAAAACGATCTAAAATCCTTCCGTCCTCCCCACTGTAGATATAGCATTCGTAACCTTGATCCGCCATCACGATATTTCCGTTCTCCGCCACATAGACACATCCCGGAATTTGCGGGTATTCGCGTTCCTCAGTGATATCCCAGTCCGGAATTATAAGTTCTTTGTAGGAATCCCCATCTTGTTTTACAAAATGATAGAGTTGTCCTTCGTCACAATAGTAGGCATAATAATTTCCATCCTCGCCATAAAAAATCGTGATCCGCCCCTGCTGAATTTTCTCTTTTAACTCTTGTGTCCAGGTAACTGCCTCTTTTTCCCAGGATTTTCCACTATCGTCCAGAGTATATTTCCAAATCAAAGTTTCTTTTTCTCCTTTGCGCGGATTAAAGGTAAACCACTCAATTTTCCCCTCCGCATTTTGAAGGGCACCACAGAACCATTCGCCAAGTCCCCCAATATCCGGATGCAGATTGATTCCGCGCTCTCTGTAGTTTTCAAGCATGGGAAAGAGTTGCGGGGCAGCACTGATTTCTGCCGATTCATCGCCCTTTTCGGACTCGCTATCCCTCCCGCTTTCGCTCTCTTTATTCTCAGACTCTTTCCCTGAATTCTTATCCCCAGTATTTTCCGTATCCGGGTTTTGATCTTTATCTGACGGGGCATCCCCCGCATTTGTATCCCGTCCATCTAGCGAATCACTTCCCCCATTCCCACCGTTTATACTGTCCGGACTTTCCTCGCTTCCATAGCCAGGATTATCCTGTTTCACTATAGGATTAGTTTCTCTCTCCTGTGTTTTTCCGTTTCCGCAGCCAGTCAAAAGAACAGCACTTAACAAGAGATACACTGTTTTTGATACGGTTTTGGAAATTACTTTTGATACAGTTTTTGACCATTTTTTCATCAAAATCCCCCTTTTTCTGGGACACATCAAAAATACATTTCCACAGTTCCGCTTCTGATTAAATGCCTAAAAATTTTTGACGCGCCCCAAAGTTTACTTTATGTAGACTACCAGTATAGTTTACTACCCGTAAACTTATCTGTCAAGGGATTTCGCGATTTTAATGAAATAGTATAATTATACTTTTTCTTTTTAGTTTACACATTGTAAACTATGTATGTTAGTTTACAATGTGTAAACCGATTTGTCAAGAAGATTTTTGGATTTTTTTGAAATATTTTTTGGATTTTTAAGAATGGGGAAAATATGTAATTGTTTTTAAGCAACTAAATAAGAGGGGAAACTTCCATAATTTTACATATTGATGAATTTGTTCTTTAACTGCACCAGCTAGATATACAGACTCAGATATACAGCTATACCTCGCACAATATTGTTCTGTTAATGTAATTTTTACGAAAACAGGAAAATTAGAGCGGTCTTCCCCTACGGAAGCCGCTCCACAATCGCTGCGACACAGTCAGCCAGGATAATTTCCCCACTAAAATAATCCGCGCTCTCCTCCTGTAAAATCTGTAAAATCGCCGCGTCCATCATTTGATTTTTACTAACTTTTGCGATCATCTCCTCCTGTTTTTCTAAAAGCCATTCCTTTTTTGATGTACTGCCATTTTTCCAATGTTCAAACTCCAGTGCAAATGTTTTAGTATTCACTGAAAATCCAGGTACATCCGCATATTCTGACTGCACCTCACTAGAAAATACCGCCTGCACAAACTGATTTGCCAACTCGCCTTTCTGCGACCAGGCATTCACTCCGATCAGCCCTTCAGGAAAAAAGATTCCGTCCACCGACTGTAATTCTATTTCCCTTGCTGCCATCCCCTCCGCGTAATTTGCGCAAATATCCAGATCACTCATCCCGCAAAGAGGCACAAACATTACCCTCGCATATGTCTCTGTAAAATCCGCTATATTGCCCGATGCCTTAAAAAAACAATCAGCAGATTCCCCGCTAGAAACTTTCCCCTCATCCCCAAGCCATTTTGTAAACAGCAGAAAATTGGAAAGTTCTGTTTCATCCACACTCCCATCCGACAAAATAAAATCTGGCATATAATGGTAATACGTTAATTCCAACAAATCTTCTCTGGAATATTTTTCCAAATAAACTTTTCCTGAATCTCCCACCCCTGTATTATACTGCATTAGGCTGTGCAGGGACTCTGCCGCCCTTCCTCCCTCTCTATCAGCAAAAATAGCGGGAACAATATAATGCACAGGAAGCATAAAAATTTTTTCCTCCTGCATATATGCGGATAGAATATTTTGCTGTAGTTCCTTTAAGAGAGATCCCAACACTGGGGACAAGTCAGTCAAAAGTCCTCTTGACTGGTAGGTTTTAGCCGGAAGTCCATCTAAAATCAGAATATCCGGTCCAATTCCCGCAGTTATCTTTGCCGTCAGCGCATCGATCGAATCAAAAATGGATGCTCCTTCCTCCCCGGTCTCCAAATGAATCTCAATCCCCGGATAGCGAGAGGAAACCTTCTCGATCATTTTCTCTACAAGCTCACTATTTTCCAAAGAGTATACGGTAAGGAAAGGCGGCGGCAATTCCGGATCTAACTCCTTATCTTCCTCCAATCCATTTGGGGTATCGTCTTCATCATCCTCTGCGTTCGTCCCATCCTTTATGCCTAACTTATTTTCCCGCTGTGTTTGCACTTCCTTCTCTGTTTTCGGATCACTGCCAAATACACAGACCGTCCCGGAAACAAAAAGCATGGCAAAAATAATCCAGAACACTGTCGGCTTTTTGTACCGCATTACATTTTTAATTCTGCCCTTTACCTCCCCCTCCCCAAATGCCAGATAGGTTCCGGAAATCAGATGCCTTCCCGTCGCAAGCCCCAGCAAGGATGCAGAATATTCAGCGCGGATATCCTCTTTCATCTGGCGCATAACTGCCTCATCGCACGCCATTTCCATATCTTTGCCAGAGAGATAAAACGCCAGCCAGACAAGGGGGTTAAACCAGTGAAGTACCAGCGCGGAAAAAGCCAGGAAACGAAAGATATAATCGCCCCTTTTTATATGGGTCTGCTCATGCAGCAGAATATATTCCTGTTCCTTCCCATAAAGTGCTGAGGGCAAATAAATCTTTGGGGCAAAGATGCCAATCACAAAAGGAGAGGCAATATAATCGGACTGATAAATATTTTTCCTTAACCATACTGCCCCGACAAGCTGCCGCCTTAACCGCAGCAGACTTACCAGGGCGTAAAGCAACATCCCTATCACTCCGACAATCCAGATCCAGGTCGCCACCATAAGCCAGGTTGGTATTTGATTTACATTATTTTCCAAATTCTCCGCCCTAAAATTTTCTCCTCCTCCGTCCAACATCCCCACTTCCATAAACAATGTGGAAGGTGGAGGAAAGATATCCAGTCCATCCGCTCCTTTAGTACTCTCATCCCCCACCAAATGATGCTTTGTGTCAAACCTTCCATTCCAGGCAAGCCAAAGATCATAAGCACCCCCCACAGCAAAAT
This sequence comes from uncultured Lachnospiraceae bacterium, assembly GCA_910585065.1. GTDB lineage: Bacteria > Bacillota > Clostridia > Lachnospirales > Lachnospiraceae > RGIG4057. The sequence goes on from CAJUCG010000056.1 coordinate 8,108, forward strand.
CATTGAAGAATGCCGAAAATTCCTCCTCCCATGCCGCATCCAAGCTTTTTGACGGATACAAACATCCCTCCCCCAGTACCTTAGAAACAAGAGAAAAATTTGTCTGCATCCGTCCGAACTCAAACAGACGCAGCACAGAAACTGCGGAAGGGATGGACACCGGACAAAGCAGCCGAAACAAAACCACACTCCACAAAAGATAACAAAACAGTTTTGGACCCTTCTTTAAAAAACAGCGACCAATCAGCACAGCGATCACCGCAAGCCCTGCGGTTGCTCCCATCCCTGCAACAATCGGCAACAAGGTATAGACACCCATATTGTCACCCCCGGTTTTACTCTTTTGCACGCCCCTCATTGATAATCTGAATCAGTTCCTGTACCTCTTTGTCCGAAAGTTTTTTGCGGCGCACAAAGGCAAGAAGAAATTGGGGAAGTGATCCCTGAAAGGTATCCTCAACAAATTTTTCGCTCTGCCTGGCAAAAAATTCCTCCCTGGAAACTAGGGAAATTACTTTTCCCCCCTCGTTTAAAAACAGTCCCCTCTCACAGAGACGGCGCAGAATGGTATAAGTTGTAGATTTTTTCCAATTCAGCTCCCCTTCACACAATCTCACCAGCTCCCCTGAAGATAGGGGTTCATTCCTCCAGATAATCTCCGCAAAACGCATCTCTATTTCCGCCAGCTTATATTCTGCCATATTATCCCTCCAAACCGATAAAGTTTTGCTTTCTTACCACAAGTTTACAATACGTAAACCGTTTTGTCAAGCAACGGATATGTAATTGCGGGGCGCGTGTTGTGTTGGCAGCTAATTTCTCACCCCTGCGCATAAAAAAAGGACACTTGCACGGCATCAACCATACAGGTGTCTCTTTTTTGCTGCCAGTTAAGCTTAGTTATTAATCAGCTTATCCTCCTCATTATTCCAGCTATACAGCTTGCGGATCTCCTCGCCGACTTTCTCTGATGGATGCTCCGACGCAAGCTTTCTCATCGCGCGGAAATGAGCTTGTCCGCCCGCATCCGACATATCAAGCAGGAATTCCTTCGCAAACGAACCATCCTGAATATTTTTTAAAATCTGTTTCATCGTCTTCTTTGTCTCTTCTGTGATCAGCTTCGGACCGGTGATATAATCGCCGTACTCCGCTGTGTTAGAGATCGAGTAGCGCATACCTGCAAAACCGCTCTGATAGATAAGATCAACAATCAACTTCATTTCATGGATACACTCAAAATATGCGTTTCTCTCGTCATAGCCCGCCTCGACAAGCGTTTCAAAGCCTGCCTGCATCAATGCACACACGCCGCCGCAAAGCACTGCCTGCTCACCGAAAAGGTCAGTCTCGGTCTCGGTGCGGAATGTGGTTTCTAACACACCCGCTCTCGCGCCGCCAATACCAAGTGCATATGCAAGTGCTAACTCCTGTGCCTTGCCCGTCGCATCCTGCTCTACTGCCACAAGACATGGAACACCCTTTCCTGCCTGATACTCGCTTCTTACAGTATGTCCCGGTCCCTTCGGCGCGATCATTGTGACATCAACATCCTTTGGCGGCACAATCTGACCGAAGTGAATTGCAAAGCCATGTGCGAACATCAGCATATTGCCAGCCTCAAGATTCGGCGCGATCGACTCCTTGTACATTTTCGCCTGTTTCTCATCATTGATCAGAATCATAATAATATCGGCTTTCTTTGCTGCCTCAGCGGCGGTATAAACTTCAAATCCCGCCTTCTCCGCCTTTGCCCAGGACTTGCTGCCCTCGTAAAGCCCGATAATTACATGTACGCCGGAATCTTTTAAGTTCAGCGCGTGGGCGTGTCCCTGGCTGCCGTATCCGATGATTGCCACGGTCTTTCCATCCAAAAGGGAAAGATTGCAATCCTGCTGATAAAAAATCTTTGCCATTTTTTTGTCCTCCTGATAATCTTATATCAATTTTATAATCAACCCGTTTCACAAAAGCACCATTGTAGTTCTTTTATGCAAAGAGATGGTTATGCGTAATTTAAACTGCCCTTCTCAGTCCTCGATATAGTCTGCAATATCCCCGGAACCCCTGGTAAGACCGGTTAATCCCGTGCGGACGATGGAGAGAATTTCAAAGCCATCCAAAAGCTTAATAAATGCATCGATCTTTGCCTGGTTTCCGGTCAGTTCAATCATCAGTGATTCTTTTGCTACATCGACAATCTTTGCGCGGAAGATATCTGCGATCGAAATTACCTGCTGACGCTGTTCCGGCGCAGCTTTTACCTTAACTAAGACCAGCTCACGGCAGACGGACTCCCCGGAGAGAAGGTGCGTGATCTCCACAACATCCTCCAGTTTTTCCACCTGCTTATAAATCTGTTCGAGAATCTGTTCCTCCCCCCGGACGACCACCGTCATACGGGAAAACTTTGGGTTTTCCGTCTCGCCCACGGTAAGGCTTGTAATATTGTAACCGCGGCGCGAAAACAGACCGGATACCCGGCTTAGAACACCTGCGGTATTGTCAACCAAAATCGATAAAACCATCTTTCTCATCGTGATAGCTCCTTTCTGTAATCGGACTGCACACTTTAGCGAAGCAGTGCCTTTAAGTATTCTATCAACTAAAACGGTATTTGTCAAGAAAAAAGGACGGCAGTTTTTTCCTGCCGCCCCATGCCCGATATCACAGGCATATTTTTAAGCTTTCTAAACTCTATTTTTTCTATATTTTAGTCCGGCATAATAATCGCGCAGGCGAGATATGCCACAATACCCGCTCCTGTGCAGGCAAAAATCGCCCAGATAATTCGGATCAGAGTTGGGTCAATATTAAAATATTCTCCCAGACCGCCGCACACGCCGCAGATTTTCCGATTTGTTGCCGATTTGTAAAGTTTCTTTTCCATAAGAATACCCTCCTTGAAAATAAAATTGATTTGTTTATGGCTTATTTTCGCCCCTCTTTTTGCGGGCAGGCGAAATTATTCCAAAAAATAGTTCGGCAGCTCTGTTATTGGTCCTTCCACATCCTCCGGCAAATAGTCCGGCAGCTCTATTATTGCCTCTATTACATCCTCCGGCAAAATATCCTCAAGCAAAATTTCATACTCCGTCCCTGGCAATAAAGAATCAAACTCTGCAGTTCCCATATCTGTTACTGCCGAAGCTTCTCTATTTGCAAACCTGACACTCACCTGACCGATATCGCATTTTATCTTTAAATTTCTCTCCCCCGTTTTTCCCTTCCATCTCTCGTAAAGATGAAATCCTTCCTGGCATCTTCCTTCCCCGATATGCTGCTCAGATATTGATAGTGGATTAAAGTAGTCCATCTGCCCGATATTGCAGGAAATTATTCCGTCATAATCTTCTTTTAAGCGGTAAAGACTAATCTCCTGTATCCCGATATGGCTTCTTGTTTCAATATCCTCAAAAAGCCCATCCACAACGCAGTCCCCAATTTTGCACTCCGCTTTAAATTTCTCCGCGCTGCACCCCCTTACAGCAAGTTCCCCCGCATCGATAAAAAACTCCATTCCCCTCGCCTCTATTCCATTTGCCCTGACTAAGCCTGTACCCATGGAAACCTTGAGCGTTCCACTATAATTTTTTGGAAGCAAAACTTCATATCTCGGTGCCGAAAACTCATCACTTTTTTTTGCCCATCCCATAATTGCCACATAGGGAAGGGTGGAAAAGCGAATCGCGCTGTCCTTTCCATCCTCCATATAGATCTCTAATTCACTGCCTTCCTGTTCGATCTCTATGGTATCTTCTTTGATATTTAACGCCCTGAAATGTATTTTATTATCCTCCGAGATACCCAGATCGATATAGCCAAATAAAATATCAAGGTTTATGTGTTCTATCCCATCAAAGCTTTCCTCCATCTGATCAAATCCCTGTTGGGAACTTATGACTTCTTCCCAGTTTCTGCGCGCACTGCCAAAACCAAATGCAATCAGAATAATTCCGAATCCTAACATAATGGCGGCAATCCCTGAAAATATTTTACTAAAACGTTTCATCTTATTTTTCCTCCCCTTTCTCTAGGCAAAACGCCCGCGAAGCGACAGAACAATATTTCTGATTCCGCGAAAGAGTGCCGGGATTGCCCGGAACGCACAGTTTACAGCAAACACAATAAAAAGTATCCCCAGCGCGGCAAGGATCAATCCGCCGCCTGAGAGCAGACAAACCAAGCCGCCCCCAACGGACATAAAAGTAAAGGCATTGCCCAGCAAAGCGACACCGCCGGCAATTAATGCCATACCGCCAATCCCAAAACCTACGAAAAATCCACCCATCATAAAGATTATAGCAAGCAGAATCGGACAGACAATCGGCAGTCCAACAAGGAGTGCCAGCAAAAAGATTACCGGAGAAAAATAAGTTTTTGCCCGCGTGGCTGCACCATGTGAATATTCTTCGTCCCGGTAATTGTTCTCCCGAAAACGTCCAGCGCGCCTTGCATAGCGATCCTCTGGCGGATAATCCTGTGCATAAGCTTCATTCATCCGCATTCTTTCGTCCCGAAAGCGGGCATCTTCCTGATTCGCACTCCCCTGCGCCCACGGATTTTCCCCGTTCCCCGCCTGCGGTATTGGTTCGTCCTCCATCTCTGCCTGCGGTATTGTTCCGCCCGCCTCTTCCCCCGTATCCTCCGGCATCCTCTCAACTTTCTCCGCGCCATCTTTGAATGTTTCTTCCTCGCAGTTCTTTTCCCTGCCAATATAGCCCGCACGAATTTTTTCTGCCACATCCTCCGGGCTAACTAATTCCTTCAGTACACGCGCTTCCTCAAGCGGACCCGCATCCTCAAAATAATCCTCGTAATACCGGACGGCCTCTTCCCGCTCTTCCTGCGGCAGATCGTTCAGCAGCTCTTTTAGTCTTGTCAAAAATTCATTTTTCATCATCTTCGTCCACCTTTCCCTCCTCCAATTTTTCCGGGCACTTGCCATCTGACCACTCCGGTTCTCTGTCTTTCTGATGCGTATCTTCCTGTCCGCTGCGGGTAAAGATCTCTGTAATTTTCGCTGCGTAGCATTCCCATTCCTCCTTGCATATGGAAAGCCTCTCCCAGCCGGATAAGGTAATCCGGTAATATCTGCGGTTGCGCCCCGCATATTCCATATCATATGCCTCAAGGCTGCCGTCCTTTTGCAGTCGGCGCAGCACCGGATAGAGCGTCGATTCTGACACATCCAGCACCTGTCTTACTTCCTGCGTAATCTTATAGCCGTAAGTCCCTTCTTTCTCCTGTGAAACCACTGCCAGAACAATGGCATCCAGCAACGTCGATCCCGTATTAAATACCATTGCCCCCTCCATCTTCCACGATAATGATTTTTTGGTTTTTCTGCTTGTGCTTATACTATACGCTGTATAATATTACATTGTCAATAGCTTTAATCGTTTTCTAATCTATCTAATCAAAACACAAGGATACGGTTGACATCCCGCCATTTCTTCCCTATAATAAAAAGGAAATAAAAATAAGGAGATTTTTCATTTATGGAAGAAAAGAACCCAATCGTTACAATTACGATGGAGAGCGGCGATGTAATGAAGGCAATGCTCTATCCGCAAACTGCACCGAACACGGTAAACAATTTTATTTCTCTGATCAACAAAGGTTTTTATAATGGTTTGATTTTTCACCGTGTTATCGAAGGCTTTATGATTCAGGGCGGCGACCCGGACGGCAATGGCACCGGAGGACCTGGATATTCTATTCCCGGCGAATTTAGGCAAAACGGCGTGGAAAACAATTTAAAACACACCAGGGGCGTATTGTCCATGGCGCGCGCAGGACATCCTGACTCCGCAGGTTCCCAGTTCTTTATTATGCATAGGAATGCCCCGCATTTAGATGGTGCTTATGCAGCGTTTGGCAAGGTGATTGAGGGGGAGGACGTTATCGATCGCATCGCCTCTATTCCGACGGCACCGGATGATCGCCCAATGGAAACACAGCGCATGAAATCCGTAACCGTAGAAACATTTGGGATAGAGTATCCAGAACCGAAACAGTCCGCGATCGATGAGATTTAAAATCTCCATCTGCGACGATGAAGAATGCGAGTTAACCGCCCTTTCTTATCTAGTCAGGGAGTGGGGAAAAAACGCCGGATACTCTTGCGAAATCTTTACATTTTCCTCGGCAGAATCGTTTTTATTTGAGTACGAAGGCAATAAAATATTTGATCTTTTACTGCTCGATATCGAGATGAGAGTACTTTCCGGGATTGATCTTGCAAAGCGTATCCGCGCGGATAAAAACCGCGCCGAAATTATTTTTATCACCTCGCACTTTGAGTTTGCCGGGGAGGGCTACGAGGTGGACGCACTGCATTATCTAATCAAGCCCGTCGCAAAGGAAAAGCTCTTTGCGGTGCTTGATAAGGCGGCAAACCGCCTGTTAGCAGAGCCGCCCTATGTGATTATTAACACGGAGGGCAGCATAGTTAAGCTGTACACGGCGGATATCCTGTATGTTGAGGCATTCTTACACTATCTCAATATCCGTACAAAATCGGGGGAATACCGCATTAAAGAAAGCCTCTCCTCCTTTGAGGAAAGGCTTTCCAATGAATTTTTCCGCATTCACCGCTCCTATCTCGTCTCCTTAAAATACGTGACCAGAATCACGCGCACGAACGTGCGGATAGAAGGAGGCGAAGAGCTTCCGCTTGCACGCGGAAAATACGATGCCATAAACCGGGCATTTATCGAGAGGATGTAGTTTTCCTGCAAATAATTTTTGCGGTAAAGGAATTTGTTTTATGAGAAAAAAAACTTATTTAAAACTTGTAGAGTACCA
>CAJUCG010000057.1:0-12396 GCA_910585065.1 uncultured Lachnospiraceae bacterium
ACAAAAAATTCCTGCATATTTTGCGAGTATATTGCCTCCCTACAATCCATAATAATATGGGGTCAGCTTTTATGAGCTGACCCCACCTTTCTCAAAGCATTACTGCATTATATTCGGATTGCGTATAATCCAGAACGGACCGCCGTCCGAAGCCCATTTTGCCTCTGACTGAATCGTCTCAAAATCCCATTCTGTCATCGTATTTTCCCGGCTGTTACAGTCTGCAACTAAAATCTTGCCCTCCGCCGTGATCCCGCGCAGCACAATAAAATGACCTCCCTTGGTAAAATGGCCCTTGCCCATCAGCACTACCACCATATCACCGTTCTTTAATGCATTCGTCACCTTCTTTTGCGTGTCGGCATCATTGCCAACACCCTCCGACTTTAGTCCGAAAGCCTTTGCTGTTCCATTCACCACCGAGTGCAGCGAACCGCTCTTTGGATACCAGTACCCCTTGTTAAATGCCCAGCCAGACATCTGTACAGGATCGATCTTAATATCTGTCAAACTCGAAACAACAATCGCCATGGATGTTGGACCACACGCATATTTTGCAATAGTGTCCTCCCCGCCATAGATTTTATTCCCCCAGCGGGAATCCGTCTGCATATAATATAGGGTATCCACTGCTCCGTCCGCCGTGATCCACTCCCCACTCTGCGGTGTGCCGAGCGAATCGATAAATTCTCCATCCATCCCATCAGCATACTCCGGCTTAGGTGTTGGCGTATTTTCCGGAGTTGGAGTACTTTCCGGCTTTTTCGTCGGAGCTGGAGTGATGGTTTGACTCGGTTTGTTCTCCGGTTTTTTTGTCGGAGCTGGGGTAGCAGCTTGACTAGGTGTACTCTCCGGCTTTTTTGTCGGGGTTGGGCGCGGCGTACTCGTCGGATTTTGCGGGTTTTCTATCTCTTTCGTTGGAACTGGTGTACTCGTTATGCTACTTTCCGGATTCTGCACTGGATTTTCTGTCCCCTGCGTAGGGGAAGGTATCCCTTCTTCTTTTTTTGCTCCCCCTGCCTGTATTTGATCTCCTGGTCTTGGCGTTATCCTCTCCGTTGATGCCGTAAAATCTGGCTCTAAATCTTTCCCTTCAGGACCTTCCTGTGCCTTTACCGTGCCGGATGCGGTCTGCTTTGTATTCCCCTCGCCCGCAGAGCCAACACGACCCTCCGACCATCTGATCAGCCCTGTCACTAAAAGCGTGACGGCAACCAGACAAACTAACTCCCATTTGATAAGATTACTTAATCGATTTTTCTTTTTTTTCATTCTTTCTGCCTCCTTCTGTTATTGTGCTATCCGCAGTATAACAGATTTCGCAGCAATTTTCCATCGGTTCTTGCTTCCACCCCTGCCGATATTATCCATGCTGTATCGGCAGTGCGCGGACACTCCCCGAGCGAAGCTCAATTCCCGGGGTCCCTTTCTGCTCCATATAATCCCTTGTGATGGTCACGCGCCCAATGGTGTCATCCTTCGGGATCTCATACATGATATCTAACATAAACTCCTCTAAAATAGCCCTGAGTGCCCGCGCACCCGTCTTTTTCTCAAGTGCCCGCTCCGCAATAAGCTCAAGGGCTTCCAGCTCAAAACAAAGTTCAACTTCATCCATCGCAAAAAGCTTTTTGTACTGCTTGATAATCGCGTTCTTCGGCTCAGTAAGAATAGAAACTAACATATCTCTGCTTAAATCTTCCAATGTGCAGACTACCGGCAAACGCCCCAAAAATTCCGGAATCATGCCGAACTCTCTTAGGTCCTCTGCGGTTGCGTATTTTAAAATATTTTTTTCCTTGTCGTACTTATCCCGCAGCTCGCCGGAAAACCCGATGGAGGAAGCCTTGTTTAACCGCTCCTTTATCACCTTGCCAAGCCCGGAAAACGCCCCGCCGCAGATAAAAAGAATATTGCGTGTACTTAGCGTGGTCATCGGCACCATAGCATTCTTTGAAGTCGCACCGACAGGCACCTCCACATCCGCGCCCTCCAAAAGCTTTAATAATCCCTGCTGGACTGCCTCCCCACTCACATCACGACTGTTGGTATTGCGCTTTTTGGCAATTTTATCGATCTCGTCAATAAAGACAATTCCCATCTCTGCCCGATCCACATCATTGTCCGCTGCCGCAAGCAGCTTCGAGAGAACACTCTCCACATCGTCCCCGATATATCCAGCCTCCGTAAGCGAAGTCGCATCCGTTATCGCAAGCGGCACATCCAAGAGCTTTGCCAAGGTCTGTACCATATAGGTTTTGCCGCTCCCCGTCGGTCCCAGCATCAAGATATTTGACTTCTCAATCTCCACACCGTCCGCCCCGTCATCCCGGATTCTTTTATAGTGATTGTAAACGGCGACTGCCATCGCTTTTTTTGCCTGCTCCTGCCCAATCACATACTCATCAAGCTGTGCCTTGATCCGGTGCGGCACTGGCACTACTGGCATCACCGCATCGCTCTTTTTTGCATCTTTCTCCTTCTTTGCCTGCTCCTTCTCTTTTGTCTTTCGCCTCTGATTCATCGGAGGAACATTGCTTATCGGTGGAATTGCACCCATAAGCATTGACGGATCAATCATTCCATTAAACAGCGGGTGATTTCCCCCCTCAATCAGATCAATGGATTTTTGCAGACAATCCTGACATACACGGATATTTTGCGGCAGCTGTATCAGCTTGCCCACAACTTTTTCCGATCTGCGACACAAATAACAATACTCTTCCTTACCTTTTTCTTCCTCACTCATGAGAAACCTCCCTTTCTTATGCCTCCCCGCACCCTAATATGCATTTTTATTGATAAAGCCTTTAAACAGAGTTAAAAACAATATCTTGATATCCAAACCGATCGACCAGTTTTCAATATAGTAAAGATCATATTCGATTCTCTTTTTGATGGACGTGTCCCCGCGGTAGCCATTGACCTGTGCCCATCCGGAAAGCCCCGGCCGCACCTGATGCTTGATCATATAGCGCGGAATTTCCTCGCGGAATTTCTCGACAAAATATGGTCGTTCCGGGCGGGGGCCAATCAGGCTCATATCCCCTTTAATAATATTGATAAGCTGCGGAAGCTCATCTAAGCTTGTCTTTCGGATAAAACGTCCAATGCCTGTGACGCGCGCGTCATTTGCTGTCGTCCACGCCTTTCTCTCTTTCTTTTCATTCTGCACCCGCATTGAGCGGAACTTGTACATCTTAAATTCCCTGTTGTGTAGCCCAACGCGCACTTGTGAAAAAATCACCGGTCCTTCTGAAGTACATTTTATAATAATGGCAATAATAATCATTGGAATCAAAGAGATCAGCAAGGCGACCGACGCTCCGATCAAATCACAAACACGCTTGATTAGACCGTTAAATACATTGTTTAATGGCACGTTTCGGATATTGATCGCGGGCAGCCCGTCCAGATCCTCCATAACCGCCACCGTCGGGATTACACTGCGGTAATCAGGAATAAATTTGGTGTGAACGCCGGATTTCTCACAGATCCCGACAAGCCGTTCCAATTTGATATACTCGTTAATTCCAAGTGTCACTACAATCTCATCCAGATCATTTTCGCGCAAAGTCCCCTCTAGCTCATCACAGCTACCGATCACCACCGCTTTTTTGTACATGGTTCCGACTTCCATCGTGTCATCTAAAATACCGTGAATATGGTAGCCCCACTGCGGATTCTGGCGAATGCGATCGATATAGGCCTCTGTGGTGCGGCTGTACCCCAAAATCAATACATGCTTTTGGTTAAAGCCGCGCTTTCTCAGTGCCCGCAAAACTCTGCTAAGCCCAAAGCGAAACCCTGCTCCAAAAAGGAAATTCATCATGGCAAAGGTCACAAAGAGTCCGCGCGAAATATCATTCTCCCGTATCGCGTAAAGCACAGTTGCAAAGACCAAAAGCCCTAAAATATTGGCTTTAAAGAGATTCCAGTACTCAAGCCACCCCCTGCTACCACTGCGTCTTGGGCGGTACAAACCACAGTTTGCATAGATTACTAGATATGCTGGAACCAGATAATACAGATTCTGCGCATACTTTGCCAGCGGGTAATAGCGTTCGTTCTGCGACAGCGCGAACATGGAAAACCGCGTTAGTACATGGAAACGCAACTCATAGGAAAGTACAAAGGCGACAATGATCAAAATTCCGTCAATAATAATATGAAGTCGATTTAACGACTTTTGATTGTCTTTTATCAAAACAGGTTCCCTTTCCCGGTAATTTCCGAATATTTACAAAAAATTCCTGTGCCAATTTCCTTCGCTTAAAGCATACATGATTTTTCCGCACAACACAACGAAAAAAATATTAAGAAATTTTAAAGAAAGCGTTGGAATTCGTTCACATTTCCATCACAATATTTTGATACACTTGCAAATGATTATAAACAAAATTCCGCAATATGCAAGCAAAATTTGTTTGTTATCCATAGATTTTTGATTGAAAGGGGTATCTTTTATGACGGACGAGAATGAAAATGACTATCGCTTTTTTGCGGAGGAGGAGGGGGGAGGCACCGATAAACACACGGAACATCCTGGTGAAACGGCACTTAGACGGCGTTGGAAGATCTGCGATCAGTCCACAGAAGATAAATCGGTACCCGGCGCGGAGGAATTAAACCCTCCTGAGATCCCGCCAAAATCCGAGGAGATGTCCGAAAAAGATCCAGAGAGTATCCCCGCGGAGCATCTAGCGGATGCAGATGAACCAAATACAGAGAATTCTTTCGCTCTCCTCGCCTTGGCAGAGCCAAAAACTGCAGCAGCCGAGACGGATCTGGATGCAGCATTTAGCGTTTCAGCCGCATATATCAAAGAGCCAGACCGCAAAAAGAACCACCGCTTTGGCTCACTTCTTCGGCGCGGCATTGGTCTTCTCTGCGCAGCAACACTTTTTGGGGGTGTTGCGGCAGGTGCTTTTATCGGCTTTAACGAACTTTATTATTATTTAAATCCGTCAGCGAAACCGTCCCTAGCCAATGTGCAGACACCGGGAAATAAAACTTCCAACACACAGCCTCTGATTTCCCATACATCCGTGGCTTCCGGCACCTCCGTCGCCACCTCGGATGTCTCCGATATTGTCCGCAGTGCGATGCCCTCCCTCGTTTCTATCTCCTGTACCTTCCGCAATACCACCAGTTTTTTTGGCTATCTGTACGAGGGAACCTCCGAGGGAGCCGGATCGGGCATAATTGTCGGCAAAAACGACAAAGAACTTCTGATCGCCACAAACAACCATGTCGTAAATGGAGCTGTCACCATCACCGTTACTTTCCTTGACGGCAGTCAGATCTCCGGCTCCGTGCGCGGCACTGAGGAGGCAGCAGATCTTGCCATTGTCTCCGTGCCGCTCGCCGATATTTCTTCTGAGACTTTAGGAGGGATCACCATCGCCACACTTGGCAATTCGGACGACGCAAAAGTCGGGCAGATGGTAATTGCCATCGGCAACGCGCTAGGCTATGGTCAGACCACCACTGTCGGATACCTCTCCGCAAAAGAGCGCGAGATCACGATATCGGATGCCTCCACCGGAAAGACCACCAAGTATATTGCACTCCAGGTTGACGCTGCTATCAATCCGGGCAACAGCGGCGGCGCGCTGATCAACACAGAAGGCAAGGTAATCGGCATTAACTCCGCCAAGCTTTCCAATACAAAAGTGGAGGGCATTGGCTATGCAATACCAATCAATGATGCGATCAATATATTGGATGAACTAATGAACCGCGAAATCCTGACTGAGGAGGAGCAGGGGTATTTGGGTGTGTATCTCTCCGACCAAGAGATCACAGAGGAGATCTCAAGACTTTACGGATTTCCAAGCGGTGTTTTTATCTCTGAGCCGGTAAAGGGCGGTGCGGCAGACCAGGCAGGCATTCTCCCTGGCGATATTATTACCAAAATCAACGGTTCTCCAATCACCGCAAGAACACAGCTTCAGGAAAAAGTAAAATCCTACCGCTGCGGCACCGAGATTGAAGTAACCCTTGCACGCTTAGAAAACGGAGAATATATTGAACGCAATGTAACCGTAATTCTTGGAAGTAAAGCGGACTTTGACTGACCAGGAAATTTTTAAAATCAAAGCAGGGGGAGAGAAAATGCAGACATACGAAGATGCGGTGAATTTTATTGACCATATCGAAAAATACAGCGCGCATCCGGGGGTGGAAAACGCGGCAAAACTACTTGCCGCGCTTAACCACCCGGAGTACGGACTCCGCATTATTCATGTGGCGGGTACAAATGGAAAGGGATCAGTCTGCGCATTTTTATCCGATATGCTCACCGCTCTGGGATATCGCACCGGGCTTTTTATCTCCCCCCACCTAGTTGATATCCGTGAGCGCGTCCAGCTTGACCGAAAAAAGATCAGCAAGGAAGATTTTATCAATTGCTTTCTGTTGGTAAAGCGCGCGGCAGAAAAACTTGCGCAGGAGGGATATGTAGGACTTACCTATTTTGATTATCTCTTTGGGATCGCACTCTGCTGGTACAGAGAACAAGCACCGGATTATGTTGTGGTGGAAACTGGGCTTGGCGGGAGATTAGACTCAACTAACTCCATTCCCGCCCCTCTTTTGACCATTATTACTTCCATCAGCTTTGATCACACAGAAATCTTAGGGGATACCATCGCAAAAATCGCGGTGGAAAAGGCGGGGATTATCAAGCCTGGTGTGCCGTTAATTTACTGTGCTGACGAGGCAGATGCCTGCGAGGTGATCACCAAAACCGCGGAGGAAAACAAATCCCCATATATTGGAATTGGGCGAAAAAATTGCAGATGGATTCCTGATGAACCTGCGGATGCGAAATTATCCATGGGAGAAGATATGACACATGGGAGTATCCAGGTACCAGCGAACCCGCTCAGATTCATTTTTTCCCTTCCGAAAGCACAGTATTATGCACAAACAAAAATATCCAACGGTATTGATGATAGGGCAGTCGGCAATGGTCTGCGCGAAATACTGACCGTAAACAGTCCCGCATTATATCAGATGGAAAATGCGGCGATCGCCTACACTGCCGCGCTGTGGGTATCCTGGCTTTCTGGTAATTCTTTCTTTGATGGCAGAACACCCTGCAATATAAATTTCAATTCCCTGCCCGAAGCCACGCGCACCATATGTAAGGACGCGCTTGCACGCTCCGCCTGGGAGGGGCGTTTTGAGCAAATTATGCGGGGGGTTTATCTGGATGGGGCACACAATGCCGACGGTATCCGTATGCTGCTCGCCTCCCTGCGCCCACTTGTCAAAGGGCGAAATATTCTATTGCTATTTACTGCGGTAAAGGAAAAAGATACGGGGGAAATGATCCGTGAACTTTGCGAAAGCGGTCTATTTTACTATTACCTGATTACCACTGTGGGCGGCTCGCGCGCGATCCCGCCAGAACAATTAAAAGAAAATTTTCAAGAACACACGAATGCCCCCATCACGACATACGAAACTCCAAAAGACGCTTTTTTTGCGGGGCTAAAGCTAAAAGGCGAAAATGATATACTGCTCTGTGCAGGCTCACTCTACCTTGTTGGACAGATAAAAGAAATGCTGCTCTTTGCATCCTGACCCGATACAAAGAGCAGCATTTCTCTTATCAACCTGACTTGAATAGATTTTTATGCCCCTTTCGCCTTCCCCACATCATACAGCGACGCATACAGTCCACCCTTCTCCATAAGCTCTGTGTGCGTGCCCTTCTCACCAATTCCCTTCTCGGTCAGCACAAAAATCTCCCTCGCATTGCGAATGGTGGTCAGTCGGTGCGCGATCACAAAGGTCGTCCTGCCCACCGCAAGTTTTTCAAGTGATTCCTGCACCACCTTCTCACTCTCATTATCAAGTGCTGAGGTCGCTTCATCAAAAATCAGAACTGGCGGATTTTTTAAAAATACTCTCGCGATACTAAGCCTCTGCTTTTGTCCGCCCGACAGTTTTACACCGCGCTGTCCAATATAAGTATCGTAGCCGTCCGGCAATTCCATAATAAACTCATGCGCGTTCGCGCGCTTTGCCGCCGCCTCAATCTCCTCCCTTGTCGCGTCCAGTTTTCCGTAGCGAATATTATCCGCCACTGTCCCCGCAAACAGATACACGTCCTGCTGCACAATGCCGATATTGCGCCGCAGGGAGCGCAGACTTACATCGCGCACATCCATCCCGTCGATCGTCACTCTGCCCGATGTAACCTCGTAAAAGCGGGGAATCAGACTACACAGTGTTGTTTTGCCAACCCCGGAGGAACCTACCAATGCCACATAGCCGCCCGCCGGAACAGAAAAATCAATATGTTCAAACACATCCTCTCTTGTCCCCTCATAGCGGAATGCCACATCCTCAAATTGAATATCTCCCTTTACCTTGTCAAGCTCCAACGCATCCGGCTTATCCTTGATATCCGGCTCGATCTCAAGAATATCCATAAAGCGCGAAAACCCAGTTACACCATTTTGAAACTGCTCCGTAAAATTAATAAGTTTGTTGACTGGCTCAATAATATTGTTGACATAGAGCAGGAAAGTTAAGAGGTCACTCACCATAAGTCCGCCCCCGGCAATCAGAAGTCCTCCGCCGACAATCACCACCACATTGATCATACTGGTGAAAAATCCAAGTCCTGAGTGAAAAGTTGCCATCTGCCAGTAGGCATGGCTCTTGCTCTTGACAAACTCCCCATTTCCAACGCGAAATTTCTGCTTTTCCTGCTCCTCATTTGCAAAGGATTTTACCACGCGAATACCGGAGAGATTATCCTCGATCTGCGCGTTAATCTGCGCAATATTTTCCCGGTTTCTGCGAAATGCCCGGTTCATCTTTCCTTTCATAATGTAGGCAAAAACAAACATCAGTGGGATCACTGCAAACAGAAGTAATGTTAATTTCCGATTTATGGAAATCAAGATAATAAACGCGCCAACAAATTTAATAATGGAAATCACAATATCTTCTGGTCCATGGTGACAAAGTTCTGTAATTTCAAACAGATCGTTTGTCACACGCGTCATTAGCTGCCCTACCTTCTGATTATCGTAAAAATTAAAGGAAAGTTTCTGATAGTGGTCAAAAATATCGTTGCGCATATCATATTCCATCTTCGCGCCCATAATATGGCCCTGATAATTGATAAAAAAATTACAGAAAAACTGCAAAATGGCAAGTCCAACCATCGCTGCTGCAAGCTTTGCAATAATTCCCGCCGCCTCGCCGATCTCGTAATTTATCAGAACGGTATTTGTGATATAGCGCACAATCATCGGCAAGATCAGCGAGATTGCCGCCACTGCAAATGCACAGAACATATCCGCACAAAATACTTTGAGATAGGGTTTATAGTAGGATAAAAATTTTTTTGCTCTCGGATTCATTCGTCGTCTGTCACTCAAAATGTATTCAAATATACTCAAACACATCGAGAAATTGAAGTCCTCACGGATACTTCTTACTGCTTCATCGCGTATGTTTTTGCGGTTACAAAAAACATATTTCTGTGATGCTACCGCTTTGTATATTTGCTTTTTGAGTGGCTTCTCCTTTCTTTGAATTTTCATATTTACGGGAAAAACATCTCTGCTCCCTGCACAATTGTTTTTCTAATCTCTTCATTCTACTCAAAAATAGGAGTGCTGTCAATGTTATATTCTCTTTTTCTTATTCCCTTCAATATTTTATATATAAATTTTGATAACTCATTCTTCGCCAAATTTTGATTATTTTCTGCAAAAATTACATGAAATAATGGTTCCTTTTTCTTCACTCTTATGGTATACTAAATTTGTAATCACTTGAAAGAAGCGGGTATTCCCTGTTTCTGATAAGAGAATATCCGCTAAAAAAAATTATAGAAAGGACTTGATTCTCATGAAGCTGATAAAGAAAAGACTCGCAGCACTGCTTATGCTTGCAGTTCTTGTCACCCCGATCTTTAGCAATGTCACACCACATGAACAGGAAACACAGGAACCAGGGATCTCCACCTGCTCTACAGGTTCTCATCCTAAAGATGAAACTATCTTTGAAGATGATGATGTTCCAATAATGTATTAATCAATCTATAAAAATGCTATCATATCAAATATATTATTGGTAAAAATCTAATATGGTAGCATTTTTCCTTATTCTTTATTCTCTTTTATCGCTTTTTGCAATATCTGACTATCCTTTTCATCATTGCACCACTCACTTAAAAAATATGCCCATCGTAACCATCCTTTATAATATAATACATTATTATTCTGTTTTTCAAAAATATCAAATTTTGTTGCCAATAATCTATGTATAAAATTAATATTTCCACATACTAATTTTTCTCGTATCGCTTTATTAGCTATACTCTCCGCCTCTTCTAACCGATTCTCCATTTCCATCCACTTAGACAAATTTATTTGACACAAACTCACATCCTTAAAATGATACTTCCTCTTCTCCACCGCCCCGTCATATGTCCGCATCATTCGCTCCAGGAACTCAATCGCCTCTTCTATCCTGCCATCCCGCCGCAAAAGTATACATATCTGGTTAAATAGGTACATTTCATTTCGAAAAGGAATCCGCCGGTATTGCATTCTGTCCTTCTCTGTATTCTCCAAATGATACGTCATTTCCAAAAGTTCGTTTGCCTTTTTTAGAGCCTCCTTACACGTAATCTTTCCATCGCGGAACGCTTCTCCGTTTTTTAATCCCAGAACCAACTGCTGATTACATTTCTCTTTCATATCCACGGACTTCTCAAGCAAATACAGTTCATGTCCCACTTCCTCATACTGTTTTTTTGCCAGATGTTTCTCAATATTTCGATCCAGCTCTAAAATCTGATACTCGTCAGTAAAAAGATTCCCATTATAGCGAGTCTTATCCACTCCGAGACGCTCCATCAACGCATAAAATTTTTTTCGATCCGCATTTGCTTTCCCAATCTCAATGCGCGAAAGATTTTCCGGATTCTTATAAATCCCGTCAATTAATTCTGTCTGCGAAATTCCCTTCCATCTGCGCTCCGCAGAAATCAATTTTCCTTCCACAAAATATTGTCGCAATTTACAAGTATAATATAGCTTGTTTACACAGTTTATCCTAAGATGAAATTCATAAAAAACCGCCTTAAAATTCTCCTTATGTACCATATAAAATCGCGCTCTATCGATATTTCCTTGTTCTTTATATGCCATTATTATTTGTTCCAAAATAGGTAATATACAGACAATCATACCATATTCCCTGTTTAAATCAAGGATTTTTTCGTGCATTTTTATACAGATAGAAAATTCTTTCTTTTCCAGATACAATCCCCCAAGTAAAATTCCAACTTTCGCAAGATACTGTGCGCGCAGTTCATCGTCGTGCGCATTCTTTTCAAGATAGCGGTACAATGCCATCAAAAGCTCAAGATGTCCCTGCCATTTTCCCTGTTTTTCCTGCACATATAAAAAGAGCAGAATATTTTCAATTTCAAACATTGCAAGAAGCTTTTCATCCCCATCAAGTTCCCTAATTAGCTTCCCATTAAATAACTCTTTGTAG
Organism: uncultured Lachnospiraceae bacterium; assembly: GCA_910585065.1. Classification (GTDB taxonomy): domain Bacteria; phylum Bacillota; class Clostridia; order Lachnospirales; family Lachnospiraceae; genus RGIG4057. The sequence continues at coordinate 11,542 of CAJUCG010000057.1, forward strand.
GAAAGAGTTTGAAGAATCGCATTTTTTAAATGTTTGGAGGCAATTTCTAATTTTGCACTCCTTAGCACTCCATCTTTTATAGAATTTTGATTTTGTATTACTTTTTCACTATCTCCCCTGTTTTTATTACACAAGTCTTCATATTCCTCAAGTGCGAAAATCCCCAATATCTTTTCCTCATACATAAATAAAATTTTATCTGATTCGTTCTTTTTTTCTTTCGAAGATTTTTCAGAATTTTTCTTTCCTTCTGAAACCGGATTATTTTTCCTGTAATGTTCAAATACTTTCTCCGCTTTCAAAAGATCTCCCAATCGCAGCGCGTCCTCTATCTCGTCGCGTGCAGCAAATCTCTGATACTCTTTTATCGTCAAAATATAGGTCAATTGCTCCGCCGATTTCCCAAGACGCTCCAAAAGCGCGACAAGTAAAATCAGATCCGCAGCACTCTCTCCCTTTTCAATAAAAACAAGCTCTGATTCCGAGCATAATCCATCACATAGTTTTTTTCTTGACATTCCTGCCTTTCCGCGCAAAATTTTAATTTGTATTCCTATATTTTCCAATTTCATGTTCCATTCCTCCCAATTCCGTTAAAGGGACGTTATCTTTAACTCTTTCTACGCATTTTTAATTCAAAAATAACCTGCTGTTAATCATATTATACCATGTTCTTCGAACATGGTGCCTCCGAGGGATGCGCACAGTTCGCTATAGAAATTATTCTCCCTTCGGTCGAATGCGAACTGACGCAGGTATAATATCTAGCGATATTATACTATATCCTTCGGATATGTTCTCTCCGAGGGATGCGCACAGTTCGCTATAGAAATTATTCTCCCTTCGGTCGAATGC
>CAJUCG010000057.1:12496-14917 GCA_910585065.1 uncultured Lachnospiraceae bacterium
GAACTGACGCAGGTATAATATCTAGCGATATTATACTATAATAATTAATGTTTTGTCCATATATGATCATTTTCTCTCTTAAATAAAAAAGTTATTGTTTCACAATCATTGATCATGAAACAATAACTTTTTTTGTGTACGCCATATATCACACACTATATATAGCTTTCGGGATAAAAAATACATCTCCCTTTTTTCCCTTGTTTTTCCTGCAGGGCAAATAAATTATTAGCCAAGTGATACAGGGTTTCTCCTGCAAGTAGCTGTACACCAAATCGGACCACTTGCATTAATCTTCTTTTGCTCATTCACTGTAATCTTCTTGATCTTCAAGTTTTTGACCTCCTTTTTTCAAAATTAACAAACCAACTTTTTTGTTGGAAAGTCTAACAAACTCCTCCTTATGAGAAACTGCAACAATCGCAATATCGTATTTTTTTGCAAATATCACAATATTTTCTGCGACTGCCTCCGCTGTCCTCGCATCAAGTGAAGCGGTAACTTCATCCAAAAGCAGGAATCGCGGTTTTCGAATAATTGTTCTTGCAATCGTAATTCGTTGCATTTCCCCTCCACTCACATTTCCTCCCGCCCAGTCAATCTCTTTTTCAAGACCATACTGCCTAACCATTTCTTCTAACATACATACCTTAAGTACTTCCTGCAATAATTCCGGCTCAAATTCCTCCCCAAGTATAATATTTTCCTTAATACTTGCAGTAAATAAAAACGGCTTTCGCTCCACCAGCGAAATATTAGCATATCTCATTTCATCTGAGATTTCATCCTGTAAAATTCCATCATAATAACATTCACATCCATCACACTCGATAAAACCTATAATCAGCTTTAGTATAGTACTCTTCCCACAACCACTTGGTCCTTGCAGCGCGATAATATCGCCCCGCTCTATCTCAAAACCAATATCTTCTGCTAATTTCTTTCCCCCCATCTCCAAATTTGTTATCTTAACCACAATCTTTTCCATCGATGGAACTATCTTTTCCCCAAAATAAGGTTCCACGATACTTCCAAGTTTTTTCTCCCGATTGATATTTTCTTTATACAAAGTTACGGAATCTGCAAGTTCTCTCATTGGTTCCTGCATCAATCCCACAATAGAATAAATTGCAACAACTGCTCCGACAGAAACCAAATTCTTTTCTCTCATCCAAAAGCCTGCCAATAAAACAACAATCGGAAAAATAATTGTCATAGCCCCATAGATAACTACATACAAAGAATACCAAAAATCCCGTACCACATCATTTTTATACTTTTGTTCTGAAAGCCCCCTTCTATATTTGTCTGCAAAATAATTTTCTCTTCGGAATACTTTAATTATAGAAATACCCTGAAAGTTCTGCACCATTCGGCTATTAATATTGGCGGCAAGATTTTCAGATGCCAATGTTTTATCCGCAAGTTTTTTTGAAATAAACGAAGTAAGGAAAATTAACAGACAGATACTAAGCATTACAAATATCGAAAATAATATATTGTAAGATGCGATCGTCGCGAACAAAATAATCAATGTGATCGCATTAACAAACAACATTGGCCAAAAGGTTGCATAATGAGTTCCTATCTCCCCTGCCAGACAAACTACAGAATAGACGATATCCCCCGCTCCTCTGCCAGAAAAGTAGTCAAGTTTCTTGATTAGATAATTACTGTATGTATACTCCGTAGCTAATTTTATGGCTTTCTTTACAACACAATTATACATGAACCAATATCCAAAATTAAAAATCACATAAAAGGCACAAAAGAAACCTGCGGAAAGTATAATTTTCATAAAATCATCGGACTTCATTTCCGTCATCTGACCAATGATTTGCTCAATTTTTTTTGCGACATTCACCATACAGAAGTTTGCAACAACAGAAAAAATAATAAAAATACAAGTCCAATACCAAGTACTTCTATCAATAACTTTTTTCAGACTCATAAAGTTCACATTCACCTTTCTGGACAAAATCAAGTACAAAATCAACAAGTGCATAATAATCTATATGATTTTGGATTGAGATCTCCTCTAATGTATTTTCCGTATTAAAACAAGAAACTAATTCTTTATTTGTATCCTCCATAGTATAATTTTTCTCAAAAGAAGGATTTATCAAATACACCTTATTTTTAGTATTTATTATAAATATATCATTTTTTATTTTTATTTTACTTTTTTTAAATTCATCTAAATATGCTAAAAATCTCACCTCTAATGCTTTACATATTGCTGGACTTTTTTTATTTAATGGACATTGAAAACAATACTGCTTTAAAAAACAATCATTACAATACACATCCATCTCTATGTTTTCTGCTTTTTCTATTAATCTTTCTGCACACCTAAAAAGTTCATTTTTAAAAGCCGGCAAATGAATGACATCATTACAAGCTCTACAAGGATAGATGTCC
>CAJUCG010000058.1 GCA_910585065.1 uncultured Lachnospiraceae bacterium
TTGTAAGTGCCTACGTGCCAAAAGAACTCTCCTATTTGCAGTAAATGTCGAAGAATGTAGTAGAACCACAAGATGTTGTGGTTTAAATCGTAAGGACAAAATATATATTGTATGAGACCTTGACGCAGAAAAGAAAATCTGATAGAATAGCTTAAGGAAAGACTTCGTGCTTGGAGTACAAAAAGGACTCCTGCGCGGGGTCGTTTCTGCTGTATCCTCGCACTGCGGGATACAATATGAGTGAACCGTAGGTTTTGATAAAAATTTTTATTGGTATGTCAAATGTGGGATGCCCCGCCTCTAGGCAGTGAGCAACTTATTCATATCCGTGGCGGGATTCAATCGCCCGTTTGATATGCCCCCAGCGGGTTGGCAGCAGGAACGCCGACGGCGTTACTAAATCACTTATATCTCAATAATTGCAGTGCAGAAATGAGGAAGCTATGTTTCAGGTGGTAAAAAGAGATGGGGAGATTGCAGAATTCAGTTTAAAAAAGATTGGGGCGGCGATCACAAAAGCGTTTGATGCGACAAACAAAATGTACAATTCGGATATTATTGATCTTTTATCGCTCCGCGTGACCGCAGATTTCCAGGGCAAGGTAAAGGAGGGGGCAGTCAATGTCGAGGACATTCAGGACAGTGTGGAGCATATCTTGGAGCAGTCCGGCTATACGGATGTTGCCAAAGCGTATATTCTCTACCGCAAAAACCGCGAGAAGCTGCGCAATATGAAATCGACAATTCTCGACTATAAGGAGATTGTGGACAGCTATGTGCGCGAGGAGGACTGGCGCGTAAAAGAGAATTCCACAGTGACTTATTCTGTCGGGGGCTTAATCCTGCATAATTCTGGCTCAATCACAGCGCATTATTGGCTTTCAGAGATCTACGACGCGGAGATTGCACAGGCGCACAGAAATGCAGATATTCATATTCATGATCTGTCAATGTTGACTGGGTACTGCGCAGGCTGGTCATTAAAGCAGCTAATTAAGGAGGGGCTTGGCGGAATTCCCGGAAAGATTACCTCCGCCCCAGCAAAGCATCTCTCCACTCTTTGTAACCAGATGGTCAATTTCCTTGGCATTATGCAGAATGAATGGGCGGGGGCGCAGGCATTCTCCTCCTTCGATACTTATCTTGCCCCGTTTGTAAAGAAGGATAATCTTTCTTATAAAGAGGTCAAGCAGTGTATTCAGTGCTTTATCTACGGGGTAAATACGCCGAGTCGCTGGGGGACGCAGGCTCCATTTTCCAATATTACTTTAGACTGGACGGTGCCGGAGGACTTGGCAGAATTAAACTGCATTGTCGGCGGCAGGGAAGTTGAGTTTAAGTATAAGGACTGCAAAAAAGAGATGGACATGGTTAACAAGGCGTTTATCGAGATTATGATTGAGGGAGATGCAAACGGGCGCGGCTTCCAATATCCGATTCCAACCTATTCCATCACAAAGGATTTTGACTGGTCGGACACAGAAAATAATCGTCTGTTATTTGAGATGACCGCAAAATATGGAACACCATATTTTTCCAATTATATCAACAGCGATATGAAGCCGAGTGATGTGCGCTCCATGTGCTGTCGTCTGCGCCTTGATCTGCGGGAACTGCGCAAAAAGACCGGGGGATTTTTTGGCAGCGGCGAGAGTACTGGCTCCGTTGGCGTAGTAACACTAAATCTGCCGCGTATTGCTTACTTGGCAACTGACGAGAGGGATTTTTTTGTGCGGCTTGACCATATGATGGATCTGGCAGCTCGCTCGCTAAAGGTAAAGCGTGAAGTGATTACAAAACTATTAAACGAGGGACTTTACCCATATACAAAGCGTTACCTTGGCACATTTGCCAACCATTTCTCCACGATCGGCATTGTCGGGATGAATGAGGTTGGGTTAAACGCGCGCTTTCTTTTGCAGGATATGACACACAAAAAAACGCAGGAGTTTGCGGTGAAAGTACTAAACCATATGCGCGGGAGGCTGAGCGATTATCAGGAACAGTATGGCGATCTCTACAATCTGGAGGCGACCCCGGCGGAATCGACAAGTTACCGTTTAGCCAAGCATGATAGGAGCCGTTTTCCAAATATTAAGACGGCAGGGGGCGAGGGGGACACTCCATATTATACGAACAGTTCACATCTGCCCGTCGATTATACGGAGGATATTTTTGCAGCACTCGATATTCAGGACGAGCTTCAGACGCTCTATACTTCGGGCACGGTATTTCATGCGTTTCTCGGTGAAAAATTACCGGACTGGCAGGCAGCCGCCAAGCTGGTGCGCACAATCGCAGAAAATTATAAGCTTCCGTACTATACCATGTCCCCGACCTATTCCATCTGCCGCGAGCATGGATATCTGGCGGGAGAGGTTTTCCGCTGTCCAAAATGCGGGGGTGTGACGGAGGTTTACAGCCGCATTACCGGCTATTACCGCCCGGTTCAAAATTGGAATGCAGGAAAATCGCAGGAATTTAAAAATCGCAAGGTGTATGATCTGGAAAAATCCGGCTGGCAGCGGTTGAGTTCTGAGGCGCGGGCGGAGATCTCACTGGATCTTGAAAATGAATCTACCGCGCTTTTAGATGGGATTTATCTGGTAACAACAAAGAATTGTCCAAATTGCAGCCTGGCAAAAAATTTTCTGGCAGGGCAGGATTATACCGTGATTGACGCGGAGGAAAACGCAGCACTTATAGAAAGTCTTGGAATTTTACAGGCACCAACACTTGTGGTGGCACAGGACGGTGTGATCTCGCTGTACGCAAACGCATCAAATATCCGGGCATTTGTGGCGGCAATGTAACAATTAAAAATATATGTAATAAAAATTGTTTTATTTAGTAGTAAATTTATTATATCGAGGAGTATTTCCGTGAAATAAAAGGGTGGGAGTTTTTTTTATATCAGCATTGAATACATAGAGAAAGGAAATGCAATGGGAAAAATAACGATCTTGCCGGAGACTACCACAGATCCGATTACATTGATTGGCAGGCGGGCGGGCGTGTGCTGGGGGGGAGATGTGGAGGATGAGGCAAAAAATTATAAGCGCGGTATGGACTGTATTTGTGCAAACCACGGCAGAACGCTTGAGTATGTGAATGTGGAGATGATTTTAGACGGGTACAGTGCCAGGGTGATCCGAGAGTGGTACACCCATATTGGGGGCGCACCGACCAGATTGCAGTCAAGTACGCGCTATATCAATTACCAGAGGGGATTTGACTATATTACCCCGCCTTTAGTTGCAGGAAATGAACAGGCAAAGGAAGTTTACACACAGGCGATGGAGGTGATCCTGACATCATTAAAGAAATTGGAAGAAATTGGGATACCAAAGGAGGATTCTGCGCTGCTGCTGCCGCTTGGCATGGCAACGAAGATTGTGGACAGGCGCAATCTGCGAAATCTTGTGGATATGAGCCGCCAGAGAATGTGTGCGCGGGCATACTGGGAGTATCGGGAGTTATTTTCAGAGCTATGCCGGGAGTTAAGGGCGTATTCAAAAGAGTGGGAATGGATAGTGGAACATCTTTTTATGCCAAAATGTGAGGTCATCGGGTACTGCACAGAGAAAAAATCCTGCGGGAGAAAGCCGCAGAAAAGGGAATTGGAGTAGAAAAAAGACGGCAGGGGAAAGTCTTAATTAAATAGAAATGGATGGGGGGATAGTCGTGAATGAGATTACCACATTGTGTTATATTGAGCGGGATAATCAGTATCTGATGCTGTACCGGGTAAAGAAAGAAAAAGATATCAACGCGGGCAAATGGATCGGGTTGGGCGGGCATCTTATCCTTGGCGAGAGTCCTGACGAGTGTGTTCTGCGCGAGGTAAAAGAGGAGAGCGGGCTTACGCTTACCTCTTTTCAGATCCGGGGAATAATTACTTTTTGTCTGGAGGGGCGGGATGCAGAGTATATGTTTTTATATACGGCGAATGGCTTTTGCGGCGAGATTACCGAATGTGACGAGGGTGAGCTTGCATGGGTGAATAAGGAGCGCGTATTGGAACTGCCCCTCTGGGAGGGGGATAAAATTTTTCTTAAACTGCTGCAAGAAAAAGCGGAATTCTTTTCACTCAAACTCTGCTACCGGAAAGATATGTTAGTGGGGGCGGTATTAAATGGGGAGGAAATTAAAAAGGATAAATATATTTATTAAGTACATGAAAGGATATGGTCATTAATTATGGAACAACTATCTTTATTTACACTGGAAAAGAAAAAAAGTACATTCAGCGATATTTGTGATAAGCTGGGATGTGATAATAATATACCTGCATGGCCAGATTTTTTTGGAAGGGCAATAAAAAATTATCTGTTAAATAATCATATAGAAACTATTCGTACACTCAGTCTGTTTTCTGGTGCTGGTGGATTGGATATAGGATTTAACGATGTTGGATTTGAAATTATAGAATCTGTTGAAATTGAACAAAAATTTTGCCAAACGTTAAAGTTGAATTCTGGAACTGGAGAGCGTTTTGAAAAATCAAAAGTAAATTGCATTGATATACGAGAATTTACTGGAAAACATTTAGGAAAGATAGATTTTATTATTGGTGGTCCACCCTGCCAGACTTTTAGTGCTGCGGGGCGAAGGGCAAATGGCGTTTTGGGAACTACGGATGCCAGGGGGATTCTGTTTAAAGAATATGTGCGATTGCTTCAGGAATTATCTCCCATAGGATTTCTATTTGAAAATGTATATGGAATTATAGGTGTCCAGAGAGGAAAAGCTTGGGAAGAAATATTAAAAGGGTTTTCAGAGGCGGGTTATAAACTTTATTATAGAATTGTTGATTCGGCAGACTATGGGGTGCCCCAGCATAGGGAAAGATTAATTATTGTTGGACTGAAAGAGGGGAAATTTAAGTTTCCTAGACCGACACATGGTCCGGATTCTATAGATAATGAACCTTTTTATAATGCTGAAACAGCTATAACGGGAGTTTGTTTAACTTTGGATGAGAGGAAATCAGGAATAGGGGGAAGATATGGATCGTTTTTGGATTCTATTCCTCCGGGATTAAATTATAGTTTTTATACACAGAAAATGGGACATCCGAATCCAATTTTTGCGTGGAGATCGAAGTTTTCAGATTTTTTGTATAAAGCAGATCCAAATATGCCAGTAAGAACAATTAAAGCCTCAGGGGGAGCTTATACAGGTCCATTTCATTGGGACAATCGATTTTTTGCGTATCCAGAATATAAACGATTGCAAACATTCCCTGACGATTATAAAATCAGTGGAGCAAAACAGATTGCCATAAAGCAAATTGGAAATTCTGTTCCTCCACAGTTGGCACGAATACTTGCCATTGCGATTCGGCAACAGGTTTTTGGAACAAAGTTCCCATTTGAATTATCCCTCCTAGATGAAACGGAAGAATTAACTTTTAGAAAACGAAAACGGCAGCTTACAGCCATATACCAGAAAAAAGCGCGAATGGCAATTGAGGCGATAAAAGAAAAACATCCTGTGCTTCCGGATTCGCACAAATATTTTTGTACAATGTCCGATGATTTTAAATTTGAAAAAGTAAAAAAGGAGGATGCGGAATATGAAGTGATTGTAGATTGGGCAGACCTACTTAAAATCGGTATTAGATCAACAAAAGAAAGTAGCAGGGATAGTGTAATTGATATTGAAATAGAACTAAATGGTAAAATTTGGAATATGGATATTCACAGGGTAAAAATGGAGATATTTGCAATGGATATGAAAGCTTTTACCATAGCATGGAAGGCTTTTGAACATGAGTTAGTTATTAATTCTATCAAGGCGGATATTATTCAGCTTAATGGATATTACCAATATCCATCAAATTTAAAGTGTGAATGCAGGATAATGAGGAAGATAAAATATGGAAATATTATTTGTAAAGTAGTGAAGGGAGAGTCGGTTGCAAAACTAATTTCTTCGGAGCAGCTTTCTTTATGTTGGGATACTACAAAAAAGGAACTTGTTGAAATTGCAGAATATTTAAGAAAACTTGGCTATGAGATACGTAATCACAAAACCAATCCACAAATTGAAGAAGGATATTGGCTGATACCATATGCTTTTCCGACATTGACTCCGCAAAGTGTTCAGCTTAGAAAAAGTGTAAAATAGTAGTAAAAAATTTGCAAAAAGAAAGGTAAATTTTTATATGGGAGAAGAGAAGGATAATTGTCACTTGGATGTATATATTAATCGATATGAATTGCATCAAAATAACGTAATTACAACTTATTATGAGGGATTTCAAAATGCTGAAACACAAAAACGATATGAAAAGATCAATACTGCGCTTGCAAATGGATACTTATATAAAATTATGGAACGATTGCCGGATGCCGATTTTACAGGGCTTTCCAGGGAAAATAAAATTCTTTTGAAGCGGCTGGTTAACGGAATTACAAGTGAAGTCGGTCGTGCATTAGTTGGAGTAACATTTTTGCAATTGACAATAAAAAGTATTACACCGGATCAGAGCATTCGACTTCATAAGGGTACCACCAGGAGAGGATCGTTTTCGTGGGTAGATGGAATATCGATGAGAACTATTGACTCTACATATAGTACACCATTCCTACGAGAACAGGGATTGTTAAATGTTAATAAATTTGGTGTATTTATGACTCGAAGTCTTGCGGAAAATTATCCATATTCAAAACTTTACAAAGCGGAGATGAGAGGTCCCTTTTCCGAATGGATAGATATTGTTGATGCAATTGAAGAGGAAAGAATGCCAGCATTGCTAGGGCTGTATTATCTTATGGCTCTGCTTAAAAACAGATCTGAAACATTCAACTTGATGGCAGACAAAGCGATTGCTTTAGCAGCTAAATATCCGGAAAAGACTTTTGAAAATATATCTGAGTTAATGAAAAATTTTTTTAATAATACAGAATATTCTGCAAGAGCATTTGAGATCGTTCTTCATGGGTTTATGCAGGCAATGTCTGAGTCAAATATGCTTGGTGATATGGAGTTAGTTCCTATATCTCAAATGAGATCAGCGAATAAAAAACATGGAAATATTGGTGATATCGAATTGAAAGATGGACGGGTAATTGTGGAGTCCTGGGATGCTAAATATGGAAAGACATATTTAAGGGATGAATTGGAAGAACTTCGCGATAAGATTCTTATGTTTCCAGGGGTAAAAGTAGCGGGTTTTGTTGTGGATAGCGAAGTTGACAGACGAAGGGATATCGTAAAACGGGCAGAGGAAATTTCTATAGAAACTGGCGTGGATATTTTGTTATTTTCTTTTGATGAATGGATAAGATATCAGACACAAAGAATAGCGAGGGGAGAACCGGATAAAATTGCGGGAAGATGGCTGACGGCAGTAGTGGAATCTTTTGCACAAAAACGACCAGAAATAGCACCGATTGATGAACCTTGTGAAGCTTGGGTAAAAGATCTTATTCATTCATTTAGAAAGATAATAAATAAGGTGATATATAAATTTAAACCAGCAATATTGTTCTTACATAAACTTTAAATATCACAAACGCTCTTGACAGTTTCCCCATGACCCTGTAAAATGTGGGTAGTATATCATTTGACTGCTAGATACAAGAGGACATACAGAAAAGAGGGATTGGATATGCAGGGATGGGACAAGAATCTTAATCAGGTGATGCAGGAATTAAAAAAAGTGATTATTGGAAAAGATAAGATTATTGAGAAAGTGCTGATGGCAATTTTGGCGGGTGGTCATGTTTTGATCGAGGATATTCCGGGTGTCGGCAAGACCACATTGGCACTTGCGATCTCTAAGGTATTGCAGCTTGATTATCGCCGGATGCAGTTTACGCCGGATGTGTTGCCAAGTGACGTGGTGGGCTTTCAGATGCTCTCGCCGGACGGTCAGATGCAGTACCGTCCGGGCAGTATTATGTGCAATCTCTTTTTGGCGGACGAGATCAACCGCACCTCCTCAAAAACACAGTCGGCACTGCTTGAGGTGATGGAGGAGGGTAATGTGACGGTGGACGGCGTGACCAGACCGCTGCCCAAACCCTTTGTTGTGATTGCGACGCAGAATCCGATAGGTTCCGTCGGCACACAGATGCTGCCGGAATCTCAGATGGATCGCTTTATGGTGCGTCTTACGATGGGTTACCCGGATATTGCAAGCGAGATCGGTATGTTAAAGGACAGGGAGGGGGGCAACCCTTTAGAGCGCGTGGAAAATGTGCTTTCCCGCAGGGATTTATTGCAGATTCAGGAGATGGTGGAAAACACATATATCCATGATGCCGTATACGAGTATATTGCGGCACTGGTACAGAAAACTAGGGAGGGTGATATGCTTTCGCTCGGTGTCAGCCCGCGCGGGACCATCGCGCTCGCCAATATGTCAAAGGCAGCCGCCTATCTTGCAGGCAGGGACTATGTAATTCCGGACGATGTAAAGAGAGTATTCTGTGATGTGACCAAACACCGGATGCTCTTAGCACCAAAGGCAAGATTAAACCGCACAACAATGGACGATGTGGCAAGGGGAATTTTAACCTCGGTTAGTGCGCCGCGTCTCCATAAGAAATAAGAGGGACATTATGATAAAGCATAAATTAACTTACCTTGGTTTGCTGGCAATTTTTTGGCTGGTGATGCGCCTCTATCTGTTTCGGGCGACGGCCATCCTTTTTTATATGCTGCTGATCTTTTTTCCGATGATTTTTCTTTTGTTCCGGATAAGCGCGCACGGGATAAAAGTAGAGCTTGAGGTGCCGGTGCAGGTAGTAAAAAAGGGGGAGAGATTTTGTATCCGCATCCGTGTGCAGGGTAAAAATCGCCTTCCAAACGGACCGATTGTTATATGGATCTGGCACCGCAACTGTATTTCCGGGAAATGGAAAAAGAAAAAACTCACCTTCTACGGGGAAACGGAGGAAAGTTATGAACTTTTTGCAAGTTCTAAATATTGTGCGCAATATTTATTTTTTATAAAGAAGGCAAAAATTTACGATATCTTCCAGATTTTTTCCAAAAAACTCACCACCCCAAAAAAGGAATATGTGCAGCAGGGGATTACTGTACTTCCAGAATGCTATGCGTTAACTGAATGGCCCATCCGCCCAAATCCTAATGTGATGGTGGAAGGGGAACTTTACTCAACAGTTAAGAGTGGTGATGATGCCTCAGAAATTTTTGATATTCGCGACTATGTGCCAGGCGACAGATTAAATCGTATTCACTGGAAATTGACGGGCAAGCTTGAGCGGCTGATGGTCAAGGAATTTGGGCTGCCCCTGGACTCTTCAATCCTGATCTTTTTTGATCTGGGCTTTTATCAAAATATGGAGGAGTATTTAGAGTATCGGGACGCGCTTTTTTGCGTGCTTTTTTCCCTTTCTGAAACATTGAGTGCGCAGGGACAGACACATTATATTGCATGGAATGCGCAGAGCGGGGAAAATCAGAAGCACAAAATTACTTGTCCAGAAGATTTTTATGAGACAATGGGCATTGTTTTGCGCGAGGGGGCAGGCAGGGAGAAAGTAAACCGAGCAGCGCGCTACTTGGCGGAGTACGAGAGAGATCAGTACACCAATATTTTTTATCTCTCGGCGGACAAAGAACCCTGGCAGGGACTTGGCGCGATGGAGGAGGCGCGAAAATCGGCGTGGCTTACAGGCCTGCTTTTTTGCGGGCGCGAGGCAATGAGAGACAGGGAGCAGAGTTTCGCGCCCGATGTAGAATTTTTATATCTTGACACAAAAACACTTGAGGAAGAGCTAAATACTTCTTTGTTTGAGGGAGGGAGTCTTAGATGGCAGGGGAATTAGAATTTAGCGAGAAATTGCGGGTGTATAAGGAAACACCGGAGGAAAATGAAAAAACATCTAAACTTAGGGCAGCTTTTTCTCTGTGGCCGTACCAGGTTCTTCTGCTTGTTTTTCTGTGGCTGGAACTTTTCTTCTCGGCGGGCTGTCTGATTACACTTTTAGATCTTTCGGTAGATATTCGTCTGCTGCTTAGCATAGGGACGGTCTGCGGTTTTGTCTGGTTTCTCTTTTTTTCTTTGCATACCAGATGGCGGTATCTTATTTTGGCGATCTTTATCAGCGCGGGGGTTTTTCTTGGTTTCCTCTATTTTGATGCGGTGCGGGAGGGACTTTTTTATCTGGCAGAAGCCTTTAACCAAGCCTTTTTTAACTACTACAAAACTTCTCTGTTTCGCATAAAACCTTTGGGGGAAGAAGAATTTTGCTGTGCTATATTTTTGGGGGTTCTTTTGCAGCCCGCCGCCGTCTGTTATGCTCTGTCCTTATTTCGCGCGCGGGCAAAATTTGCCTCTATGGGATTTCTGGCATTTTTCTCGCTGATTGGACTCGCCATTGGACTGATTCCAAAGCCGTTATTTTTTATCGGTGCATTTTTTGGCGCGCTTTTACAGTTAGCTTTTGCCGGGGCAGTGTCCGAATACCTTGTACGGGGTGAAAAAATCAAAAAAGAATATGGGGATGGTCAAAAAAGGCGCGCGAAGATCGCGTTTTTGTTCTGCGTACTCGCCGCACTAATTTGTTTTCCCGTCCTGGGTTTTATTGATTCGGATTATTCTCGCCGTATTGATATGCGCGAGAAAAAACAGCAGCTGCAAGCCGAGATGGAGCGAATTGCCACAATGCCGGTCTGGAAAAAGGTTGCGTCGGCCTTCCGCGATTTTTCCCCGTTTTCTGGAGGAAACAAAGGGGATGGCACAGCGCGGATCGGCGGGTTAAACAGCGGAAATTTTTCCCGCGCAGCGAAAATAGGTTTTGATAATGTGACTGCACTGTTTGTGACTTTGCCGGAACTAAATTTCCCGGTCTATCTGCGCGGTTATACGGGCGCGTGCTACACCGAGGATGGATGGAAAAAACTGGATGAGAACGCGGCAAAGGAATATGATGAAATACGTGAAAAGTATCAAATATCTTCCCAGGAACAGGGGTATCGTTTGATGGATCTGATTTATCGCAACAAAGGTCCCGTGCTGTACAGATATAAGGAGCTGGGAGATGAAACAAAGGTTAGCCGCGGGGAGATGAAGGTTGAGTATGTGACAGCCAACCGGGATTTTGTATATACCCCGTATTATATCAATCCTTTCGAGCGGGGGGAATACCATTGTGAACAGGATGGATATTTGACTAGCCCCACCAGAGAAGAAGGTCATGATTATACTTTTCTCCTCCCTTCTCTAGAATTTCTCTACCGCTTTGGAGGATTGACAGATCAAAAACATAAGATGATTTTATCTTACGCCGATTACGAGTGGCAGATGGGAATGGAATCTTCACAATATCTGCAATTTTCCGATGCTTACCGGGATTTTGTGTACAAGTATTACACGGAAATCCCGGAGGAAAACAAAAGAGTAAAGGAACTTCTTCCCCTTGCGGACAATGCACTTATCGACCAAAAAATTCAGGTGGTACAAAAAGTTCTCTCATCGTATCAGTATACGCTTGCGCCGGGGGAGATGCCGCCGGATGCCGATTTTGTAAATTATTTCCTTTTTGAAAATAAAAAGGGGTACTGCGTACATTTTGCCTCCTCCGCAGTGCTGATGCTGCGAAGCCTTGGTGTTCCGGCGCGCTATGCGGAAGGATATCTGATCACGAAGGAGGATATTGCGGGCGCGGAGGCGGTTGCAGCGCAGACGATAAGCGAGCGCGAGGAATTGATCGGAAAAGTCGGGAAGTATGAAACTGTACGAAAACCTCCCTCCACAAAGATTGTACTGCAAAAGCGCGTTGATGTCAGGGATTATACCGCCCATGCATGGGTGGAAGTCTATCTGGATGAAATTGGCTGGGTTCCGGTGGAGATGACAAACGGCTATATGGAAAATTCAGAGATAGGTCAGCGGCCGGAGGAAATTATGCAGGAAGTAAGTCATCTTCCAAGTCCGACCCCATTCCCGACAAGGGAAGCAACGCCAACGCCGCGCCCAACTAACACGCCAACCCCTGCTCCGACAATTGATGAAATGGAGGAGGATGTTTTTGCTAATACGCCGGAGCATTCAAAAGTCTTAGAGGAAAGTACAATTGCTCCATCGTCAACAAAAAGCCCCACCCCCTCGATTTTTCAGAAAGAAAAGGAAACTGTGCCAAAACCTGAACATTTTATAATATTTCCGTTCTGGGCAAAAATTCTTTTTGCCATTGCGTCCCTGTTTTTGTGCCTGCTTTGTTTTCTTCTTTCGCGCTATAAGCTTGTTTGGAGAATGAGAAGCCGAAAGACAACAAGAAAAAGGCAGGTGCTTTGGTACTATGCGCAGATGGAGCGTATCTTGCACTATATGGGACTTGTGCCAGAGGAGGCGGAGAGCTATGAGGAATTTGCCGGGCGTGTGGCAAAAAGTGGTGTTGGTGCGGCACTCAATTTCGCAGGGTGTCAGAGAACGGCACTTATGGCGGGCTTTGGAAGAGAACATATCACCAAGGAGCAAGCAGATTTTCTCGCCGAAAATTATGAAAAGATGCGGGTGGAATTATTTGGAAAAACAAAAGGAATCCGAAAATACTATCTGAAATTTATAAAGATTTACTGAAAGAGGTTTCTTTTTCAGACGATTTGTGATAAAATAAAAACAAGAAAAAATTGCTAAGGGAGGGTTTGGCATGGATAAAGTAATTACAATCAGCAGACAGTACGGAAGCGGCGGCAGGGAGATCGGCGCGAAGCTGGCGGAAAAATTTTCCATCCCATTCTACGATAATGAATTGATTACAAGGGCAGCCAAGGAGAGTGGTTTTGCGGAGGCGGCATTTGAAAATGCAGAGAGCAAAGCGTCGAACAGCCTGCTGTATTCGATTGCGATGGGGATGAATTCTTACGGCAACCAGGAACTTGGATTTTCGCATCTGTCCCTAGATGATCGGATTTATCTCGCGCAGTCCGATGTGATCCGCAAGGTGGCGGCGGAAGGTCCTTGTGTAATTGTCGGACGTTGTGCGGACTATATTTTAAAGGATATGGACAATGTGGTGAATGTCTTTATTTGGGCGGATATTGATTTTCGGATCGAGCGCGCAGTCCGCATTGACGGACTTTCACCGAACAAGGCGGCAGAAAATATCTTAAAGATCGACAAGCGGCGCGCAAATTATTACAATTATCACGCAAGCGAAAAATGGGGCAGGGCGGAGAATTACCATCTTGCCGTAAAGAGCAGTTACGGAGGAATTGATCATGCGGTGGCGTGCATCAAGGCATATATTGAGGGCAGCGGGGAATAGTGCATGAAGTGGAAAGATAAGATCAATAAAAGATACATGCGTTTCGCCGTCTTCTTTGCGGTGCTGATTCTGATTTACAAAGTGATCGAGCAGCTGGCTAATCATGCGCCGGAGATTTTTAACTCAGTGATGAGCGGGGTGAACTGGCTGCTCGGAGTGGCAAAACCGATTATTTTCGGTTTCGTTATGGCATATATTTTGAAGCCCCTCAATGATTTTTTTACCGATCGCTACACGAGAGTAAAATTTTTAAAAAAGCACAGTCGTCTGCTCGGCGTGATAACCGTACTTCTCTTGATTATTTTAGTTATCACGGCGATCGCGTCCGCAATTGTCTACAGTGTTACGCACCAGCTGCAATTTGCAAATATTGATGAGACCTTTAAGGCACTGACCTCGATCGCGAATAGTTTGACCAATTTTTACGAGTCGCTGCTTGCAAAACTGAACAGTCTTGATATTGGTTCGGAACAACTAACTGAATCTGTGGGTGAGATTTCCACTACAGTTATGGGTTTTGTGCAGAGCCTGGCAAATGGCGTGATAGGTTCCGTATCCGATATTGCGGGCTATGTCACAACGGTAATGTTTGGACTGATTATCGGGATCTATTTTATGATTGGCGGGCAGCATATGGTGGCTTACTTTTCCGAGGTCACAGATGCAGTGCTTAGCGAGCGCGCAAACACAAAAATACGGCATTTTTTAAATGATGTGAACGAGGTATTTTCCGGCTATATTCGCGGTCAGCTGATGGATGTGGCATTTATGATTGTATCAACAAGTTTTGCGATGATGTTGACTGGCATCAGTCTGGCTCCAATCATTGGACTTTTGACCGGGCTTGCAAATCTTGTTCCATACTTAGGTCCTTTTGTCGGCTACACCAGCATTATTTTGATTTCCGTGGTTGAGGGCAAATATCAGGTAATGATTGCTTCCCTGATTGCTCTATTGATTATCCAGACCTTGGACGGAAATATAATAGAGGCGAAATTTATCGGCAAGAGTATCAAGGTACATCCGCTTTTAGTTGTGATCTTTCTGATTTTTGGCAATGCGATCGGCGGACTTTGGGGGATGCTCCTAGCAGTTCCGGTCGGTGCGTATTTTCAGAAAATGTTTACCAATTATGTCGAGAAGCGCGAAAACGCAAAGAAATTGTCGCGCGCAAAGCGGGACAGTGTGGTAAATGGGACGGATGAGGAAGCAGAATATGTGGACGGAACGCAGGCGTAGTTAAATACCAAAGATTTTGTCGGCACATAGGGCGGAGGAGGTCAATATATTGCTTGCAGAATTTTAATGAATCGAGTAGGAGGCGGTGATCAACTGCCTCCTACTCTCTCGTTAAAAAAGTATAAAAAACTGGCAAAATCGTATAAAACTGACAAAAAATATTCAGTTAAACAAATTGTAACATTATGTAACACAAAATTAAGAGAAAAGTAAGAAAATCAAAGTGGATTTTTTAATATTTTTATTGTATTTTATTAAAGGATGTA
>CAJUCG010000059.1 GCA_910585065.1 uncultured Lachnospiraceae bacterium
TGGGATGGATGTACATGAGGGCATTTTGATGGAGGGGGATTCCAGGTATTGTCTGTATCAGATGCCATATGTTATTTTGCCAACTGTCTATAATACGGATATTACGGAGAGTGTGCGCGGCAGAAAATATGTGGTAGCACAGACTGTATCCGGCATTACGCTGCGCGAGGATAAGCGGGAGGGGCTTACCATTGAAAAACTCTTAGAAACCTCCGAGCAGTCCTATATTAAGCCTGCGGATTCGGAGACACTTGAAAAGGAAGACGGGGATTTAAGTGGACAGTTCTGCGTAGGTCTAAAGCTTACTGAGGCTGCGGGGGAGGAAGAAACTAGAATTGCGGTCTATTCCGCAAAATTTTTCTTTGACGATCAGCTTCTCTCGGAGAGTTCTTATGGAAATATGGACATACTGATCAATACAATCAATACGTTTACGGAGCAGGAAAACGCCGTTTCCGTCCCAGCAAAAAGTTTGATGGAAGAACAGCTTACCATTCCGAGTGCATCGGGAAATAAGATTGTGCTTGTCACTACGGTATTGCTGCCGCTCGCCATTATCGGAGTGGGCATCTTTGTGGTAGTGCGCAGACGCAAAAAATAACGGGAGGGATCTATGGCTTTAAATAAGAGAAAAAAGAAAAATATGGTCACGCTTCTTAGCTTGTGTGCCGTACTTGTCCTTTTGATTGTGGTTTATTTTGCCGCCTCAAAATGGAAGGGGGAACCAGAAGAAAACGAGAGCGATACCGAGCCGGGCGTACAGCTTGCAGCAATTGCCACTGCTGATATTGCAGAAATCAAGATCGAGAATGATCTGTATTCCTACACTGTGGCAGCAAAAGAAAATCAATGGGTGCTAAAAGGGGATGAAGAATTTCCATTAGCTACCGGGCTGATTGATACGATGGCGGAAAAATTAGAAAATTTTGAGACAACAAAACTCGTGTTAGCAGATGCTGCTGATCTTTCTGAGTATGGGTTAGGTGATCCCGTATTGAAACTTACCGTAACAAAAAAAGACCAGGAAGAGATCACTCTTTGCCTTGGCGATCTCTCCAGTGCGGACGGCGGGTACTATGCCTGCGCAGAGGGAAGCAGCGATGTATATTTGGTTGAGGCAGAAGTAAGAAATGCATTTTATTTTTCCGAGCATGAGCTAATGCAGCTTGATACGGTACCGACTTTTACCGCAGAAAATGCTGCGGGCTTAAAGGTGGTAAGTGATACCTATGACTCTTTTACTATCAAGGACAGCACAAAAGATCTAAAGGATTTAACTGCAATGGCACTCTACACTCTGGCACTCTATGACAAGTACGAAATACCAGTGCGTGTGGATCTGACAAACTTTTCCACAATGATGGAACCTTACACGGCAATTGAACTGGGAGAAATTGTAGCGTACCATGCGGCGGATGCCGCCACATATGGGCTTTCTGCGCCAAAGACCGCGTTGACGGTATGGTATGAGGAAACAGATGGGGAGGAGAAGAACAAAAAAGATTTCACACTGTATTTCGGGGATTTTACGGAGGATAAATCCGAAATTTATGTGCGCAAAGAAGGATCAAACCAAATTTTTAAGATGGCAGCAGAAACAGCAAATACGCTGTTGACCCCAGATACTTTTACTGCGATCTCCCGCTATACACAGATGGTCAATATCACCTCCATCAGCGGCTTAACGCTTCAATATAACAGTTCCGAGCGGGTATTTACCATGACGCACGAAACACAGACGCTTGAGAATGGTTCCACTACAACGGATGATTATTTTACTGTGGATGGCAAGGAGTTAAATGAGGAGGAGAGCGAGCTGTTCCGCGATCTGTACCAGGTGATTATCGGACTGCAAATAAAAGCGGAATTGGCAGAGGGCGCGGAACTTGGAGAGAATGCTGTACTCTCACTTACCTTTTATGAAAATGGCAGCACAGAAGCTATGCATACTGTGCGCTATCTTCCAATTGTGGGAAATAAGGAGTATTATGCGATTGAGGAAAACGGTGTATGCTTGTTTATGGCGGAAGCAGCACAAGTGGATGAGGCACTAAGGCAGATAAAGGAATATCAGCCGTAGGAAAAGGGAAGTTAAATAATGGAAGAAAAAAGGCACTGTGCAAATGGGGGAAACTCGCTTGCATAGTGCTTATTTACTATACTTTATTATTCAAATGCCGGTTCTCCTAGTATTTATGCGAAAATCCGGCATTTGTTTGACTAGAAATTTAACGGCGAAAGATACGGAGTCAATTTTTCCATCTGTACTTTTTTTTGCTGTAGGGAGGGATGGACATAAATTGAAAGCGTTGTGGTAATATTTGCGTGTCCAAGAATCTCTGACAGGGATTTTGTATCAAAGCCTATCTCAACGCATCGGGTTGCAAAAGTATGCCGCAGAGTATGAAAAGTATGATGGTCAATTGCATTTTTCTTTAAAAATCTCTTGTAACACATATAATATTGATGCGGTTCAGTAAATTTTTGTTTTCCAGTCAGAAGATAGCAGTCGTTATCACAGCGACGCTGTCTTAGATAGTCCATCATAAATTTTGGCAGAGGGATCACTCGGATAGAACTCTGCGTCTTTGGCTCCGTGATCACTACCTTTGTTTTCTTAAGCGAATTCGGATTGAGATCGGCAATGCGCTCCACCGTTCTGCTAATATGTACGGTATGATTGACGAAATCAATATCCGCCCATCTAAGCCCGCACAATTCCCCGATCCGAACTCCAGTAAACAAAGTAAAGAGAATTCCAAGACTCACCTTGTCTTCAGATTTCAATAATTTTTCTTCAATCTTTATTCGAATCTCATCGGTCAGAACTGTTGCAGCTCTTCCTTTTTTTGCCGGATATTTCAATCGGCTGTAGCCCGTACATGGAAAATCATTGTCCGCTCCATAGCGCAGAATGGATTTTAACACGCATAAAATATCCGTCACGGTCTTTGGAGAGAGTGCCCTTCCTGATTTTCCGCCCGAATCTAAAAGAGTACCCGTCAGATCATTTAAACATTTCTGATCAATTCTCTGTAAAAGCTTCCCCTTTAAATTCGGAAAAAGATAACATATCACAATTCGATGATACCTTGTAAAGGTCGATTCCTTTACATTATACTTCACATCGCAAAGCCATGCCTCCGCGAGATCCTCGAAAGTACATAATGTCTTTGGCAGCTTGTGAGGATGCAGTCCCATAGTGATCTGTATAGCTGCCATCTTTTTTTCTTTTGCCTCGCTGTAGGTTGCGCCATAGAGAGAATGATATTTTGCCTTTCCCTCTTCATAGTGGTGGATGTACCTTGCTTCCCAGCGTCCATCCTTCCTCTTAAAAATATTTTCGCCTTTTCTCGACATAAAATTCCCCTTTCATCATGAATACGACACTGAATTTGACTGCGAATAAAATAATACCACAAGAAAGAGGGATATTTTTCCATTATTTTTTTATTGAATTTAATAAAAGTTTTGTTAAATTTAAATACAAATTTAATGTAAGCATTAAAATGCATATTGAATTGATTGACAAATTGACTCTGAAAAATATGCAAAGATTGCAATGGATTGCGGAGCAAATGTTCCATTTGGAAGAGATTGAGATAATTGATTTACAAAAATTTCCTATTCTGCGTATAATTAGAATATACCATAGGTATTTCTTTGATAAACAGCTATATTTTTTACAACTTTTTAATTTTTCTTCCTAAAACTCCTTTTCTAAAACCTAATAATGTGATAAAATACAGAAGATCCGGATTACAGGGAAGTGAGCGGCGTGAAAATCATCTCTTCACGCCTATCATCTGCCGGAGGTTTTTCTTATCGCCGGAGATCGTTTGGAGATTGTTCCGGCTGGGAGAAAAGAATTGTGGCAGACGCTGCCATAAAGACAGTACCCCGTGACTTTAGGGAAAAAGATTAAAATGGAAAGTGAGGTTCAAAAAGAAAATGAACGAACAGGCCTACGAACAGGAGATTAGCTTAGGCAAGGTGTTTTATCGAATTTTTCGTGACTGGCGGAAGATTTTTGTGATTGCCTTGGTAATCGCCGTGATTGCCGGAGCAGGAAATTTTGTTCTAAAGAAGCTAAGGAGTTCCGATCCGGAATATATTAGTACGGCGGAACAAAACTATGAGCGTGAACTGACCGCATTTCGCGCCAAGGGTGATACGCTTGAGCGTGAGATTGCCAATTTGGAGAAGGCGCGCACGGAGCAGGAGGAGTACAATGCAAATTCTGTTTTGATGAAGATCAATCCATTCCGTGAGCGCAATGCATCTCTACAGTTATATGTATCGACAGATTACCAGATTTTGCCAGGGATGGATTATCAAAATATTGATCTCTCCAACCGTATTTTGCATTCCTATATTACTTATATGACCAATGGCAATATGTATCAGTATATTGCGGATCATTTGTCGGAGCCGATAGAATTGCGGTATTTGGAGGAAATTCTTTCTATTTCGAAGGAACTTTCTACTTCGAAAGAACTTTCTGTTTCGGAAGATCTTAATAACTGCATGGTGACAATCAAGGTGCAGGGCGTGGACGAGGCGATGTGTGATGATATTCTTTCCTACGCGCTGGAAGGAATTTTGGAAAAACAAAAAGAGATTATGACGACGATCGGTGACCACGAGTTAAGTGTGGTAAACCAGGCATCCTTTGAGGCCGTGAATTTGGAGCTGGATGAATTGCAAAAGACCAATCTTCAGTATGTCTCGGATTTAAGTATCAATCTTCAGGAGAAGGCGGAGGAACTTAAAGCGTGGAAGAATTCCGCAGAGCCGCAAAAAGAGTATACGACAACTAGAATTATAAAAGGTTCCATCAAGATCTTGATTCTGGGCTTTATTATCGGTGCAGTGTTGGCGGCAGTTTTCATTGCCTTCCAGTATATTATGTCAGATAAGCTTCAGGATGCGAAGGAGTTAAAAAATCGGTTTGGTCTTCGCGTGATTGCGCAGATTCCACAGGTACATAAAAAGCGTGTCTGGGTGGGATTTGACCGCCTGTTTGCCCGCATGGGAGGACTGTCGATGAAGGAGAGCGATGCGGGAAACTTGGCGATGGTAGCAGCGAGAAGCGTGCAGGCAGAGCTTGGGGCATTGCAGGCAGAGAAGGAGGATGCTTCTTTAAAGGTAAATCTTGTCTGTACAGGAACGATTGATCAGAAAGAAATTGAATCCCTTCTATCCGGCATGAAGTGGGAAAAGGGGTATTCGGTGGAGCAGATCCCAAGTATTTTGCGCGATCCGTCGGCGGTGTCTGCGGCGATGGCAGCGGATTATGTTGTGCTAGTAGAAAAGCAGGAGGAGAGTACCTACACACAGATTGAGCGGGAATTGGAGGAGCTTGCTGCGTGGAAGAAGAAAGTGCTTGGTGTGATTGTGATTGGTGTGGATGCTATACCGTAATTACGTAATATCATATTTAAGAGTCATCCCCCATTTGATATAGGATTTTAGCGGAGGGGCAGAACCAGAAATTTCCGGTTCTGCCCCTCCCTTGCGTTTTGCGTCTGCAAGGAAAATTTCCTTTTCAAATAGTTTTCCAAAAAATACTTTGCGATTCTTTAAAAGAGAGTATATAATAGAAGATAAAGAAAAAAGCGGCGGAGGAAGGCAAAAAAGAAGCAAGGGGGATTTCTATGAAAAACAGAAAAACTATCGGTATAGTGATTGGGCGGCCTGATGAGCCATTTCAGAGGACGTTTTTAAAAACGGTTGGCAGGGAGGCATTCCAGTATAATATGGATGTATTGGTGTTTTCCTGTATGCTGCGCACGGGAGGGTATACGGATTATCAGCTTGGCGAGGCACAGATTATGGAGCTGATCAATTATGATCTGCTTGATGCGGTGATTCTTGTGCCGGACAGTTTACAGCTTCAGCCGGAGTTTGCAGAAAAGATCGCGGCAGAAATTCGGGAAAAATTCGACGGGATTCGCGTGAGCATTGACTTAAAGGAAGATGGATACAAGGCGTTTTCCTGCGATGATACAGCGGGGATTCGCGAGGTGGTGGAACATCTGATTGAAGTACACGGCTGTACAGATATTGCATTTATGACAGGACCTGCGACTCATCTGCACAGTCAGAACAGACTTTTGGGGTATCAGCAGGCGATGGAAAACGCAGGGCTTACGGTGGATGAGAAGCGTGTTTTTTACGGGGATTTCTGGTATGAGGAAGGGGAGCGTGTTGTCGCTGAACTTCTGGAGGGAGAGAGAGAGCTGCCACAGGCGATCGCGTGCGCAAATGATCCGATGGCAGTCAGCATCTGCTACGCGCTGCAAAGGCGTGAAATCCGTGTGCCGGAGGATATTTTGGTGACCGGGTTTGACTGTGAGGCGGAGCCGGATGATGATGAAGATTTTATTACATCCGCCACGCGCGGGATCGATCTGACGGCGGCAAGGGCAGTGCGCTATATTGCGGAGGCACTGGAGATTAGGGGAAAGCAGCATCCGCTGCTTCGGAAGTCAAATTTGATGCTGTACCAGTCCTGCAGCTGCGGCAGAAGGTTTCGCTTTGGCAAAGTGCTGCCAGATAGGCGCGAGGATGCGTTTTTTGCCCTGTACAATTTTATGCAGGAATGTCTGATTATGGCAAAGGATCTGGTGGATTGTCTGTGGGAGATTGACGGCTATGCCATGCACGCGGGGGAATATGATCGGATGTATCTGTGTCTGAGTCCGGACTGGAGCAAAAGGGATGATGAGAAGCAGGAAGTTTTTACTGACCGGATGATGTTAGCACTTGATACTGCATGTTCGCAGGCAAAGAAAGAGGAGGATCGAGTGCGCCTTGATCGCATTTTCAATGCGAGGGATATGATTCCCGCATACCATGCTGACCGCAGAGAGCCAAAGATGTTTTATTTTAATATGCTGCATTTTGGCAGTCATTGTTTTGGCTATATTGTGTTAGAATACAGTGGGGAACAATGTGTGTTTAGGAAACAATATCCCTTCTGGGTGCGCAAGGTAAATGTGGCGTTAGAGTCTTTGCGCCGGGTCTATGCGGTAAATGATCTGTATGAGGCGGCACAGCGCAAGGCGGTGACAGACGCGATGACGGGACTTTACAGCCGCAATGGCTACAATATTCTTCTGCCGGACATTGTTGCAGGGATGGCGGAGGATGAGCAGCTTTGTTTTATGCTCTGTGACAATAATGGATTGAAATATATCAATGATACTTACGGACATTTGGCGGGGGACGACGTGATTTGCCTTTCCTCCTCTCTTCTGTTAAATATGTCGATAAACGGCGCAGTGCGGGAATATAATTTCCGTGTTGGCGGAGATGAGTATGTCAAGGCTGCCGTGGGATATTTTACAAAGGAGGAAGTCGCGGAATGTATTGCGTCCATGAAAGCACAGATTGCAGAGATCAACGCCTCACACGAGCGAAATTATCCGATCTATCTGGCGATCGGCTGTCAGGTATATAAAAAGGCGGAGATTTCTTCGATCGATCAGGTGATGACAGAGGTGGACGCATTGATGTATCAGGATAAACAGCTTCTAAAGAAGGCTTCCGGTTTTGACCCGCTGCGGCAAGAATAGTTTCTTTAACGACACATATACTGAAATAAGGGCTTGTTTTTATGGTGGAGCGCGAAAATTTTGCTCTGGAATAAGTCAAAAAGTACTAGGAGGAAGGGCAGAATGAAAGAAAACGGGAACCGGGAGCGAATAAAGAATGTTTTGTTGATTGCACTTTGCATTTTGCTGGCGGGCGGCGTGTTTCTCTACAATTTTTTTGGAAGGAGCGGAAAGAGTGGAGAGAGGCAGGGAGAAATAGCAGAAGAGAAGGAGCCTGAAGAAATAGATTTTGTGCTGCCGGAGGAAAATGAAGGAATTTTGAGTGCAAGGGCAAAATGGCTTTTGTCCAAGCTTGCGCCGGGATGGGAGGAGAGCTTGTCCGAGAAAACCGAAGAGGAATTCGAAAAAAGAAATCTTACCTGCCAAATGTTTCGCGATTTTTTATATACTTTTTGCGATTATACAAAGTTAAATTATCACGAGATTGTTTCTGTACTTCCAGATCGACTTTTGCAGGTGAAAGAAACAGATGAACTCTATCTTTCAGAATTTCTTTCTATTTATGAGCGATTATTGGGGATGCTGACGGAAAGAGCCTCTGAGGAGGAAGAAGAGGCTCTGCCAAAATACCGGGATTGTTATGTCCTGCTGATCGAGGGCAAAAAGCTTTACGATGCAAGGGGAAATACCTACCGCTATGAGAATTGTGAGGATTACAGCGCGATCTTTGCAGAAGATTTGGAAGTCTATCCAAAAAGAGATCCGATTGCGGAAAAACTTTTTGGAAAACCTGCGCGCCGCGCGATTTCTGAATATAAAGACCGCGCGGTTCGGGCACTTTGCCTGGGGGATGAGATGCTCTATATCAGGGAAATGTTAAATGAGGAGGTTCAGATTCCAAATGTGTGGGTAATCTCAGCAAAGGAAAGTAAAGTTTTAGCTTTTGTCCACGGATACGAGGTGGAGTATAAAACGATTCTTCCGTTGGCACAGGCATTTGAAAATATGGTTTGTGATTTTTTGGTAAAAAATGGTGAAATATTACAAATTACAGTAAAAAAGGATGTGGTGCAGGGCAAAGTGCTTTTGACTTCCGATAAGGAGATTGAGTTGGCGGGCTATGGGCGGCTGCCGCTCTCGGAGGATTTTCGAATCTACAAGATCTATGGGGATCTGGCGATGGAGAAGACGAATCAGATTTTGGTTGGCTATTCCATCACGGATTTTGTAGTGGAAAATGGGAAGGTCTGTGCCGCGCTGATCAAAGAGAAGCTAAAGGCAGATACAATACGTGTTCTGATCAATACGAGCGGATATAAGTCCTATTATCATGAAAATGTTGTTTTGACCTCTGACCGGGAATTTACGGTGACAAGGGGGGAGAAAGTACAAAAGTACAAGGCAGGAAAAGAATTCTCCCTTGCATTTGAAAAGGAGAAGGGAAGCACTGAGCGCATCTGTGTGGAGACGGTGGGCGGGGAGGGAAAGATTATCCTGCGCTCAGTGAAGCGTTCTTATGGCGCGCCAGCCTATCGCGGCCGCATGGAGATTGTGGCGGATAAGGAGGGGCTTTTGTTGGTCAACGAACTTTCGATGGAAGAGTATCTCTACGCGGTAATTCCAAGTGAGATGCCGACATCCTACGGGGACGAGGCTCTTAAAGTGCAGGCAGTCTGCGCGCGCAGCTATGCATTTAACCAGTTGATGGCAAGCAGATTTCGCTCATACGGCGCGCATGTGGATGACAGTGTTAGTTCCCAGGTATACAATAATGTGGAGGAAGATGAAGCTTCTATCCTGGCGGTAAAGGAAACTTATGGGCTGGTAGCAGCACTGGATGGGGATGTGATCACTGCCTACTATTATTCCACTTCCTGCGGACATACGGCAAGTTACCATGAGGTGTGGGAGAATGCCTCTTCCCTTTCCTATCTGACGGGCTATTTGCAGAATGAGCAGAAGGAAGAAGTAGATTTTTCTGTGGAAGAAGAATTTCGCAAATTTATTTTGTCGGAGGAGGTCAAGACTTATGACAGTGGATTTTCTTGGTATCGATGGAAGGTCACACTGCCTTTAGAGCAGTTTACCGAGCAGCTGCAGAAGGCG
Source organism: uncultured Lachnospiraceae bacterium (assembly GCA_910585065.1). GTDB lineage: Bacteria > Bacillota > Clostridia > Lachnospirales > Lachnospiraceae > RGIG4057. The sequence continues at coordinate 9,666 of CAJUCG010000059.1, forward strand.
ACGGGGCTTGATACAGTGGAAAAAGTGGAGGTGACAAAGCGCGGAAAGAGTGGAATTGCCCTGGAAGTTTCCGTAACTGGAACAAGACTGGACGGAGAGGAGAAGGTAAAAGAAACCGTTCCTATCCGCTATCAGACTGCAATCCGCACCGCATTTGCACCAAAGAAAACCCCGCTTGTCCGAAAGGATGGAAGCGAGGTAAAGAATATGAACCTGCTGCCAAGCGCGTTTGTTGTGATTGACGAGGAAAGAGAGGACGGGAAACTTACGGCACTTACGCTTTCGGGCGGCGGCTACGGACACGGGACTGGCATGAGCCAAAACGGAGTAAAGGGCATGGTGGAGGCAGGAAAAAATTATGAGGAGATCCTTGCTCACTATTATACAGGGACGGAATTGATTTTTTTGTATTAGTATAAAAATATTTTATTTTTTATGGGAGTCCGATAGGGATTCCCTTTCTTTTTTGTGTGTTTGCCGACTTTCACGCATTTTGTGAAACGCCTCGTGGATTACAGGGTTCGCTAATACCTGGTTAAGCTCTGCGCCGATAAACATAATGTACATACAGGAATAAAACCAGAGCATACAGAGGACAACGGCGGTTAGGCTGCCGTAAGTCGCGGAGTAATTGCTGAAATTATCAATGTAAAACGAAAAGAGGTAGGAGAACCCTATCCAGCCCGCCGAGGCGAGAATCGCGCCTGGAAGCTCCGCGAAAAAGGAGGACTTGCGGTTCGGCATGGTGATGTAGACCAGCGTAAAAAATAAAATCATCAGGCAGAAGCCGACTAATGTGCGCACACTGATAATTAAGAGTGCCATCTCCGATAAGATCGGCACATGTCCCAAACTCCACAAATAGATCTGGTTGCCGAAGATAAAGATAAAAATTACCGCGACGATAAGCACCGCAAAAAGCAGCGTGTAGAGTGCTGCAAGCAGGCGGGTCAGAAAATAATTGCGCTTGCCGGTGGAATGGTAGATTGCATCTAACCCGTGTACGATCGCATAAAACCCTTTTGAGGATGTCCAGAGTGTCGCGATCACGGTAAGGGAGAGTACAGTGCCATTTGATTTTTCCAAAAGTTCATCTAAGATATCGGATATGTAGGAGGATACGGTCTGTGGAAAGACGGACTCCGCTGCGGCGAGCAGGTCCGGCTTGGAAAAGGGCAGATAGTTAAGCAGCGTCAGCAAAAACATGGCGAACGGAAAAAAAGAGATAATCATAAAAAATGCCGCCTGTGCAGAAAACGCTGTGACATTGTCCTCGCTTAATTTTTTGGAAAAGGCGTTGATTAGACGGATCAGGGAACGGATCATAGGTGCTTTCTCCTTCTTGTGTTTTCCTATTATTTTACCAGAAAATTTAGGAAAAGTACAGCACTCTTTTTTTTCCCAAAAACTCAGGTTCGTATAAATTGCGAAAAAGCGGGGATTTTAAGTAACAAACAAAAGGAAAGGAGTAAAGCGGCATGGAACAACAGGAGAAAAAATCACCCGGCAGGCAGAGTTTTTCGTTTGACAGCGGAGTCTATGTAAGTGGTATGGCAAGTGTAGCCGGAAAGCTTGAGAGTGAAGGACCACTCGGTGCGTATTTTGATATTATCGGGAAAGATGATATGTTTGGCGGAAAGACCTGGGAGGAAGCCGAGAGCAATATGCAGCTTGAAGCGGCAAAGCACGCGATTGGCGATGCGAATCTCTCCCCTGACAAGATTCGCTATATGGCGGGCGGGGATCTTCTTGGGCAGTTGATTGCAACGACATTTGGCGTAGAAAAGCTCGCCATCCCGCTGCTTGGACTTTACGGTGCGTGTTCGACAATGGGAGAATCCTTACTTGCTGGGGCAGTCCTTGTGGACGGGGGATATACAAATCATGCCCTAACCATTACGTCAAGTCATTTTGCGGGGGCGGAGAAACAATTTCGTTTTCCTCTCGCCTATGGAAATCAGCGGCCGATGGCGGCGACTTGGACGGTGACGGGGAGCGGTGCAGTAGTGCTTTCTGCCACAAAGGGAAAATATAATGTGCGGCTTTCCGGTGCTACGATGGGGCGCGTTATCGATTATGGGATAAAAGATTCAATGAATATGGGGGCGTGTATGGCACCAGCGGCGTGTGATACCATTTCCTGCCATCTAAATGATTTTCATTTGCAGCCAGATTACTATGACCGGATTGTGACCGGCGATCTTGGTGTGGTGGGAAAAGAGATTCTTTTGGCACTCCTGCAGGAGAAGGGCTTTGATATCACGGCACAGCATATGGACTGCGGCATTGAGATCTTTGACGCGGCGCGGCAGAAGACGGATTCGGGCGGGAGCGGATGCGGGTGTTCCGCGATCACGCTGACGGGATATCTGTTAAAGAAAATTTCGGAAGGGGTATTTCGGCGTGTGCTTTTTGTGCCGACGGGCGCGCTGCTTTCCACCGTCAGCTTTAACGAGGGCAACAGTGTGCCGGGGATCGCCCATGCGGTGGTGCTTGAATATTGTGGAAAATAGAGAGGATAGAGAAAGAAAATGGATTATCTGATTGCATTTTTGGTGGGTGGAGCGATCTGCGCGCTGGTGCAGATCCTGATGGATATTACCAAGCTGCTTCCGGGCAGAATTATGGTGATGCTCGTCTGTCTGGGCGCGGTTTTGGGAGCTGTGGGAGTGTATAAGCCCTTTGCAGAGTGGGCGGGAGCGGGAGCGACAGTCCCACTTGCTGGGTTTGGAAATATGTTGTTTCAGGGGGTAAAAAAGGCTGTAGATCAGGACGGATTTTTAGGGTTGTTTAAAGGAGGACTCTCAGAGACAGCTATTGGGATTTCCGGGGCATTGTTAATGGGGTATTTAGCGGCGTTAGTGTTTAAATCAAAGCCAAAGCTTCCGTAAAAGAAGTACAAGTCGGGTAGCAGAAAAGTTTTTTCGCAAGAAAAACCGCAGGAGGGGAGATAAGACTCTTTTCCTGCGGTCTTTTATTATTCATTATTTACCGATCTAAATTTTTAGTCGATCCATTCATCTTCGTAGTCATCCTCCCCCGGTTCTTCTTCTCCAGGTTCATCTCCTCCAGGTTCGTCCTCCTCCGGCTTGTCCTCCCCGCTCTCAGAAGGAGTCGGTGTTGGTGTTGGCTTTTTGGAAGGAGTCGGAATATCTGGTTCCCCAGGTGGTGGCGGCAGTGGTATATCCAGATTGTCGTCTTCATCCGGATGGTCTGGATCTTGTGGTTCATCCGGCTCTGGCGGAAGAATGCTTTCTGCGGTGTGGATCGCGCAGGTAACAGCATCCTCCCCTGTTGGCAAAAGATTTGGTGTGTCATGGGTCGGGGAAGTTTCCTCTTTTATTAAGAAGACTTTCTCCGAGGTCATCTCTGGCGGGCAATATACACTTGCCAGCTGACCGGAGGTACTGCACACCGAAGCTTTGACATGGCAGGTACACTTGACATTTGGCACTGTGCCCTTGGCAAAAATCTCTGTCTTTACGCAATTAACCTGATCGCAGAGTCCAGTAACTGCCAGATTGCCGCATTTTGTGCAGATAGTCGCAGAAATAATGGAGTCCGGAACGGAAAAGCTCACTGCTTCTTTCTCTTTTACCACATGGATCTGCTCCATGATTTTGCGCCACATATGCTGGTGGTAATTTCGGTTGATCTGTTTTAAATTATTGTCAAATCCCGTCCACACAGCGGCTGTGTAATATGGGGAGTACCCGACAAACCACAGGTCAGTATAGTGGGAGGAACCGGTTTTTCCAGCGATCGGCATCCCGGAGACTTTACTTTTTAAGTCACTTACATAGGTCTTGTAATCCTCGTTTGAGGAGGCATCTTCGTCCGACATAATCCCAAATTTGCGCTTTGCATAGGCAGTGATATAGTCGTTAAGCTCTCCCTGTTTAAATGCCATATTTGTTCCGGTACCAATCGTGGTAGTATCGCACATCGCGTTGGTTAAAAGGTAGGATGTCGAAGTTTTGATCACCTGTGTGGAAGCAGAGTCATTGGATAAAAGTACTTTTCCGTTATGGTCAAGTACTTTTGTATAAAGCACCGGACGATTGTAAATTCCATTGTTGGCGATCGTTGCATAGGCGGCGGTCAGCTCAAGGTTGGTAACGCCGTTGGTAATTCCGCCAAGGGCTAACGGGATACCAATATCGCTGTAAACTTTACCATTCTCACCCGTCTGGGATTCTACAAGTGTAGTAAACCCTAATTTTTTGAGGTAGTCAAACGCCACCTGTGGTGTTACCTGTTCCATTACGCGGCAGGCGACAATATTCATCGAGCGGTAAATGGCGCGTCTGATTGGAGTCAGCCCTTCATAGATCTCGCCGTTCCAGTTATCTACTTTTGTGTTAGTGCCAGGATAATGGTATTCCGCATCATCCGCCACGGAGGCGAGTGTCATCCCTGCCGTATCGAGTGCGGGGAGGAAGGAGGCAAGAACCTTAAATGTGGAACCAACCTGGCGCAGTGTACTGGTCGCGCGGTTTAGCGTTAAGCTCCCTGTCTTTTCGCCGCGCCCGCCATAGAGTGCCATAACATAGCCGGTCTTTTGGTCAATCACAGTAAAGGAAGACTGCGGCTGCAAAGTGTAGATGCGCGGACGCTCTGCTAAGATCGAGTCCCCCTCCTCCATCATGGCGGCAATAAATTCATCGAGCATCTGATTTAACAAGTCGGGATCAGTGGTGTAGCGGCTGATTCCGCGATGGTTGTTCCGGTAATATTCGTGATAAAATTTTAAGTCCGAATCATTGTAATCTTTATAGTAGTTTAAAACATGGGAGAGCTGAAAATGCTCCGGCGTTTCGTCCGCCTTTAAAATGGAAACCGCGTAATCCTGCGTAAGTTCGTAAAATGATCCGTTTTCATTGCCCAAAGCAGGAAAATTTTCTTCATTGCAGTACACAGAGTCCACCACAGCCTGGATCTCTTTGTCCTGCGTGGTGAAGATATCCAGACCTCCGCTGTAGAGCAAGTCCTCCGCCTTCTCCGCAGAGTAGCCAATATCAAT
>CAJUCG010000060.1 GCA_910585065.1 uncultured Lachnospiraceae bacterium
ATCGTTTACCAGGAACAGGTTATGCAGATCGTGCGCGATCTTGCAGGTTACAGCTACGGGCGCAGCGATCTGGTGCGCCGCGCAATGTCGAAGAAAAAAGAGTCCGTTATGGCAAAGGAGCGAAAAAATTTCGTCTACGGCAACGAGCAGGAACAGGTGCCAGGCTGTGTGGCGAGGGGTATCCCGGCGCAGGTTGCCAACCATATCTTTGACGAGATGACGGATTTTGCAAAATATGCATTTAACAAGTCCCACGCGGCAGCCTATGCAGTTGTCGCCTACCAGACTGCCTTTTTAAAATGCTATTACCCAGTGGAATTTATGGCGGCACTTATGACTTCTGTTATCGATAATCCGGGGAAGGTCGCGCAGTATATCTTTCATTGCAGGCAGCTTGGCATCTCAATTCTTCCGCCGGATATCAATGTGGGGGAGGCTTCTTTTTCCGTGGACGGCGGCGCGATCCGCTACGGTCTAACTGCGATCAAGGGGCTTGGAAGACCGGTGATCGACGAGTTAGTAAAGGAGAGAGCCCGCGGTGGAAATTATAAGGGGCTGAAAGATTTGACAGAGCGTCTTTCCAACAAGGAAATCAATAAGCGCACACTGGAAAATTTTATTAAGTCCGGCGCGCTTGACACACTTCCCGGCACGCGCAAGCAGAAAATGTATGTCTATGCCTCCGTGCTTGATATGGTGGCGGAGGAGAAAAAAGAGTCCGTCAGCGGTCAGATAAGTCTTTTTGATCTGATTGCGCCGGAACAAAAGCAGGAGTATGACAACCAATTCCCGGTGGTCGGCGAGTATTCTAAAGAGGAAATATTGGCATTTGAGAAGGAAGTCCTAGGCATTTATATTAGCGGACATCCGCTTGAGGCTTACGAGGCGGCAATGCGCAAAAATGTGACAAAGACAACACTCGACTTTTTGATTGACGAGGAAACGGGCGAATGCCGGGTACAGGACGGTGCGGTTGAGCGGATCGGCGGGATGATCACTGCCAGGACGCTAAAGACAACAAGAAATAATACTCTTATGGCATTTTTAACTCTGGAGGATATGGTCGGCGCGGTGGAGGTTATTGTCTTTCCGCGCGATTATGAGAAGTATAAATTGCAGCTAAATGTAGATGCTAAACTTTATATTCTTGGAAAGGTGGTCGTGGAGGAGGATAAACCAGCCAAACTAATCTGTCAGGAGGTAATTCCATTCTCCGCAGTTCCAAGAGAAGTTTGGATACAATTCTGTAATAAGAACAATTTTGTTGAAAATGAACAAAATTTATATTCTTTATTGGGTGAATTTGACGGGAATGATACGGTTTGTATCTACTTATCGCAGGAAAAAGCCGTAAAAAAACTACCAAAAAGCAGAAATATTAGTATAAACAGCGATAGTTTACAGAAACTTTATGAAAAATTCGGACAAGAAAATGTGAAGGTTACGGAAAAGAGTATTGAAAAACGCGGAAATTTATACTAAAATGGAAATCAATGAACGAAATGCGTTCTCGGGCGTACTATTCGAGTGCGCAAAGGATAGAAAACAAGAATGGGATCATTCGGAAAGAGGTAAATTATGGCGAAGGCAAAAGCAGCAGACAAAAAGCAGGTCAAGACAATCGGCGTTCTTACGAGCGGCGGGGATGCGCCGGGCATGAACGCTGCCATCCGTGCGGTGGTGCGCACAGCGATCGCGAGCGGGCTGAATGTGAAGGGCATCCGCAGGGGCTATACCGGTTTACTTGAGGAGGATATTGTGGATATGAATGCGCGCAGCGTGGCGGATATTATCCAGCGCGGCGGCACGATTTTGTATACAGCGCGCTGCCCGGAATTTATGACAACAAACGGGCAGGACAAGGGGGCGGATATCTGCCGCAAGCATGGGATTGACGGACTTGTGGTGATCGGCGGCGACGGCTCCTTCCAGGGCGCGAGACAGCTTGCAGCAAGGGGAGTCAACACGGTAGGTCTGCCGGGGACGATCGACCTTGATATTGCCTGCACGGAATACACCATAGGCTTCGACACGGCAGTCAACACCGCGATGCAGGCGATCGACAAGGTGCGCGATACCTCCACCTCGCACGAGAGATGCAGCATTATTGAAGTGATGGGCAGGAATGCCGGGTATATCGCGCTCTGGTGCGGCATTGCAAACGGCGCGGAAGATATTTTGACCGTGGAGTGCTACGACCGCGATGAGAGCAAGATTATTGAAAATATTCGCGCAAAGAAGAAGGTTGGCAAGACCCATCATATTATTATCAATGCGGAGGGGATTGGCGATTCCTACGGGATGGCAAAGCGTATCGAGACGGCGACGGGCATGGAGACCAGGGCGACCGTGATCGGACATATCCAGCGCGGCGGCAGCCCGACCTGCAAGGACAGAGTCTACGCCTCGGCGATGGGGGCAAAGGCTGTTGATATCTTAGCGGCGGGCGGGAGCAACCGTGTGGTAGCATACAAGCACGGAGAGTTTGTGGACTTTGATATTGAGGAAGCACTGCGCATGAAGAAGACGCTTGACCCATATTTGTATGATATGTCAAAGAAATTGGCAAGATAAGAAAAGAAAAAGGGCGGGGAATGAAAAAACTTCCTGCCCTTTTTTGCAGGGAAAAATAAATTGAGAGCATTCGATATTATGTGGAAAAAATTGGAGGAAATATTGCCATGAATTTGGCAGGAGGAAGAAAAATGAGCAAAAATCTAATTATCTTCACGGACAGCGGGGATACCCTGATCGATGAGGGCAGCCAGGTATTTGACGGGCGGGGAATCGTTACTAAGGCAGAATTTATTCCTGGTGCGAGGGAGCTTCTTACCGGACTTTACAAAGAAGGGTACCGCATCGCGCTGGTTGCGGATGGAGAGTGGGAATCTTTTCAGAATGTGTACCGTGAAAATGGGTGTGGGTACTGTTTTGAGCAGTGGATTGTATCGGAGATTGTGGGGCAGCAGAAGCCGCATATAAGTATGTTTGATACGGCGATGGAAAAAATGGGACTTACCGATGCGGATAAGCCCCGCATTGTCATGATTGGAAACAATTTAAAAAAGGATATTGCGGGGGCGAACCGCTACGGGCTTACCTCCATCTGGCTTAATTGGTCGCCGCGCTATTTTCATGAGGTGGAGGAGGCGGACTGGCAGCCGGATTACACGGTAAGCACGCCGGAGGAATTGAGGGAGTTGATTTACTCTCTGGAGGAAGAGGGCGAAAAGTCTGCAGCAGAATTAAAATCTGAATTGTTGGGGGAACTGCGTACCGAGGCAGCGCGCAAACTAAAGCTTGTCATAAATGCCTTTACAAAGATATTGTATGAGGAGGACGAAGCTTTCCTTGAAAATATGAAAAGCCATAATCTGGCGGGGGATGATATCGAAAAATACCACTACTGGGAGTGGACGCAGGGAGTGGGACTTTTCGGGCTCTGGAAACTTTTTTGCCGCGAGCGGGAAAAGGGGAAAACTGCGGCGGCTGAAAATTATCTTGCCACGATTAAGGCTTACTATGACAGACAAATTTTAATCGGCTTTCCGGCATTAAATATCAACACGGTGACTCCGTATCTGACCATGTCCTTTCTGGCGGAATACACTGGGGAGGAAAAGTATTTAGATCCCTGCAAAGCGGCGGCGGAAGAGATTATGGAAAAATTTCTAAGAACCGAGGAGGGAGGATTTCAGCACAAAACTTCCGATTGCCTAAATGAACAGGAATTATGGGATGATACCCTCTATATGACCGTTTTGTTTTTGGCGAATATGGGACGTATTTTGAGAAATCAAAAGATGATACAGGAGGCGCAGTACCAGTTTTTACTGCATGAAAAATATCTCTGCGACCAGGCGAGTGGTCTGTGGTATCACGGTTGGACGTTTAAGGAGAAAAATCATTTTGCGGGCGCGTTCTGGGGGCGCGGAAACTGCTGGATCACCATGGCAATCCCGGAATTTCTCTCGATTGTGCCGGAGGACGGTGCAGTCAGAAGAATGCTGACGGGGAGTTTAGCGCGACAGGTGGAAAGCCTCGCGAAATACCAGAGCGAAAATGGGATGTGGCATACCCTTGTGGATGATGAAACATCCTATGTGGAGGCGAGTGCAACTTGTGGTTTTGCCTACGGGATGTTAAAGGCGGTAAAGGATGGGCTAATTGATTCTTCCTACCGTGAAGTTGCAGAAAGGGCCACTTCTGCGATTCTTAGCTGTATTTCCGAGGAGGGGATAGTAAACCAGGTTTCCTACGGCACGCCGATGGGGCGGAAGGACAAAAATTTTTATAAGGAGATCCCATTAAAGTCAATGCCTTATGGTCAGGCGTTAGCGATGCTGTTTTTATCGGAACTGTAAAGGTAAAGCGGGCGGAGCAGTATTATGGGGGAAAAAGATATGGGGCTTGGAAGGCAGTGGGAAGAGAGGTTAAAAATATGGGACGAGGCATTTACTCTGAACTTGTACCAAAAAATTAGGGCATTAAATCTTTGGGGCTTTACTACGATGGAACATATCAGCAGAGAGAGGGCGGAGACAGAGAATTATCAGCCGTTTGAGGAAGGGCGCGTATGGGGGAGAAAATGGGAGTATGGCTGGTTTCGCTGCCATATCACCTTGCCGGAGGAAACGTTGGGCAGGAGGGTGATGCTGCAGCTTTGTGTGGCATCGGAAATGCTGGTTTATGTAAACGGAAAAGAGGCGGGTTCCATTGACCGAAAACATAAGTATGTGCAGCTTACGCCCGCTGCCGTGAGAGGAGAAGAATTTGTAATTTATGCTGAGGCATATGCGGGTCATGGAGCGAGGTTGGAGGGGGCGGGGATCTGCCCAAGAGAAGCGGAAGTAATGCCGGAAACACCGGAATTTCAATGCCAGGTAAAAGAGAGCAGCTTTGGAGTTTGGAATGAGGAGATGTTTCAGGCGTATGCGGATTACCATGTGCTGTATGAACTGTGGCGCACGCTCCCGGAAAATAGCCTGCGGGGGATGCAGATTGCACAGGCACTAAAGGAATTTACATACCTGGCGGATTTTGAGCTGCCGGAACCCTTTCGGACGGAGAGTGTAAGTTTTGCAAGAAAGCTGCTTGCGCCGCTGCTTGCGGCAAAGAACGGTACAAGCGCGCCTATATTTTCTGTTTTTGGTCAGTCCCATCTCGATCTGGCGTGGCTGTGGACAAATGAGGAGACAAAGCGCAAATCCGCGAGAACTTATGCGAATCAGGTGGCACTGATGGGGCGATATCCTGATTACCGCTTTCTTTTGTGTGAGCCGCCCATCCTGGAAAATCTGAAAAATTATTACCCGGATTTATACCGGAGGGTAAAAGAGTTTGTGGTGCGGGGAAATTTTATTTTGGATGGTGCTGTGTGGGTGGAAGGGGATACCAATATGGCGGGCGGGGAAAGTCTGATTCGCCAGTTTGTATATGGAAAAAAATGGTTTTTGCAGGAGTTTGGCGTGGACAGCAAAGTAGCGTGGATGCCGGATACTTTTGGGTACACGGGCGCGCTGCCGCAGATAATGAAGGGTTGCAGGGTGGATTATTTTGCAACGCAGAAACTGCTTCGTGCGGATCCTGAGAGTGAACCTTTCCCCTATAATCTGTTTTGGTGGGAGGGGATCGATGGGAGTAAGGTTTTGGCGCATCTTTTTAAGGAAAATAACGCAGTATTTTCACCCGCTAAGATGGTGCGGCGGTGGGAGGAGGACAGAAATCAAAAAGAGGGAATTTCAGGGATGATTTTCCCTTTTGGCTATGGGGACGGGGGCGGCGGTCCGACAGAGATAATGCTGGAAATGTTAAATCGGTGCGGTGACTTACAGGGGGCACCGAGAACAAAGATCGAGGGACCAGAAGAATATTTTAGGAGAGTAAGCGGGCAGCCGATAGACAATACCTATTACGGGGAGCTTTACCTTGCGTGGCACAGGGGAACTTACACAGCGCAGGCACGAATAAAAAAGAAGGTGCGCCAGGCGGAGGCGGCACTTCGCCAGGCGGATTTTCTTGCGGGGCTTTTAAGGCTTTTAGAAAACCCTTTGCAGGGTTTGACGACGCAGGAAAAAGAGATGGACGATCACTTAGAAACTTTGTGGAAGGAGCTTTTATTTTGCGAGTTTCACGATATTTTGCCGGGAACTTCTATCCGAAAGGTCAATGAGGAGGCGGAAAAGTCTTTGGATAAAGTGCAGCGGGAGGCATTCTCACTCGCTGATTCGCTTCTTGTAAAGATCGCGGGGGAGGGAGCAATATTTAATTCTCTAAGCTGGCCGAGAAAATATGGGGGACTTCTTCTTCCATCCTGCGGATTTATTCGAAAGGGTAAGGAATGGAAGCCCAAAAAAGGGGAGGGAACCATTCATGCCATTTTGGAAGAAAATGGAAAGAAAGTGATTGTGGAAAGTGAGTATTATCGCGCTGTTGTGGATTGTCTTGGCAGAATTCTAAGTCTTTGTGACCGGGAAACTAGATACGAGTACGCCGCAGGCGCACTCAATGAACTTTGTATGTACGGGGACGTGAATGTTGATTATGATGCGTGGGAGATCGGCAGGATGTATGAGGAAGTTCCCATTAAATTAAAGGGGGAGGGAGAGTTTTGCCTTTGTTGCGAGCCGGATGGGGTTCACATTGATATCCATAGAGAGGAAGCATATTTTACCTGGCAGCAGGAAATTATTTTTTTGGAAGGAAGCCGCAGGATCGATTTTAATACAAAGGTGGATTGGCGGGAGCGGCATAAGCTATTAAAGGCAGTATTTCCGACAACAGTATATACGAAGGAAGTGATGGAGGAGATCCAGTTTGGCTATCTAAAGCGTCCAACTCACCGCTCAAGGCGGTATGAGCAGGATCTGTATGAAACCTGCCATCATCGCTATGCTGCACTTTCAGACGGGAAAAATGGTTTTGCGGTGTTAAATAACTGCAAGTACGGCATTTCTGCAAAGGACAGCACGCTGGCACTGACACTTTTGCGCGCGCCGGTAAAGCCGGATGAGAAAGCGGATCAGGGGCAGCATGAATTTACCTACGCATTATATTGGTTTGCGGGACCATTTACAGAGAGTGATGTGGTGCGCGAGGCGTATGAACTTAATCTGCCCGTGCAGATCTCCGATGGTTTTTCCAAATTGAACGAAACAATAAGTTATTTCTCCATCGATCAGAAAAATATTATTTTGGAAACTTTAAAGCCCGCGATGGAAAAAGAAAACGGTGCGGTGGTGCGTCTGTATGAGTCCATGGGAAGTGCGGTTGAGTGCAATTTGCTCGTGCCGCCCTCGGTAAGGGAAGTATGGATGTGCAATATGCTTGAGGAAAGGCAGGAGCGGGTGTTGCTTATGGGCAGGAGGGTTCAGCTTAAATTTCATTCTTTTGAAATTAAAACCTTACTGCTTATTATATAAAGTTTTATTCTAAAATAGTAAATATTATACTAGTAAATAAAACGAAGAGGGAATTATTATGGCAGCAGTTCTTTTTATTTTATCGCTGGGAGCGTTTGTAATAAGCGTGCGCTCATTTAAGCAAAAGGGATTTCTATTTAACAATGCATATCTGTATGCTTCGAAGCAGGAGCGCGAAACGATGGATAAAAGCAAACATTATCGCCAGTCCGCCATTATATTTTTACTGGCAGGAATTGTATTTTTACTGAGCGCGGCGGCAGAACTATTTGGTGCTGGATGGCTGTATTATCTTGTGACAGGCATTGTTATTCTTGCCATTATTTATGCAGTATTTTCCAGCATAGGAATTGAAACGGGGAGAAAGGATGTTTAATTTGATCAGAATGCCGTTTGCATGGCAGAAAGAGGGACAGGATGGAACAGCATTATAGAAAAATCGTTAAGGATACGGAGCGGCGGGTGATCGCGGCAATGCAGTGCCAGATTACAGAAACTGGAAATTGCCGCTGCGGGGGGTTTCGGGATGGGACGGGAATTGTGCAGGCAAAATATGCAATCTATCAGGTCGCGCCGGTGATTGCGGCATACTGCTGCCCGGACAGCACATTTTATCGGAATGAAAAAATTTATGCCAGGATTCTCTTAGGGCTTGACTATATCCGAAGTGTGCAGCATGAAAATGGACTTTTTGACTATATCACCTGCAATTTCTTTTCCGCACCGGACACGGCATTCTGCTTAAAAAAGCTGCTGCCGGTATATCAATATCTACGGGGAAAAACCACTGCCGGGAATCAGGAAAATTTTGGGAAAACCACTGCCGAGGAGCAGGAGATCCACAGGCGTTTGGAGGAGATAATCAAGGACGGTGCGAATGGAATGCTTCTCGGCGGGTTTCACACGCCAAACCACCGATGGGCGATCGCGTCCATCCTGATGGCGTGCAGCCGCTATTTTGACAGTGAGCGGATGGAGGAAGCCGCATATACTTATCTGAGAGAGGGAATAGACTGCAATGCGGACGGTGAGTATTCGGAGAAATCTGCGGGGAATTACAATCGGATCAACAATGACGCAATGATACTTTTATCAGAAGTTACAGGGGATAATTCCTACGAGCAGAATGTTCTTCGCAATCTCAAAATGATGCTAAATTATATCGAGCCGGACGGCAGTATATTTACTGCCAATTCCACGCGATTTGACAAGGATTTATTGATCTACCCGGCGGATTATTATATGGAGTATCTGCGGATGGGAATGAAATACCATATCCCAGAGTTTCTTAAAATGTGCAACTCTATCTTTGAGCTTGTGGAGGAAAAGCATATTGACGCACCAGATTGTCTAATCTGGTTTCTCCTTTCTCCAAAGTACCGGGAATTTGAGTATGGGGAATGCTATCCGTTTAAAGATTACCATGCATTTTACCGAGAGTCAGGGATTGCGCGCTGCAAAAATGGGCGATATACCTACACGGTAATGAACGGGAAATCAAATTTCTTCTATCTGCACAATGGAACGATAAAACTTGAGGTCAAAGTCTGCGGAAGTTTCTGCGAACACAGAGCATTTAAGAGTGAGGAGATGGAGAGACTTTCTGACGGGGAGTACCATCTGCGCCAGGTAATGCGGGGGTGGTATTATCTTCCATTTGAGGAAGCGCAGAGAACAAGCGATTGGTGGAAGATGGACAATGCCGCCCGCAAAAAAAGATGGGGACCCGATATGCAGATCGATGTGTGGGTCAGGGAGGAGGAGAATGGTGTTTGTCTGCGCGTGAAAACTTCCGGGGTATCGGGTGCGCCATGGAGAATTGAACTGGCATTTTCCGGTGTAAATTTCCTGACAAGCAGCCAGATAGATCTCCCTCTTTCTGGCAGTGAAGTATTGGTCGTAAAGGAGGGGGAAGTCGAGGTGACCAATGGTTGGGATACCCTTGTGGTTGGATCATGTTTTGGCGAGCATCACTTTATCGAGGGCAAGGAGGACAGCGAGAAAAAGACTCCGGGGGCATTCACCCTCTATCTTACGGATTATACGGAATTTGACCGGGAAATTTATATTCGAAGTAAACTGAGTGAGATGAAGTGGTAAAAAATATAAAATAGATACCTACAGGACTGTATTAAATCAGTTAAATAGCGGGGAGGATGAACTTTTGTTAGAAGGGGAAAAATTAAGATTTTTAGAGTATGTCCGCGAAACTGTGCTACCGGAACTAAAAAAGGGGAACGCAATCTACGGGAATATTGCTCAGCGAGTTTTCCTTCAATTGCCAGAAGAACAAGAATTGCAGACGGAGATTGCAGCGGCATATGAGGAAATACTTAAAAGGATCTCTGCCAAAAAACTAATTCGGCTGTCGGAAGAATATCGCAACCGCTATGGGGAATGGTATGTCGAGGATGACGCTGCGGATTGGTGGTACAATAAGCCAAAAAAAGAGGATTATCCGCATTTGACGGTGAATCAGTATAATGCAGTACTAAAATTTGGCACATTTCTTGAAGATGGCTATGATCGGCAATGGTGCATGGAAGAGCTGGATGGTGCCCCGGGCGCGCTACCCTTCTTTTTCCTGCGCCTAAATGACTGGGTGGGAGAGGTGCGAAAAAGTGCATTTGTATTGTCAGAGAAAAGGCTTTGGCAGTGTGGCGCGGACGAGTTCTTTTTTGCACTGCCGAGCTTAGAGAAGGTTATTGCTTCTAGGAGGCGGGACGAAGAGCAGATAAAGCAGCTTTCGATGCAGGTGCTTTCCCGCGCATTTAAAATTTTTGAGAAAATGCCGGAGGAACGTATTTATGCGCGGCTGCCGTACTATGGGGTAAATATCAAAAATGCGATCTATCGTCTTTTTCGAGAGAAAAAGATCCTCTCGTTTTCCGCGATGGAACGGCTTCTTCTTGCGGAGTGGACGGGATATGGGAAGAAGTTATTGTTAGAAGGAATTTTTTTTCATTATGGATATGAGAAAGAGCGGGTGGAACATTACCTTGCTTCGCGCAGTACCCTAGTGCGCTACCGGGCATTGTGGTTTCGCTATCAGAATGAGGGAATTGCCTGGGAGGGACTTGAAGAGATGCTTCTTGACCGCTCACAGAGGATTCGCAGGGACGCGGGTTATCTCCTGCAAAAACATCGAAATTTTAAGGTGCTAGACTATTATCTGGAAAAATTACAGCAGGGAGTATCAGAAACGGTGTTGCTTGGGATCGGTGAGTATGGAACAAAAAAGGAAATCGGAATTATTGAGCCGTTTCTTGCAGAGAAGGGCAATCGTCTGGCAAGGGCAGCATTAGTTTCCTACGGACGGCTGGCAGCAGAGCAGGGTGAAGAAATCTATTGGAAATTTTTGTTTGACGATCGCAGTTCCATTGCGAAGGCAGCATACCGCCTGATTAAGAAAAACCGCATACATTATGGCGCGGGTGAAATTTATTCTCTGTTTTGTGAGCATCATCAACCGGTGATCAGAAAATATCTTTTCCAGCTTCTTTTGTGTGAGCCATCCTGGGAGCGGCTTCCCTACCTCCTTTTTTTGTACGCGGATGAAAAATTGCCCGGGGAGGAGAGAGGGAAAATATATTTTAGGATTAAAAATCTCTCTGTCTATGCTGTTATTTCCAGGCAGCAGGAACAAAGAATCCTTGAGATCTTAGAGCGCGGGGGAGAGAAATTTCCAGAGGAGTTAAGGGAGAAAATCCTGTTTGAACTGGCACATATAGTGAAGAAATAATGGATTGGCGGGAAAGGTGGAAAGCAAATGGCATTGGCAGAACAAAAAATTTATACGGTAGAAGACATTTATCATTTACCGGACGGACAGAGGGCAGAATTGATTGATGGAAAGATGTATATGATGACACCGCCAAGTTTTAAGCATCAGGATATTTTGTCGGAACTTCACTACCTAAGTACCGCTCTGCGGGGGTGCAGGAATACTGGGTGGTCGATCACACGAAAAATCAAATTTTTGTCTATGATTTTTTGCACGATACCATGAGAAAATACATTTTTGCAGATACAGTAAAGGCGGGGATCTACAAGGATCTGGAAATTGATTTTACAAAGATTGGATAAGGGGCGAAATTTTGAAATTTTGATTGACAGGGAATTACAGCATTACTATAATATAGCTGAGAAAAGTTCGAGGATCAAGGTAGACGATAAAAAGTGCGGAAGGGAGAATAATATGAAATCTTACATGGACATGAGCCGGGATGAACTTTTAACATTGAAAGCCGCTTTGGAGGAACAGTTTAAGACCGAGGAGGGAAAGGGGCTTTCCTTAAATATGGCGCGCGGCAAGCCGGGCGCAACCCAGCTTGCGATTTCCATGCCGATGTTAGACGTGATTAACTCCGGTTCGGATATGACAACTCTACTCGGCAATGATACCAGAAATTACGGGGACTGGGATGGGATCGGCGAGTGCAGACAGCTTTTAGCGGATATGATGGAGGTCAAAAAGCCCAATGTGATCGTGTGCGGAAATTCCAGCCTAAATATTATGTACGATACCGTTGTGCGCTCCATG
Source organism: uncultured Lachnospiraceae bacterium (assembly GCA_910585065.1). Taxonomy (GTDB): domain Bacteria; phylum Bacillota; class Clostridia; order Lachnospirales; family Lachnospiraceae; genus RGIG4057. The sequence goes on from CAJUCG010000060.1 coordinate 11,965, forward strand.
GTCAGCGGAGTGAACGGTGAAACACCGTGGTGCAAGCTTGATAAAGTAAAATTTTTATGTCCGGTTCCGGGGTACGACAGACATTTTAAGATTACGGAAACCTTTGGGATCGAGATGATTCCGGTGCCGATGGACGAGAATGGACCGAATATGGATATGGTCGAGGAGTATGTAAATGGCGACAGCGCGGTAAAGGGGATCTGGTGTGTTCCAAAATATTCGAACCCGACCGGAATTACCTACTCGGATGAAGTGGTAAGACGCTTTGCGAACTTGAAGCCTGCGGCAAAAGATTTCCGTATTTTCTGGGATAATGCCTACTGTATCCACCATCTCTACGATGAGATTCAAGATAAGATTCCAAATATTTTGGAAGAGTGCGAGAAGGCGGGAAATCCGGATATGGTCTATATCTTTGCTTCCACATCAAAGATCAGTTTTCCGGGTTCTGGTGTGTCTGCAATTGCGACTTCGCTTACCAATATGGAGTACATCAAAAAATTCATGACCACACAGATTATTGGACATGACAAGATCAACCAGCTACGTCACGCTCGTTTCTTTAAGAATATTGACGGGCTGAACGCGCATATGAAAAAACATATGGAACTGATGCGCCCGAAATTTCAGGCGGTGCTTGATATTTTGGAGGAGGAGCTTACCGGGCTTAATATCGGGAGCTGGATAAAGCCAAGGGGCGGATATTTTATCTCCTTTGAGTCCCTGCCTGGCTGTGCGAAGGCTATTGTGGCAAAATGCAAGGAATTAGGGCTGGTACTTACCGGCGCGGGTGCGACTTACCCTTACGGAAAAGATCCGAACGATTCAAATATCCGCATCGCGCCGTCGTTTCCGACACCGGAGGAAATGAGGGAGGCGACGAGGATGTTCGCACTCTGTGTAAAATTAGTTTCGATAGAAAAATTATTAAGTGTATAATAAAACGAACCGAGTAGGCACATAAGAAAAAGCTGTCCTTTTATGAGGGCAGCTTTCGCGCTCTATGCGCATACTCGTAAAAATCAGCAAATCAGCAGAAACCCGAAACCGTGCCGGAAGGAATTTTAGGAGTGCAGCGAATAAAATTTCTTCCACGAAAAGGGCACGGTGCAGGGTTTTCTGCGGAACTAAAAATCAGCAGAAACCCGAAACCGTGCCGGAAGGAATTTTAAGAGTGCAGCGAATAAAATTTCTTCCACGAAAAGGGCACGGTGCAGGGTTTTCTGCGGAACTAAAAATAAGAAGGAGATCAAATGCCGCTGATTAACAAAATTATGAAAAAGCTTCCAAGAAAGCAGGTATCGCCCGGGGAACTTGAGCCGGTGCGCCGCTTTAAAGAGCCGCTAGTAAAGCCGAGAGAATTGCTTTTGGAGGAGGAAAGGGATGAGAACGGCGAGTACCCGGTACTTGAGCGGGAGATTTTGCCGGAGCGCATTATCTGTCCGGACTGCGGGGGAATCACATTGGAAGGATTGGATTTTTGTGACAAATGTGGAGGAGAATTGCGGTAAAGAATCAGGAGTTTTTTTGTACTATGCAAAAACTCGCGCTATAAATTGAGCTGCGATATGGAGGGGAATATGCAAAACTTAGAGATTGTCCGTCTGGAGCGGACAAAAGGGGTGGAATTGACAGCAAAGGAAGAGAACGGAGGTAAATTCCAATTTTCAAAAGAGGGGGCGGGCTTTATCCTGCCAAAACTTTTAAATGGTGAGGAACGCTATCTATCTTTTTTGATTCAAGTAGAAGAGCAGCATAGCCTTGCGATGACGCTGACCGTGTATGTGCGAGGGGAGAGTGCGCCGGCATTTATTGTTCGCTTCGGCTTGCTGCCGCAGGTGCAGACACCGATCGTACTTGACTTAGACTGGATGGACGCAAATGAACTCTTTCCGGAAGCACCGCGCGGGGCGTTAAAGATGGTCTGCCATGGAAAGAGGGTTGCGCGGCAGGAAATTGAGAAAATAGTGCTAGGTACAATGCCGTGTTTTCATCAGGTAAAATGTTTGATCAGCGATCTGTCTTTGACGGAGGAATATCCAAATATTCCCAAATTACCGGAGAAAATCTTAGTCGATCGTTTTGGGCAGAGTGCGTGGAAGGACTGGCAAGGAAAGATAAAGGACGATGAAGATTTAAAGTGCCGCCTGAATGCGCAGCTTGATGCAAAAGGCGAGTATCCGTTTGCGGACTGGTCTTCTTATGGGGGATGGAAGGAGAAAAAACTTACTGAGGGAACGGGATATTTTTCAAAATGCAAGAAGGAAGGGAGATGGTGGCTGACTGACCCGGAAGGCTATGCGTTTTTTAGTATGGGACCGGACTGTGTGGGAGCGGGCGGGGACTGTCGGATCGACGGGGTGGAGCAGTGGCTTGCCTGGCTTCCAGATAGAAATGATAAGGCATTTTCTGCTATGTTTTCTAAATCCGAGCGGGGAGGAAAGAAAAACAAGATAGTAAATTTCTCGTTTTTTCAGGCAAATTTGTATCGGGCATTTGGGGAGTCCTGGCGTGAGAAATGGGAAAAAATGCTTTGTAGGCAGCTAAAAAACTGCGGGATGAATACTCTGGGCAACTGGAGTGATGCGCGTCTTTTTGGGCGGACGGGAATTCCCTACGTGACCTCCCTTCCAGAATTTCCATCGACGGAGAAAAATATTTTCCGCGATTTTCCGGATGTATTTAGCGAGGAGTA
>CAJUCG010000061.1 GCA_910585065.1 uncultured Lachnospiraceae bacterium
AAATCGTAATGTTACATTGTTAAAAAGCAAGAAGATAATGATTTAGAAAGTGAGGGAATATATGAGTAAAAATATCCGTAATTCGGCTGTCGACTATCTTTTCGACGCGATTTTAAGTTTACAAAACAGGGAGGAATGCTACCGTTTTTTCGAAGATATCTGCACGGTAAATGAACTTCTCTCCCTCTCACAGCGCTTTGAAGTCGCAAGTATGCTGCGCGCGCGCTGTACCTACATGGAGATCGCCGAACATACCGGTGCGTCCACTGCAACCATCAGCCGTGTAAACCGCTCTTTAAACTATGGAAATGATGGGTATGATATGGTATTTGAACGCATGCCGATCCTTAAAACAAATTTTGATTCAGATAAAGAACAAAAAAACAGGTAGACAGGAAAATAGAAATAATTACATAAAAGTCAAGGTATTGTCTTGAATCTGCAATCTATTTTTCATCCATCAAAGTAAAAAAACAGTACGATTTGGCACGGGAATACGAAAATCCGTGTCAGGTCGCACTGCTTTTTACCTATAGCTTTTCTTATTTTGTCTTTCCCCTTCCCTCCCGCTCTTTTCCCTCCCTCTCCAGTGTTTCATTTTCATCAATCAGTGCCTCAATCAATTGTTTTTTCATATATACATCAAAACTTAACATACTGATCAGAGCAAAATCCTGCAAAAGTTTGCGCTCCTTTTCATCTTCGACCTTCTCAAAACTTCCCCTGGATTTTTGGTATTTTCTTACAACATCGCGTGTCACCACCATGGACTGTTCACTTTCCAGCCCAAAAACCTCCGTGTAAATATCCTCTAATGTCAGTGCTTTCCCCTCGCCGAAAAAGTTTTCCGACAACGGCTTTAGAACCTTTTGGATATCGCTGATGGAAAGAATATTTTTCAGATAATAAATAAAAATCAACAGATACATATGATCTTTTGAATATTTTTTCTTGTTCGGAGATGGAAGCAAGTTATTTTTAGTATAATTATTTATCATTGTTTTAGTCAAAAGCTTATCTTCCGAATACCGTCTGGTCGTTTCGAGATGTTTATCCATAAAAGTAGTCACCTGATCCATATATAGATCAATATTTGGCACATCGGTCGGTTTGATATAGTCAATCCGCTTCATATCCTCAATCACTGACAAGATACCATCACGCACTCTTTTATCCACATTATCTTTCCTCGCATTCTATTTATTAATTACAAGTACTGTTCCAAGTTTCTTGGAAGTCAAAAATACCGTTCCAAAAGACATACAAAATACATTATATAGTATTAAAAACCATATGTCAAATCATTTCCGCAAGTTTTCCGACCAAAATCCACTCCGATCCGGTACTTTTTCCCATTTTCTCACTTTTTTGCCTCTTTGTCTTTACAAATAGAATATAAAGTGATAAATTAAGAGAGAGGTTTCTTTTTTATCAAACTATACTCAGATGGAGGCATATAATGGAATTGATACTCAAGAATACGACAGAAGATATCGTGCTGAAAAAAATTGACCAGATGAAAGACAGTCTGGACTGTTGTACGTGCGAATACTGTCGTATGGATGTTGCAACTTATGCATTAAATCGTCTGCCCGCCAGGTACGTGGCTACCACGCAGGGCGAACTTCTTTCCAAACTCGACTCTCTAGAACCGCAATTCGACACTACAGTGATGACGGTAATTCTTCAGGGCGCAATGCTAGTCAAGCTTCATCCCCGCCATAAATAAGAATTTAAAAAATTCTTCCAATCAAAAAATTCTTCGAATTAAAAAATTCTTCGAATTAAAAAATTCTTCGAATTAAAAAATTCTTCGAATTTTTAGTAGATTCCCCCAAAATGATGGTCGTTTCGAATTGAGTCCATAACAGGGAACACCAAGACATCGCCGGGGTAAAAGCGGAAAGAAACGCCGTTTTTATCCCGTCTTAATTTCTGGACATCTTCTAATTCCCACATATTGCAGTAGAGTGCCCCATTTTCTATAGTATTGTCGTAGTTTAAGTATACGCTTCCCTGCACCATGGCAAGAATCTTAAAGGAAACAATCAGGAATCCCCTTTTTTTCCAAAAATTCTCGGTAAAATCAATCCCGTAATCTGCTGCATATTGATTTACCTCATATCCCTTGTCCACTGCCATCACATCATAGGGCAGGGAATATTCAAAATAGTTTCCCTGTTCTAAAGACAGAAGTTTTTCTTCGGATACTCCCCGGTATTCCATCTGCATATAATCTGCTCTTCCCATAATATCATCGCGGTAAGAAAAATTCTTTGCCGTGCGAAAATTTCGGTTTCCATCAATCTGTGCATAGGAGTACATTGGGACCTGCACTTCGCCCTCCACGCTCCCCCAGACACGAGCTGCGGTCTGATGCTCAATTTCTGGTATTCCCAGCCATTCACTTTTTGTATTCTGCATCTTAATATTGAGGGAATCTTCTAAGCTTCCAATTTTTACCAATTTTTTCTTCCCTCCAAGCCGCTTGGTATAGTATAAATCTACTTCTCTGCGGTTTCCTCCATATTCATCCACCCAGAAAAAACGTGGAAGAATACGGACAAATGAATCCTCCCTTCCCATCTTTTCCCCGATAGTTGTCACAAGAAATCGCATAGTATAGCCCGTTTTGGTAACAGCATTTTCTTCTGTCGGATGCCCTCCTGCAAGCACGGGCAAAACATATTGATTTCTCGCTGTTCTTCTCTTTCCATAGGAGTCCGCCATACCGGAAAAATATCCGTACCATGCACCGCGGTCAAAAAAATCGGAAACTGTACCATTTCTTCGATTTTCATACAAATTTTTTATTTTTCCCGTACCTTCTTCGCGGAACACCTGCTCCCATACCGGGTAATCCGCAATATCATAAAGAGATAGTCCACAGATCCGCCCGGATATCTGTACAATCAAATCATCGGTAGCAATATAATTCTCCTCCTGACGATTTGCCTGCTTCTCCCCCATCTGCGTATCATCTGGACAGTTTACTGCCACACTGCGGCATTCCACCCCGTAGATCCCCTCGAAAACCCATTCTGGAAGATAAAACCGCGCCTTCCTCTGCCCAATCGCCACCCAGCTCCCCGCTGGAATATAGATATCATCCGCTGTGTTGTAAAGCATCCCCGCATCCAAAAACACGTCAAATGGAAATCTCACCTCATTGCGCAAAAGACCGTTTTCATCCCGCGAAAGATAGGAGTACTCCGAATCTTTTAATGCCTTTGAATAATCCCGCTCACAATATCCCTTTTTTTGCGAGTGAAACCCCGTATTGGAAATGCCAATCCATAATCCGCTTGTCTTTCCCTTAGGGTCAAGCACTAGGGGAATGGCATCCTCTAAGGGAGATACAAGCTGTGTATATTTCTTATTATCTGACTCGATATGCACAGCGCAATATACTGGCGTATGGATATGGACACTGTTTACTTCGTTAAGTTCAAATCGGTATTCTTCCCCCCTCATCCCCAAATCCGGATAACTGCTTATCTGCGCATAGACAATTTCTCCCATGCTCTCATACATTCCATTTTCTATTTTCTCCGGTATTAAGAGTGCTTCAGAACATATTTCTTGCGTTTTTTCTTTATCCCTAAGTTCAGAAAATACCTGATTTAATGCAATTTCCATACCGGGTTCAAATTCTTTCCACTCATCCGTTAAATAATTTTTGTTATCAAAGGAAAATGCATCATTGCGCACCTTTATTTTGGATACCCGCCCGTCGGCAACCGCAGTAAAATCTTCCTGCGGAACGGATGGCATGGATAACCCCCCGTCGATCGTGCGCGCTGGCAGATCAATTCCTGCTTCCACTTCCGGCGGATATTGTATATGCGCTTCCTCTCCATCATAATGCAGATAGGAAACCTCTGGAATTTTAATATCTGCAAGTATCCCCTCCCCAATGTTTGCTTTCAATTCTCCCCCCGGCAATGCGGCATTTTCCACAAAGAATTCCGAAAGTCCACAATAATTTAGATTATTGATCTGCGCATAGTTATATTTTCGAATTACGGGGACATAGACTTCGACTTTTCTTATATCTTCAAAAGATTGATAAATAGGGATTTCTTCAACATATCCCACAATTTCCTGCCAGACTAAGTGGTATGTCCGCCGCACCGGCACCTGAAAGATAATTTCTCCATTTTTTGTCTCAAACTCCGCTTCAAGAAGATACTTCCAAAATTCCCCACTTACAACTAAATCCTCATTGACCGGAATCCCCTCCTCCTCCACATTAAAATAAGGATTTTCCAGCTCCCATGCCGAAATATGAAGCGGATTCTTTGGCTCCATCTCCCGTATACGCCATAATTCTCCGGTTTCTGTAACTTCGTCCGGCGGTTTTTCTATAGAATTTATTTTTTCACAGATCAGGTAGACAACAGAAGGTTCCTCTTTCTGCTGCCGAAACGAAACTTCCCCCGTACTCAGCCGTATTTTCAATCCGTTTTCGCCGCTTAAAGAATAAAACTGTGAGGGGACTTCGTTCCCATACTGAACAAAACTTTTGCGGACACTTGACGGTGTGATCCGGTAAATATTCTCTCCCAACGGAATTTCCTGCTTTAATGATGCCTTAAAGTAAAAGCGGACAAGTGCATTTTGGTACACCTGATAATTAGTTTTTATCGTTGCAAGAATCTCCTTTTCCGGTGTAGCCAGCACAACTGTAGTCTTCGTTGGCTTGACAAAAAGCTTTAGATGAATGTCATAATATTCCGGAAGTTTCTTTTTTGTCCCCGCTCCCCAATCGCTGCCGTAAAGCTCCTCCACCGCATTTAAAATACCGGGAACCTTCGGTTTTACCCCCACGGCGGAACCTAAATTATTGTAGGATTTTGATGTAGCTGTCACCGTGCTTCCCGATCCTCCCGTTCTTCTAATCACGGCAAAGATATTGTGCAGATAGAACTCAATTCCTCCCTTTGTGCTGATCTCCTTAATAAATTCCATCCATACTTCACTGCTTGTATATTCTGGATGTTTTTTCTTAAACAGTATGTATGCACCGTCTACAATACTCTGTCGGTCAAGTACATAACTTGTTGTCACTTCATCAGTGATTGTCTCATGTTTTTCAATCAATTTGATCTTTCGAAATTCCTTTCCTTCCACATATCCGCCCGTTACATCGAGCGTCATATTATATCCGGTGGTAATATAGGAAATGCGGGCAGCCGATTTTACATGCGTTCCCGTAATGGTCATTGTTTGCTCGTCACTCTCCACCGTCAAGCTGCTGCCATCCTCAAAATAAATGATCTGACTGCTCTCCGAAAGATCCTCTGTGCGGGCAGCCTGCACTTTTTTCCTCCCGATAAATCCGCCAAAAAGCCCGGTAAATAAAAAAAATACCAGCAATATACTTATCAATTTTTTTATTTTTTGAATTCCTTTTCCCTTTATTCCCATTATTTTTCTCCCCACTGCCTCCCCACTGCAAAAAATCATTATGTATTTTCTTATCTCTGTGCAGTACCACAAAAACACGGTACTGCACTTTGGAAAAATATCCTCCTCCCCTGTTTTTTCTATGTCAAATACTAAAACCGGTTTTGTCCGTGTTTAGGACTCCCTCCTTCTCCCGTATTTTGTCTTAATCCTCCAAAACGTCAGCATGCCTATCAAACAATTGTTTTTAGTTACAAATTTTTTTACTGACTCCGGTTTTTGCATCTGCGCCCACTATGGATTTACTTTATATAAAGCTGAGCCGGAAAATGCAAAATGTTCATACATTTTTCCGCCGCCCCTCCCCGGAATGCCGCGCAGCAATACAAATACACCGCGCTCCGCCACCCCTCTTTTTAAAAATCCCTCCCCGATAGGAAGTTCAAATTGGTAACTTTTTCCATAATAATTTCTTAGCTCCTCCTGTTCTCCCACTGCTTTAAGCACCACTTCTTCTAATTGCTTTTCCCTTTCTCCCTCAATAAAAAGCACCTTTTCCTCCCAGCCAAATACATTTTCTTCCTCCCTCTTTGTATGCCAGAGAAAATATCCATCCTTATCCAAAAGGATAATACACGCAATATATCCGCGCAGCCTCTCCTGTTCCGGTATGCGATCAAGTACCCCAAGAGAGGAAAATAGGGTTAAAAAGAATACTTCTAACACTTCCTCCTTATCAATAAATAGCCGCCCGTCGCTGTAGGTTGCCAGATATCCTGCTGCCGCGTCCGCTGCCTCATCCACACTGCGATCCATAATCTGCCGTTCCTTTTCCATGTGCAAACCTGTCACTTCCCCCGCATAAGCCATGGCAATTATCCCGGCAAACAGAATAGTAAAAAGAATGGAATAATGGTATAATTTCATCTTTCTTCTCCCCTTTTCCCCACATTAAAGAAAATATATTCTTTTTAGGGCGGCAAATCTCCCCTCATCCCCAGACGCTCAAGAAGACCATCGCGCACATGAAAATAGCAAAAGTACTCTCTTTCCGGTGCTTTTCCGCAAAAATAATAATATGCCTTTTCAAAACCATCTGCGGGCATTTTAACCCGAACGAAAAGCCCCTCCCCGCAGGAAAACGGATAGACCTCTCCCCCCATATAATCACAGGATTTTTCCTTTGCCTGCACAAGATTAAGCGGATTTTTTACACCCGATACTTCCTCCCACAAACTAATCTCCACAAACTCCGATAGCCCTGTGCCTTCCCTTTGATTCGTCGCTTCCCCCCTTTTTAAAAGATACTCTGCGGCATCGATGGAAAGGTATCCCTGCTTTTGCATTATTTCTCCGTATTCCCGCACCCGCAACACACAAGCTTCAAAGAGCCGATCCCTTATTTTAATATGGATACTCATCGCCGGAAAAAGAAACATCAAAAAAATAGCTGCTGCCAAATCAATACATTTTGCAAATTTTCCTACCATACTTTACCGCCACAGGGATAAACATACCCATCTTTTCCATATAAGGAAAGGTGAAAAAAAACATCTTCCAAATCGATCTCTTCCGCAAAACAAAATTCTTCTTCTAATTCTTCCCGATATTTGATTTTCACTGAAAGACGATTTTCCATCTCCTCCATACCGACCGGAAGTACATATCTCTTTGCCACAGCAAGCTCATAATCATAATCGGGGCAGGCAGCAAGTAGATTTTTAAACCGCTCATACTCCGTTTTTTGAAGACATTTTTCCTGCTTCACTCTCCCGTAGAATTCTTCGACCCGCGTCTCAATATAATTTCTCTCTCTGTTCTTATTGTTTTGCAAAATACTTGTGGCGGGAACTAGCGTCAAACACAGAATACAAAGCAAAATCTCAACCATACGCCCCACACAATCCATCTCTCTTATCTCCCCTCCTGACTCTCAAAACATTTCTTCTAATAAGCCATATTCCAGCCGCAGCAAATCCCTTTGCTGATTTCTTTGCACACGCCTGCAAAATTCTTCCTCCTGGCATTTTCTTGCCAGTACTCCGTCATTTTTCTCTCCTCCCCACCCAAAATACAAACTTAAAAATGCCATTAACAGAGAGCAAATGATAAAAAGTATCACTCCCAGTCCGGGAGGGCAAAAGATTCTTCCTCTTTTGCCCAAACAGATAAGAAATACACCTGCTGTCAGCGCGCTGAATAGATTGGCAAATCCCCCGCCGTAAGCTGCCCACCGAAGGCTTTTTTTATCCGGGCAAAGTAATACACACTCCCCCGCAGAACTTAATTTCCTCCTTCCTCCTCTTATAAATCCTCCGCCCGGCACCCACAAAATAGTTCCAAGGCGTATCCATAGGCAAGTTCCTCCAAAAAGCCGCCCAAATAGCGCGTGTCCGCCCTCATGAAACAATGCCGCTATCCCATAGTTCCCCACAGCCAAAACTCCGCCCGCCAGATACAAAAAAATATACTTACCGGACATACATCACCTCAAATTCCCGCAGTATTTCCCCCACTGTCTCTGAGAATAATCCATCACACTGCAAAAGCAGTATCCAGATGGCAAGGCAAAACAGCACACCCGCTGCAAAAGCACCAATATGCTCCGCTATTTCCCCCATCCTTTTCCCCTCCATCTTACAAAGCGTATTTTACTGTTCAATAAACCTTACCTGCAAAATTACTTCATTGACATTGCGCAGAACTTCACATCGATACTGCGCACTTGGTCTGCAATATGTCTTTTGTATTGGCTGTGTCAAAAGATCGGTCTGCCCTCCTGAGGGAATTAGATATTCTACTTTTCCCTTTACAACCACCATGGAGAAATCCGCCCTCTCATACAGAAATCTTCGGTAAAAATTTACCACGTCGCTCCCGTTTAGGAAAATCCCATCATATGCCGTCAATTCATCCTGCGATAAATACAGTGCAAACTCGCTCATTCTGCGGTTCGCAATATTTGCAATCTGCTTTGCCTGCCGGAATTGCTGCATTCCCAGGGAAATCAGCAGACAACTTAAAATGGTAGCGGCTCCCAGCGTAAGAAAGCGCGTTGCTACTGTAAGCGAAAATCTCCCACTTTCTCTTTCCTTTCCTGCCCTCTCTCCTCCCATATATCCCCTTTCATCCCGGTTCTCCTCCCTATTGCTGAATGAAATCAATACAGATAATGATTCCATTGGCATTTTTCTTTACGCTCCCTAAAAAATCCGCCTGCGGATTGATATAATTATCCGCCCCCTTTGCCTCTTGCAGCCCGTTTAGATACTGCTTATTATCCGCATTGCTGATTGTGTTGGTCTCCTCGTCGTAAAAATAATTGTAGCAGACAAAATCGGACGCTTTGGTTTTTACGCGCACGGACGTATATTCCTTGAGTGAGATTAATTTGCTGATCAGTGTTGTCACCTCGCTTCCGCTCACTTCCAAGCCATCATACATCGCTTTATCCATATATAAAAACTTGTTATAATTTTATGCACATTGATGGCGAAACTTATATTAAGGCACCTGAAAAACGACACGGCTATATACACTATAGCTGTGGTCGATGGCACGTCGTAAAAGTTATTAAGGGGAAAAGATATTCGCTTGGATCGTATGATACAGTTCAGGAGGCGGAGTCGCTTTTACAAAATGTGAATCAATTGATATCTGAAGGCAAGTTTGAGGAATGGTATAAAGACTATAAGATTATACTACGAAAAAGGCATAATTCACATTTAATTGAAGCTAAAAGAAAGGTAAACAAAAAATAATGTTTTAAGGTCAGCAAGAGAAAATCACTTACTGACCTTTTAAAGCATATTGTGTCCGAATTGATGCAATTATTTGGATTCTGGTTTTATTTCTTAAGTAAAGAGCCATTAAACATATTTTATTATCTTATTTTGTCGCATGAATAATAGCATAATTTCTATTTTTTTTTCATATAATCTATTGGCAATCGCTATTAACACATTTATGTGTATAACAATCATAAGAGTTGGTCATTACCTTTTATGATTAAATGACCTATCGGTGCAACTCCGATATAGCGATTGCTATTTTTTTACAAGCCTATTTTTGGCCTGCACTAACTGAATTGCTTTCTTTTCTCTTGTATTGGACTTAAAGAAAATATCTAAAGTATGTTGTACCACTCCTGTGATTGGAATGTCATGATAAAGAAAATATTTCCTTACAATGAGAGTTGTCATCTGTTTTACGATATCAAACTTTGCCTCCTTATATAATTTTTCCGCTTTTAATGCCATACTATGAAAATTACCTGTACATTCTTCCATTAAGATATTTTGTATTCTGTAATTTGTATTTATTTCGTAATTAAAGTATTCTTTTTTATTAAGATCCATCATCGTTTTGTTGTTACTTGCTGTTTGGGCTATAAAATTATAAATTGAAAGAATATAGGCTATGGACTGATTTTGTAATTCTTTCGCAATCATAGCTTCTGTAATTATCTTGCCCTTTCTCGTTTTAGGAGCACTATCTAAAATATCATTTATAATGCGGCTATAATTTTTATCTACATCTTTAAGCATAAAATATAGCAGTTTATTTGGATATGTATATAAAATTTTGACTATTTCTTTTTTCTGATTTCCTTTTAAAATAGAACGAAAATTAGGCAATATTTTTGCTACTAAATCTAAATAATTAATACTTTTTGATATTTTATTTCCAAAAGAATTGATTTTACTTTCGTCATATGAATAAAGACTTTCTGTTTCTTTTTGATATTGCTCTACAATTTCCCTTTCCATATAATCTTTATCCTCCTTTATTTTACTCTTTTCTTCTTCATTTGGTGGTGTTATTTTTATTGTATTTTTGACTTTAGACAAATACCCCACATTGTCAGCATCAATGCTAAGTTCTTCCCAGTTTTCCATATGCTTAATTAAACTGGTCATTATGGGATTTAATATTTGTACATTGCTGGTGATATAAGAAAGAAATAATATAATATCTCCATTTGGTACAAAACAAATATTGTCTAATATATACTTTAATTCTTCTTTTCCCTCTCCTTCATTAAATTTTCGATTCAAATGAGCTGCAGTAAAATAGGCCAGAAGATTCTCGTCACAAAATTCAATTCCCTCTTTTCCTTTAACTTCTCTAATAATATTGGATTTAATAGCTATTTTATAAACAGCCATTGGGCGTATTTTATTATCATATGCTTTTTCATACTCTCGAATTACCTTTATAAAATCTTCCATCACAAGTGGATATTTTTTATTAAAATGAATATAATGGGCAATATAATCTAAAGCAATCATTATCTCCGACACATTTTCCTCACTTGTGTTTTTTCTCAACCGGAAAGTAATATTTGCTTCAAATACTTTGCTAAATACGTTCGTTTCTTTTTGCGTTTTTGTATAAGAAAAGGCCAAGTAATAATCAACAAACTGATGAATAAAGTCTGGATTCAATTGAAAATATTTTATTTGATCTGTAATATCTTCATTTATTATTCTTGCTTTTTCGTCTACATTTTGAATATCATAACTAGAGGAATTTGAACATATCTTCTTTATTAATTGCTCCCGCTTCACATAATAAAAAGGACATATTTTCATATAAAGGATCTTATTCTCTTGTAATTCTTCTAATGTTCTTTCTTTAATGTTAAGGTTCCAATCAATACCGCAAAAAAGAATAAGATGTCCAAATTGCTCTTTGTATTCTTCACAGAAAAATTTCCAGCGTTCTTTCTTTATAAGATCATATCCATCTACTATCAATATTTTCTTTTTCCTATTAAGCTGAATGTATTCATCTAAATCAATATCATCTCCATATTGCTCTATTAATGCATATTTGATTACCTTTTTATTATCTTTAGGGGCAAAACTCCCATTATTCAAATATATCGGAATATATTCGTTTAAAAACATTTTACAAAGATACTTTGCAAGAATAGTCTTTCCTGATCTTGAACCTCCTTCAATTGATATTGTTTCTTTTGTGTCTATAAGCTCAAGAAATTTTTCTTCCGTTGTTATTATATAATTTTTCAATTCATCGTTGACATTTTTAATTTCCAATGATGGAAATACAAAATAATTTAAATAGTTTTCTCCCTCTCTTTCATCTACATCATTTTCCAAAAATTTTCTAAACTCCTCAGTTTGAGTAAATTTATGTTTATTTCTGAACCTAATATCTACACTCTTTAAATTTTTTTCTGGCTTATAAATAAGACCATTATATACAAATTTATTTCCCGCAAGAGTGTGCTGTCTTGTATCAAGAATCAGCGTATTGAATCCATGTTCTGTCTTAGTTCCATAAAGAGCTAAGCCGTTTGATACATTTATATTAAACCTACCATTTACTATTTTAGTTTCACTAAGAGAAAAATGTTCATGACCAGCAAAAATCAAATCAGAGGTTTCATACAATATATCGTAGAGTTTTCGTTTTGTTTCATCTGAAAACCACTCAGGACTATGGTGAATAATAGAAATTGTATAATTTTCTTGTCTTTTACTATCAAGTCTATCTATTTCTCTTTGCGGAAGATAATGCAACCCTTTATCCTCATTCCCTTTACACAAAAGAGAAAAAGGTGCCGTATTGATGAGATTGACTTTAATTATAAACTTATCAAAAATTAATCTCTTAACATCAACAACTTTCGCTTCTTTGAAGCATGAATTTCTTTTTGCAAAATCATAAAAGTTGTTGAGTTGTGACAATTCAGCATAAAATTTATCATCTATGACTTTAGAAGTATAATAGTCTTTCAGATCCTCAATTTCCTTTTTTGAACCAACTACAAGATTATCATGATTTCCAGGCACAATAAGTGTGTAAATTTTTTTATCCAATGAATAAACTCTCTTTAATTGATTTATCAATATTCCCATAAACTTCCCCGCAGTCTTATATTGGTTCACTTCTCCAGAATATGCTATGTCACCAGAGAAGACAATCACACACTCATCAAAATTATCAATTTCCTTTAAAGCTTTAACCATTGCATTAATATTTATTTCCCTAAGCCTAGTATCTTCTGTGAAATGTGCATCACTCAGATGCAAAAATAAAATCTTCATCCCGTATTCCTTTCTCTCGAAATGTATTACACAAATATTTGTTATAATAATTTCATTTTTAACTTCATTTTTGTTAACAAATAATTGATATTTTTTTACTTTGTTTCTTCTATGACTATAATTTCCAAACCATACTATTTACTATTTCGGCATCTGTTTCCGTGGCAAAAAATATTCCTATACACACAAACAATAAATATGCATCCTTTTCATTGGCACGCCAAATGCAATACATAAGGAAAGAAAATAAACACTTCTCTTCTATAGATATACTGACTTTCGACTTTCCAAATAAGCTGCAACGGTTCTCTACATAACTATCAATAAGACATAATACCCCATATAATTATGTAAATTAAAGTGCTTGTAAAATTTTTTAGCAATACAAAATTAATAGAATATTTTACTGAATTGATAATGTCACATAGTTCTTTCACTCCATATATGTTGCAATTTCACTCATTAGCTTTGTCAAATGCCTTCTAAATTGTAAAACTTTCTGCTCTTTCTTTATTCTTTTTTCATCAATACCATTTACAGCGGGAAGATATATAAATCTATTATCCCCATTTGGATGTGGAAACAATATAACACCTAAATCTGTATTATAACAATCCAAGCAATTCATAAATTCACTAATCTTTAAATACAGAACATCATTATTTCTTCCAATATAATTATCAAGAAGATTTTCTAATTCAGTTTTGCAACTATCAAGAGCAATAGGAATATTAATATTAAGCCCTTCTACCATTGGATCTATGCGTAAAAAAGCACCCATCTCATACGGCTTAACAATTTCAAGAAAATTGTTTTTTAATGTATCCATTTGTTGCAATGGATTGTAATAACTTTGGTAAACAGAAGGATTATCTTCAATAAATTTACATATTCTTTCCCATGGCAAATATTCCAAATCAAAAGGGTGACAATGAGTATTTCGTATTTGAATTAGATGATCTACAATCTTTGCATCATTAAGTGCGGCTGTTGCTATAATTAACTTACTAAATGGATTAATATTATAATAAGTACACTTATTGAGAAGTTCATCTATATCTGAAACAGAAATTGTTTTATCGTTTTTGCATTGAATACACCAAAGCTGTGATTTTGTTTGTACAGTAATATCTATACCATACTGCTTTTGTCCGCGCCTTCCATACTCATCAACTTGTGATTCGTGATATAATGCTCTATAACAATCTGCTATTAAATGTTCAAATTGTTTTTCATTTGTAAGTCTTGGGAATATAAAACGACTCATATTTTTTTCCTTCTCTTTAACTACTAAAATATACTACCTCACACTCAAAAAAATATGTAACAGCTTCGCACAAAATATCATGAGCGATTTTTATAATTTCACAATCTTCAAAAATTCATTTATATATTATAGAAAAATGAAACATTTTTCAATAATATAATGGTTTAATTTATTTCACTATAAAGCGCATCAAATTACACTTCTTAATATTTTCAAACCTTTAAAAGCATCAGGAGAGAGGAATTTCCCTCTCTCCTGATGCCATCATATTTCTAATGCTTTATCTCTGTAGTGCCTTTATGGTTCCCTTCCCGATGCTCCAAATCTCCGCTTCTTTTGACCATCCTTTCTTGCGCCAGTACTCCGCTACCGTTCGCGCCGTCTTCGTACCATACACCCCATCTACAGTAAGTTCTGCGCCCTGGATATAACCTGTTTTTATCTGTTTGTTTAAGGCAAGCTGAAGCCACACAACAGAATAACGATCTGTAACTCCGTTGATCTGCATCGGCTCCGGTGTAGGTAACACCGCATCAACATACTTTATCCGATTGTGCCTGTACCAGTGTGTCCATGGGCGGCTCTTTAACTGCGTGATGCACACACCGTAATCAAAGCCCCTCGCCTCCACCACATAACCCCCGCCGATATTTACACCTACATGACCGGGATAGCGCACGCACACCCCCGGCTGCTCCGGGATAGTCTTTATCTCTCCCTTCTCTGTCGCCGCCAGAAACGCGCCGTCTGCTGTGGTATCGTATTTTTGCCCGGACTGCTCCTGCACGAACCACTCAATTACCCCATGACAATCTGTTGTTGCCTGACCAATCCATTTTTTTACTTTCATGC
>CAJUCG010000062.1 GCA_910585065.1 uncultured Lachnospiraceae bacterium
GGCGCGCTCCCTCTCAGAGAAAGTAAAGCGCGTGATTGTGGAATACACAAAAAAACTTGCCCATTCCCTGCACGTTGTCGGGCTGATCAATATCCAGTTTATTGTGTGTGATGATGAGGTCTATGTGATAGAGGTCAATCCGCGCTCCAGCCGCACAGTACCGTATATCAGCAAGGTAACGGGAATTCCGATTGTTGACCTGGCAACAAGAGCGGTGCTTGGCGGGAAAATAAAAAATATGGGGTGTGGGGTGGGTCTGGCAAAAGAATCGGAGTATATCGCCATCAAAATGCCAGTATTTTCCTTTGAAAAGCTGCGCGGTGCGGACACTTCTCTAGGACCGGAGATGAAATCGACCGGGGAGTGCCTAGGGATATCGAAGAATTTTGAAGAAGCACTTTACAAGGCATTTCTCGGTGCGGGGATCGATCTGCCAAAGCACAAAAAAATGATTATCACAGTAAAGGATGCGGATAAGCTTGAAGCTGTTTCTGTGGCAAAGCGATTTTTGGCACTTGGGTATGAGATCTATGCGACGAGAAGTACAGCAAGGGTATTAAAGGAGAATGATGTCCCAGCGATCAGGGTGAAGAAGGTAAGCGAGGAAAGTCCAAATGTTATGGATCTATTACTGGGGCATGAGATCGATCTTGTGATTGATACGCCGACACAGGGGCGGGATAAATCGCGCGACGGATTTTTAATTCGGCGCGTTTCCATCGAGACCGGTGTGACCTGTCTGACTTCCTTAGATACAGCAAATGCGTTGGTGACAAGTCTTGAGACCAGGCAGAAAAACTTAGTTCCCGTGGATATTGCGGGAATCTAGGAGGCAAAATTGATATCATACTTTTCTTTTATTGGAAAAATATGGAATGTATAGAAAAATGAAGAAAAATAAAAATAAGGTTGACAGAAATATTTGCGGGGATTAAAATTTTTACGAAAAGGAGGGTAAATTTATGGAAACAAACTCCGAAAAGCAGAGGGAAGTGCCAGTGCTTTTCGAAAAACGCTCCAATTGCTGCGGCTGTTCTGCCTGTTATGCAATCTGCCCGGTTGGAGCGATTACGATGAAGCCGAACAGGGCAGGATTTGTATATCCTGCGATCGATAAGGAAAAATGTATTCGCTGCTATAAATGCTTGGGGGTTTGCGCATTTAAGGAGGATCAGCGGAAAAAAGGGTTCCTGAAATCATAGGGGAAGGAAGTTTGAAAGAAAATCACTTTCAAACTATTGATTGGTACGCACGCAGAAGCGCGCAGAGGGGTATAAATATGGATTTTCCGGTAGTATATGCGGTAAAGCATAAAAATTTTGATATACGCATGGCATCGCGTTCCGGGGGGATTTTTACAGCGATCTCCGACGAGATCTTAAACAAGGGCGGCATTGTTTATGGCTGTGCGCTGAATGAAGAACTAAAGGCGGCTCATATCCGAGTGGAAACAAAAGAAGGGCGCGACTTGATGCATGGATCAAAATATGTCCAGAGTGATATGTCTGATATGTTTAAGAAAGTCAGAGAAGATTTAGGGGATGGCAGGAAGGTGCTTTTTTCGGGGACATCCTGTCAGATTGCGGGGCTTAAGGCCTTTCTTTCAAAAGATTATGGGGAGCAGCTTTTTTGTTTGGATATCCTATGCCATGGCGTGCCAAGTCCGCTTGTCTGGAAAAAATATGTAGCTTGGCAGGAAGAGAAAAACGAGGGAGTATGTATTGAGGCAGATTTTCGCAATAAAAAGGATTTTGGCTGGGCAGCGCATGTTGAGACATTAAAAATAAAACAGTCTGACGGTCAGGTAAAAACAGTACACAGCAGGGTTTATACCAATATGTTTTACTCCCATAAAATCCTCAGAGAATGCTGCTACAAATGTCCGTATAAGAGTACGACACATCCGGGCGACATGACGATCGGAGATTTCTGGAGAGTCAACAACGCCGTGCCGGATTTTGATGATGACTGCGGGGTTTCTCTTGTGCTAGTCAACTCCGAGTATGCGCAAAGACTTTTTGATGCGGTGAAGAAAAAGCTGAATTTTTCTCCGTGCCGGATTGAGGACAGTATGCAGATCCCGTTAAAGCGGCCATTTAAGCGACCGGAAGGGCGGAGTGAATTCTGGAAAGATCTGCGCGCGCGCCCTTTTAATGAGATTGCAGTAGAATATGGAAATTATACGCCGGAGGCGGAGCAGCGTCTCAGCCGGATTGCGGCGCAGCATAAAACTCCTGTGATTAAGGAGGAAAGTTTCGCACATAAACTATATGAAGGGTTAAAGAATCGGGTGAAGAGAACTTAAAGAAAGTGCAGAATATGGAGGCATTATGGATTTTCCGATCGTATACGCAGTGAAACATAAAAACTTTGATGTGCGCATGGCATCACGTTCAGGGGGGATTTTTACCGCCGTGACCGATGAGGTGTTAAGAAAGGGCGGCATTGTTTACGGCTGTGCGCTGAATTGGGCGATGGAGGCAGTTCATATCAGGGCACAGACAAAAGAGGAGCGCGACCGGATGCGCGGTTCAAAATATGTGCAGAGCAATATGGCGGATACTTTTCAGGGGGTTTTGGAGGACTTAAATGCGGGCAGACGGGTGCTTTTTTCTGGGACATCCTGTCAGGTGGCAGGGCTTAAAGCCTTTCTTTCAAAAGATTACGGGGACAGGCTTTTTTGTCTGGATATTCTCTGCCACGGTGTGCCGAGTCCTCTTGTCTTTAAAAAATATCTTGAGTGGCAGGAAGAGCAGAATAAAGCGAAGTGCATTGAGGTTGATTTCCGCAACAAAAAGGATTTTGGCTGGGCGGTACATGTTGAGTCATTAAAGTTTGAAGAGACGGACGGTAAAGTAAAAACCATAGACAGCAAAGTTTTTGCAAATATTTTCTGCTCGGACAAGGCACTTAGGGGAAGCTGCTATGTCTGTCCGTACAAGGATATCGCCCATCCCGGCGATATGACGATCGGAGATTTTTGGGGGGTAAATCGGGCAGTGCCGGATTTTGACGACGATTGCGGTAGTTCCCTTGTTCTGATAAATACGAAAAATGCGCAGAAACTTTTTGATGCAGTAAAGAAAAAATTAGATTATCACTCATGCCGCATCGAGGATAGTATGCAGACTTCGCTGAAAAAACCCTTTCCCCGCCCAAGAAAATGGGAGCAGTTCTGGGATGATTTTTATGGGCAGCCATTCGATTATATCGCAAAGAAATACGGGCATTACAGTGAGGAGAGCAGCGAGCGCATCAGCGATATGGCAAAAGAGCATCTAGAGCAGATGGAAGAGAGGCAGAAAAATATGGAGAAGAAGGGTGTTATCTCAAAATTATCTGATAGCTGGAAAAAAATTACAGAAAAATCTTAAAAGAAAAAAAGCTTGCAATTTGGAAAATTCTATGTTAGACTATTTCCTCGTGAGACATTAAATTTTCCTTGCTCCCGTTTTTCGGGGGCCAGAGACCAAAAGGAGGTGCAGACAACTATGAATCAGTATGAGTTAGCCTTAGTTGTAAGTGCAAAGATCGAGGATGAGGCCAGAGCAGCAGTTGTAGAGCAGGCAAAAGATCTTGTTACCAGATTCGGCGGCAATATCACGAATGTTGAGGATGCCGGAAAGAAGAGACTGGCCTATGAAATCCAGAAGATGAAAGAGGGATACTACTATTTCATCCAGTTCGATGCTGATGCTACAACGCCAAATGAGATCGAGCAGAGAGTTCGTATCATGGACAATGTTATCAGATTTTTGTGCATTAGACGGGACGCTGAGTAAAGAATCTTCAGGGGAGGGAATTTTGTTATGAACAAAGTTATTTTAGTAGGAAGATTGACAAGGGACCCGGAAATCAGATATTCTCAGGGAGCCAATACAATGGCGATCGCACGTTTCTCCATTGCAGTTGACCGCAGATTTAAGCGCGAGGGAGAACCGGATGCCGATTTCTTTAACTGCTCCGCTTTCGGAAAGCAGGCGGAGTTTGTGGAGCGCTACTTAAAGCAGGGAACCAAGATGGTGGTCGTGGGGCGTATCCAGAACGATAATTATACAAATCGTGAAGGGCAGAAAGTTTACAGTGTACAGATTATGGTGGATGAACTTGAGTTCGCCGAGAGCAAGAATGCATCGTCAGGCGGCGCGGATGGTGGATTTTCCCAGCCTGCGGCAAGACCGACCCCTGGCGCGGCAGCCAATGACGGCTTTATGAATGTGCCGGAAGGAATTGACGAGGAACTTCCGTTTAACTAAGTGTAAGCAGATACAAGACACCAAAAATCCAAGGTGTTTTGTTCTGGCTGCAAGCAAAACAAAAAATCTAGGAAAGGGGCGATAGATATGCCATTCAATAAAGAAAAGGGCGCGGATAAGGGCGATTCTTCGATGAAGAGAAGAGTGACCCGCAGAAGAAAGAAAGTTTGCGTGTTCTGCGCGGACAAGACAGGCGCGGGCATCGATTACAAAGATGTAAACAAGTTGAAGAGATTTGTTTCCGAGAGAGGTAAGATTCTTCCGAGAAGAATTACCGGGAGCTGTGCAAAGCATCAGAGAGCGCTTACAGTTGCTGTTAAGCGCGCACGCCATGTGGCGTTGATGCCATACACGATGGAGTAAGTAAAAGACCGCAGCATTTTGCTGCGGTTTTTTTATGTGCAAAGGGAATATACAGCGGTTGACAAAACTGTATAATTACGTTAAGATAGGGGGAGAGAAAAATTTTGAGGTGCCAGAATACTATATTCTGGAATTATTTGGGAAAAATAAGGCAAAAGGAGGTGTATCCATGTTTAAAATCTATATGACGGACAAGAATATTATTCGCGAGGAAACCAGAGCCGAACCCGGATGTTGGGTTCACATGATACGCCCCACTTCACAGGAGTGCGCGCAGATATGCGAAATGCTTGGGGTGTCAATCGATACGCCGGATCTTTTGGCGGCACTTGACGAGGAGGAGAGTGCGCGGGTGGAGATGGAGGAGGACTACACCTTAATTCTTGTCGATATCCCAACCTTAGAATTACGGCATGAAAAGGAGGTCTACACCACCATCCCCCTTGGAATTATCCTTACACAGCAGCATATTATTACGGTCTGCGGCAAGGAAACTCCTATCTTACAATTTTTTCAGAGCGGGCGTTCAAAGGAATTTAGCACAAAAAAGAAGATGCGTTTTGTATATCAGATTTTATTTCGGATTGCCGCGCTCTATCAGAATAATCTGCGGATTATCGACAAGAAAAGGATAGCGATCGAGGGGAAAGTCGAGGGAGATACGGAAGACTTCGACCTGATTGAGCTGCATGAGCTAGAGTCCACATTAGTGTATTTTGCGACATCGCTGCGCGCGAATGGGGTTGTTCTTGACCGCCTCACGCGCTACAAGCGTCTGGAGCAGTACCCGGATGACCAGGAACTGCTCGATGATGTAATTATAGAAAACAAGCAGGCGATCGAAATGACTTCCATCTACCGCGATATTATCAACGGGACAAGAGAACTGCTCTCCTCGATTATTGACAAGCGATTAAACAATGCGATGAAATATCTGGCAACCATCACGATTATTATGGCGATCCCAACCATTATTTCCGGCTTTTACGGGATGAATGTGAAAAATACCAGCATCCCTTTTGCGGGGCATCCCTTTGGATTTGCAATTGTGGCGGCGATGACCGTGGTTATTGTGTTAGTGGTGCTGATTGTATTAAGGAAAAAGAAAATGCTGTGATTACTGTGCTTTTTCTAAAAACTGGAATATCGTCCGGCAATACGCTCTGACAATGGGATCTTTGCTGTTGTAGATCTCATGTTTTGTGTCGCGCCAGGCATGGTATTCTGTTCCGGGCAGATTTTTTCGAAATTTTGCAATGCGTCTGCGCGGCACATAAGCGTCGCGTTCCGCCTCAAAGAGGAGAACTGGTACTTTTATCTTTGCGGTTTCTCTTCGCGAAACTGCATATGCTGCTGCGCAAAGCGCGGTGGAGAGCCAGCTGTAATCCCCGCCGCCAAGCATAAATTCCGGCGTGTTTGCCCGCAGTATATTGTAGCGGTCAAAGCGGGCGGCACTTGTACAGTTGCTTTTTTTGAATTTTTCGTCGGGCTGGAAGTCCCGCTGTCCAAGGGTATAGCATTTCCCACATCCGATCCGCTTCATCAGCCGGGCAAGGAGAAAGGCAAATGAACTGGGAACTCCTGCCGTCTGAATACCAAACATCGGGGAGGAGAGGATGCAGCGGGAGAAGACCTTCGGGTAAGTTTCAATATAGCGCGCTGCAACACAGCCCCCCATGGAGTGTCCATAGAGAAAGAGCGGGAGGTTCGGAAAGTTTTTTTTCGCGATCCTTTGTACAAGAAGATTAAGATCCTCCACATACTCCGCATCAAAATTCTGTGCGTGTATTTTGTGCGGATTTTTTACTTCGCGAAAGGAACGGCCATGCCCCCGCTGGTCATAGGTCAGCACATGGTAGCCGTGCTGTAAGAAATAATAGATAAGTTCATGGTACTTTGCACAGGTTTCCGTGTAGCCATGACAGAGAACTAAAACGCCGCGCGCTGAGTCCTGACGGTATATTTCATAATAGATTTCTTTTCCGGGCGCGACTGCAAGCCCTCCTGTGCTGCGGTGCGCATCTAAAAATTGTTTTCCCTCATGTTCTAAAAATTCAATCAGATGATTTTCTGAGATAAATTCTTTCATTGTCCGATCCTCGTTAGGAAATTTTACTTTATTTTATAGGAATTTTACAAAAACCCCCCATCAAATGCAATAATCTGTCCAGTTAAATAGATGGGGGCATTGGCAAGCTGCCATATGGTATCTGCAACTTCTTCCGGGTCTGCCATACGTCCCGCTGGAATTTGGTCGGAGAGCATAATTAATTCTTCCTCATTTAGATGACTTCGATTCATCTTTGTATCAATTACGCCGCAGGCAAGTGCGTTGACAGCAATATTGGAGGGTGCAAGTTCCTTTGCGATTGCGCGGGTAAAACCGTTAATCCCGCTTTTTGCGGCGGAATAAGCAGCTTCGCAGGACGCGCCGCAGATCCCCCAGATGGAAGAAATATTGAGAATGCGTCCCCTCTTTTGGCGTACCATAGCGGGGATAACAAGATGGCAGCAGTGCATAACGGAGAGAAGATTGACAGTAATCACGCGCTCATATTCGGGCGGGGTCAGGTCAGTAAAAAGTCCGAGGGAGGCGATACCTGCATTGTTGATCAGAATATCCGGTGTCCCTAAAGAGGAAAGTGCCAAAAAAACTTCTTTCATCGCAGAGTAGGAGGAAGCATCTGCCAAAAAAGAGTGGCAAGCGGTATGCAGAGCGCGGATTTCTTTCTCCGTCTCTTTTAGCTCCTCGATACTCTTTGAAGCAGTGATGGCAATATCATAGCCTTCACTGGCAAATTTCAATGCGATGGCGCGCCCGATTCCACGGGATGCGCCAGTGATCAATACGGTTTTGTGTTCCATCTCCATCCCCTTCTTTTTCTGTAATTTCCATCTCAATTATAAAGCATTTGAAATAATTATGCAAGGAAGAAAATAGAAACTGCCCAGTTGTTGCGAAAAATATATTTACTTTTTCTGGTCTTAAAAGGGAAAAATGGAATCTCTACTAAAACGAATTCGTCCATAGAATTTCCGAACTTATAATATACTTTGTTAAATTTAACGAAAAAAACTTTAAAAAAATTACGGTACATCGATTGACAAACCAAAAGAAATACAGTATACTATCTAAAAAGTGGTCATAACTAACAAAAGCAGAACGATTGCTTTTGTTAAATTCTACAAGACAAAAAAGGCGGGATTATATGGAAAAAACAGCACGGTACAGAAAGCTAATATCATCTTTTGCGATGCTTCTCCTGTTATCGGGGTGCGGGCAGGATGGCGGGACAGAGATGGATGCGGATGCGACCATTTCCCCAAAGCCAACATCCTATGAAGGGGTGGAGGATTCCTCTAAAGAGGGGGAGGAAAAGATTACCCCGGCGGCTGACCCGACTCCGTCAACTTCAGCAAAAGAGTCCTCAGTTCACTCCGGAAAGGATCTGTCGCAGATTACCTCCCTTCCGCAAAAGGATTCCCTTGTCGCAAATGATTTTCTCCTCTATTTTGTAAACTGTGCCTCGACAGCCTCATCTTCCCTAGATGGGTTTGGTTTATTTCAGAGTGTGCCTGACCAGGAATTTCAGACGGATAAGGGGAGCGGAAGAGATTGGGGATATCTTCCAAAAGAGTATATGGAGGCGCAGGGGGATGTGGGGGGCGAGGATCGGAAGGCAGCAAAATGGGGGATTGCTGAGGATGCTGTCTATACAGAAGATACCGGATACCAATATTATTTTGAGTTGCCTGTGGGTAATTATGAAGTGACCTGTGGTTTTTATGACCCGTTCTCTCCAAGAACAATTGATATCCGAGCGGAGGGAGTGGAGGTGGTTTCAGGACAGAAAATTCTAAAATTTAAGGAGACGGAGTACTCTTTTGAAACTGAGGTAACGGACGGAGAACTGGATCTTTTCGTTTACAATGCAAAGCGTGGCAGCAGCGCGCTACAGAATCCGGAACTCAGCTATATTATGGTGAGGGCGGTGCCGGAGTATGACACAGAGGTGCTTGCAATGCTGCTGGAACACAGTGCGGTTTCCGATGCAGAGTTAGCCGAGTACCGCACGGTGACGGCAGATCGTTATAAGGAGAGCAGGGAGTCTGCAATAAAAGTAGCAGATAAAAAGGATGCCGGGGCGGAGGAAATTCGCACAGCATATGAAGAGTTAAAAAAAGCATTTGAAGGGTTGGAAAAGAAGATGAGTTATAGTGCATTTACGCCGGGAAAGACCTGGCAGGATACGGATGGAAATAAAATTCAGGCGCACGGAGGTCAGGTGCAGAAGCTTACCGTAAAGGACAAACAGACTGGGGAGCTTGTAGAAAAATGGTGGTGGGTCGGAGAGGATAAGACAAAGGGATATCGCGGCGGAATTTGCGCCTACAGTTCAAGCGATCTGTATAACTGGGATTTCGAGGGAGTGGTGATGCACAATGTGACAAGCCGTGAGGAACTCGAAACCGAAGAATATTTCAAGGAGCTTTATGCGGGCTACACCAAAGAACAGCTTGACAATGTATACCGCTGCATCAATGATTCGACTTCTGTAATTGAGCGTCCTAAGATGATTTACAATGAAAAGACAGGACAGTATCTTCTCTGGTTCCACGCGGATGGACCGACGGAGACGAGCGATGCAAACTATGCGGCGGCGAGCGCGGGGTTAGCTGTCTGTGATACTCCTTACGGACCGTTCCGTTTTGTTGATCGCTACCGCTTAAATACCTGCCCACCAGATCAGGAAGATATGCATCCGCAGAGCAAGGGGATGGCGCGCGATATGAATCTTTTTGTGGATGATGACGGCACAGCCTATATCATCTACTCAAGCGAGGAAAACCTCACTATCTACATATCAAAATTAAATGATGCCTACGATTATCTTTGCACAGAGCCAGAGAATGCCGTATATGGAAAGGATTTTGTCCGACTCTATCCGGGGGCACAAAGAGAAGCTCCAGCGATTATTAAGAGGGACGGAAAATATTATCTGATGACTTCCGGTGCTACGGGCTGGGCACCAAACCAGGCAAGATACTGGGTGGCGGACGAGATTTTTGGCGAGTGGAAGGATATGGGCGATCCTTGTATCGGGGATGAAAAGCGCACAACATTTGATTCTCAGAGTACTTGTATTTTTGAGGCGGACGACGGCACAATTGTCTATATGGGAGATCGCTGGAACAGCGATAACCTTTCCGATTCAAGATATATCTGGCTTCCGGTTCTTTTTGACAACGAGGGGAAGATGAGTATTTCCTGGCAGGATTCTTGGGAATTAAATAGATAGCAGCAAAACAGTTGAATAAAGGGGGTTGATGATGGCGATGAAGAAAAAATTTGGGTTTCGACTGGCAGCAATGCTTACCGCAGCGACCCTGCTGCCTGGTGCAGCACCCGTGTATCAGACGGCAGCCGCGCAGGAGAATAGCACAGCGCAGGAAACTGATACCGAAGATCTTTTGTCGATTGTCTATGAAACAATCAGCTACCGGGAGTATCTGGACGCTCATGGGGGCGCAGCCTACCCGGAGGGGCAGATCCGTATTGAGGGCGGCGCGTATCAGAGTGCGGATGCGGGCTTTACCAGCCAGTCCGGATATGAAGGCTTTTCTGGAAATGTGGCACTGACCGCCGAGGAAGGAGAGATTTGCTGGGAAGTAGATATTGCGGATGCGGGTTTTTACCAGATAAAACTCGACTATTTTCCGATGGAGGGCAAGGGCAATACGATTGAGCGTGAGCTGCGCATCAATGGGGAGCTGCCATTTGATGGGGCGCAGTCCCTGGAATTTTCCCGAGTTTGGAAAAATGATACCGCTGTGAGATCGGACGCGCGCGGCAATCATATCCGCCCATCCCAGGTAGAGGAGCGCGTCTGGCGTGAGGGCTGGTGCAAGGACAGTTCCGGCTATGAGGCGGGCGCATACTATTTTTATTTTGAGAAGGGGAAAAACACTATTTCTCTAACCTCGACAAAAGAGCCGATGGCCATTGGTGCAATTACTCTGACCAGAGAGCCGCAGGTAGTCGATTATGCAACATATTATTCGGAGTATCAGGGGAAGGGAGGAAGGGATATTACCCTTTCTGAGCCGATCAAGATTCAGGGCGAGGACGCGGTGTTTAAGTCTGATTCGACCCTCTATCCGGTTAATGACCGCACTTCCCCGCTAACGGAGCCGTATCATCCATCCAAGATTCGGATGAACAGTATTGGCGGAAACAACTGGAACCAGACCGGTCA
Source organism: uncultured Lachnospiraceae bacterium (assembly GCA_910585065.1). Taxonomy (GTDB): domain Bacteria; phylum Bacillota; class Clostridia; order Lachnospirales; family Lachnospiraceae; genus RGIG4057. Next base: position 10,877 of record CAJUCG010000062.1, read on the forward strand.
GTGGATTAGCTGGGAAGTCACTGTTCCGGAGGATGGATTTTATGAGGTTGCCGTCAAGTACAAGCAGAGCATCAAGCAGGGCGTGACGGTGGTGCGCTCATTTGCCGTCGACGGGGAGCTGCCGTTTAAAGAGGCGGCGGAGATGCGTTTTTACTATGACAACAACTGGGATGTCACAGCACTTGGAGATGGGGAGAATGCCTACCGCTTTTATCTTAGTGCAGGAGTTCATCTTTTTACGATGGAAGTGGTACTCGGACAGGAAATGGCACAGATTTTAAATGAGGCGGACAACAGTATTTTTGAGTTAAACCGCGCGTACCGTCAGCTTTTGATGGTGATCGGCTCCTCGCCTGACTCCATGCGCGACTATCAGCTTGAGTTAAAGACTCCGGAGGCACTCGCCATCCTAAAAGAGCAGTATGAAATTATCCAAGATCTTTCAGCCAGAGTAAAAGCCTACGCGAAAGGTTCAAGCGGCAGCGAGTCGGTGGCACTTGATAATCTGATTATCCAGCTTGGCAATATGAGTAAGAAGCCCGAAACCATTGCGAAGCAGTGGTCGGCGTTCAAGGATAATATTATCGCACTTGGTTCCTGGACGCTCTCGATGAAGGAGCAGCCGCTCCAGATTGACTATCTGCTTGTGCAGTCGGCGGGAAGCAAATTGCCAAAGGCAAAGGCGGGATTCTGGCAGAAGGTAATGCACGAGTGGAGAGCATTTCTCGCAAGTTTTACCGAGGATTACGAGAGTATCGGAAATGTCTATGGTTCCGGCACGGTTGAAGTCTGGATGCTGGCGGATGCGTCCGCAGCAGCTTCCGCTTCCGGTTCCGGGCGTGATCAGGCAAATGTGCTGAAGAATTTGGTGGACAATTATTTTGTGGAGGCGAAGGGAATTCCGGTCAATGTAAAATTAGTAAACCGAGATATCCTACTTTCCGCCACACTTGCAGGTCAGGGACCGGATGTGGCACTGGGTGTTGCGAGCAAGGAGCCGGTCAATTACGCACTGCGCAAGGCGGCAACAGATCTGACACAGTTCTCCGATTTTGACGAAGTTTCCGACTGGTTTTTTGACAATGCACTCGATATGTTCCGTTTAAATGACGGCGTGTACGCACTGCCGCAGACTTCCTCCTTCCCGATGTTATTCTACCGGGCAGATATTTTAAAGGAACTTGGACTTAATGTTCCGCGCACCTGGGATGAGTTTTATGAATGCCTGGCAGTTATTCAGAAAAATAATATGAATATCGGAATTGTTCCGGACTATTCTTCCTACGGGATGTGCTTATACCAGCATGGCGGATCGTACTATTCGTCGGACGGCAAGGGGAGCGGTCTTGATACTGAAGCCGCAGTGCAGGCTTTTACGCAGTGGACGAGTAATTATGTGGATTACCGTATGCCGGTTACCTATGATTTTGCAAACCGGTTCCGCACAGGCGAGATGCCGCTTGCCATTGCAGATTACACGCAGTACAGCTATCTCTCCGTCTTCGCGCCGGAAATCAAAGGACTCTGGGGCTTTACGGTGGTGCCGGGCTATCAGGATAAGAATGGCAGTGTGGATCATTCCGTGCTTGCAGGGCAGTCAGCGGTCATTATTCTGGATACTTCAGAGCGCAAGCAGGAGTCCTGGGAATTCTTAAAGTGGTGGATGAGCGAGGAAACGCAGACTTCCTACGGTGTCGAGGTGGAGAATATCTTAGGTGTGGCGGGGCGCGTGGCAACAGCGAACACACAGGCACTTGAGAATCTGCCTTGGACGAGCAGAGATTTAAAACAGCTTAAGGCACAGATGGACTGGGTGAAAGTCGTGCCGGAGATCCCGGGCGGTTATTTTACTGAACGCCATGTAAAGAATGCCTTCTATGCGGTCTACAACAGCAAGGAAGATCCAAGAGAAACGCTTGAAGATTATGTCAAGACCATCAACAACGAGATTACAAACAAGCGGATAGAGTTTGGTTTGGAGGCAAAATAAAATCAATTGATGCAGAAATGAGGTAGGAAGATGGAGAAGGGTTTGATGCATATTCTGCGGGCGGATCTTGCGAGAAGGCGGAAGGCCACCTGGAAACAGATGAAGAAATCAAAAATATCATTTTTGTTTATTGCTCCGTACTGCATTATCTTTACGGTCTTTTATCTGGTTCCGGTAGTGACCTCTATCGGGCTTAGTTTTACTTATTACAATGTCCTCGAATCGCCCCGCTTTATCGGCTGGCAGAATTATATCAATTTATTTTTCGCGGATGATGTGTTTTTGACAGCGGTCAAAAATACCTTTCTGTTCGCGGTGGTTACAGGACCTGTGGGCTATTTTATGGCGTTGATTATTGCCTGGATGATCAATGAGATCAAAAAGCCAGTGCTTCGCGCGATTATGACCTTGGTCTTTTACGCGCCGACCATTTCCGGGCAGGCGTACTTTATCTGGAAATTCATTTTTTCCAGCGACTCTTACGGTTTTGCCAATGGGTGGCTGATGAAACTGGGTGCGATCTACTCGCCAATTCTGTGGTTTGAAGATGCGACGTACATTCAGCCCATTCTGATTATTGTTGTTTTGTGGATGAGTATGGGAACCGGTTTCCTCTCCTTTATCGCAGGTCTTCAAAACGTAGATCGAAGCCTCTATGAGGCGGGCTATATGGACGGAATCAAAAACCGCTTCCAGGAGCTGTGGTATATCACGCTTCCGTCAATGAAGCCGCAGTTAATGTTCGGCGCGGTGATGACAATTACCTCGTCCTTTGCCATCCATGACCAGCTGGCAGCTCTCGCAGGATTCCCAAGTGTGAGCTATGCGGCGCACACGGTAGTTTCGCACTTAGTTGATTACGGTACGATCCGCTTTGAGATGGGGTATGCCTCAGCGATTGCGACCTTACTGTTTATGGTGATGATCCTGTGTAATAAGCTGGTACAATTCCTGTTACGAAAGGTGGGACAATAAAATGAGTGCAGTTTCCGCAGTATTCAGAAAAAAGAAACGCGCAAAGCCGAACCATTCTGCGGCAGGAAATTTCCTCAATATGCTGCTTTTGGTTTTGATGGGTGCTTTTATGGTGGTGCCCCTTGTACTCTCCATCAGCAACTCCTTAAAACCGCTTGAGGAACTCTTTGTATTCCCGCCAAGACTGTTGGTTCGCAACCCTACGGGGAAAAATTACCACGATGTCTTTGTATTGATGTCTGAGTCGTGGGTGCCGTTTTCCAGATACATATTCAACACAGTATTTATTACACTGACCGGTACGCTCGGTCATCTGATTATTGCCAGTATGTGTGCTTACGCACTTGCAAAACATAAATTTCCAGGGAGAAACATGATCTTCGGCATTATCGTGACGGCGTTAATGTTCTCCGGTCAGGTAACGGCGATCCCGAACTACCTGATTATGAGCAAGATCGGCTGGCTCGACCACTATGTTGCCATTGTGGTTCCGGCACTGGCAAAACCGCTTGGACTCTTCCTGATGAAGCAGTTTATGGAACAGATTCCGGATACGCTCCTTGAGGCAGCACGTATCGACGGGGCA
>CAJUCG010000063.1 GCA_910585065.1 uncultured Lachnospiraceae bacterium
TTACAAAAATTTTATTTTTACTTGCAATCCTTACTTTCATATGCTATAGTGATAAGTAATTATATTGTCTGTATAGAACAAAAAAGAAGAATTCATCCTTGCAGAAACGGAGAAAAATCTATGAGACAAATCACACTTGGTTCCACGGGAATTACGATTCCTCAAAATGCCTTTGGCGCGCTGCCGATTCAGCGTGTAACAATAGAAACAGCAGTTAAAATACTGCGCCGCGCATACGAGGGCGGCATGACCTTTTTTGACACTGCGCGCGCCTACAGCGACAGCGAGGAAAAGCTTGGTGCTGCCTTTGAGGGAATGCGGGAAAAAATCTATATCGCGACAAAAACCATGGCAAAAACACCGGAGGATTTCTTTTCGCAGCTTGAAACTTCGCTGCATAACCTTCGCACGGATTACATCGATATCTACCAGTTCCACTGCGCTGACCATTGTTTCGCGCCGGGGGACAAAACGGGGATGTACGAGTGTATGCAAAAGGCAAAGGCGGAGGGCAAGATCCGGCATATCGGCATCACAACGCACAAATTAAACATTGCGCAGGAGGCGATCGCCTCAGGACTTTACGAGACATTACAGTTTCCGTTTAGTTATCTTTCCTCCGAAAAAGAAGAAGCCCTTGTGCAGAGCTGCATTGATAAAAATATGGGATTTATCGCGATGAAAGGACTTGCGGGCGGATTAATCACTCACTCGCGCGCGGCGATGGCATATATGCTTCAATTTGACAATGTCGCACCGATCTGGGGGATTCAGCGCATCGAAGAACTTGAAGAATGGCTTGCCTTTATGCAGGAGGAGCCGGTGCTTGATAATGAATTAAAGGCCTTTATTGCGGCGGAGCGAGCAGAACTTGTTGGAGAATTCTGCCGTGGCTGTGGCTACTGTATGCCATGCCCTGCGGGGATTATGATCAACCAGTGTGCGCGGATGTCCCTGATGCTGCGCCGCGCACCGTCAAAAAACTGGCTTTCCGAAAATATGCAAGCGGAGATGAAAAAGATCGAGGGCTGCTTAGAGTGCGGTGCGTGCCGCAAAAAATGCCCTTACGGGCTTGACACACCAACATTGCTTAAGAAAAATTACGAAGATTACAAAAAAGTACTTGCCGGGGAAGTGAAAGTGCAGTAGGCTGCACAAGTTCTTTTCATATTTTTACAGGGTAAAAGTACATAATTTATTTCGGCATTCAAGATAGTCCCTGCAAGATATAAGTGACAAGTACTTTGCGTATAAATTTTAAAAGATTGGAGGTTACAAAAAATGGAAAAATTAGAGCCATATTTTCCGCTGAACAAATCGGTAAAATCCGGTGAGATCCAGAGCTTGGTTATTACGATTGTGATCTATGTCGTGATCGCCGCCGTACTTGGAGTTCTGCTCGGCTTTCTTTCCGGCATCCCGGTGCTTGGCATTATTTTCTCGATTATAAGCACACTTGTATGGATCTACGAAGTAGTCGGGATTGTACTGGCAGTCTTAACATTTATAAAGTAAAAAACGGGCAGGGTACTAGGGCGTGTCTGAAAACTGCTTTCTGTTAAATAACAGGAGCAAATTTTTGGACACGCCCTAATTACTCAATTATTTCCTATAATTCCTGGGCTTCTTTCTCTTCTTTTTCTGTTACTTCTGTTCGTTCCACAACGACAACCTGAATTCCCTTTTCATCAAAGGCTTTCAGATCCTTTTCTGCTGCTTCCCAGTCTGTAACCAGCACATCCAGTTTTTCCGCCGGACATATGCTCACGACGGAATCAAACCCAATTTTTTCAGTCGGATACAGCCCGATCACCTGCTTTGCACTTCCAATTAATGCACCCCAGAAGTCAATTGCCCCCGTCCGCTGGATGGAAAGCCCAAAATCTGCCGAGATAGCCGCTGAAGTGAGGAAGCATTTGTCAAAACGCAGCCGCCGGATCGTTTCAATGGCGATCGCATCGTAACAATGCCCCTTCTGATCCATTTCACCTCCTAATATGATCACAGAAACATTATCTCGCTTCCTGAGTTCTTCCGCTATCACAATGGAATTTGTCACAACACGCAATTTTAAATTCTCTGGTAGCTTCTGTGCCATAAAATAACCAACTGTTGCCGAGGGCAAGTAGATTACATCATTATTTTCCAGCATAGAAAGTGCATACATGGCGATTGCCATATAATTTTCCTTGATTTCCATCAGATCACGCTCTGTTACTTTCGGCGGCTTACCTGATGCAATTTGCCGCAGCGGTATCGCTCCGCCGTGTGTGCGTTTCAGCAGTCCGCTCTCCTCTAAAATCCGCAGATCCCTCTTTACTGTCTCGTAGCCAACACCAAATTTCTTCTGGATCTCGCCAACGGATACACTTCCATTTTCTCCCAGCAAATCAAGAATTGCCCGATGCCTTTCTTCCATAAACATAATTAAATGCTCCTTTCTCTAATTCTGATACTTTTTGTTCCCCTGCATATGATTTTTTACCAACTGCAATGGTTGGGATGCTGGTTAGATTGATCAGATCTATCCGGCAATAAAAAAACATAAACAGTCACTGTTATGATGCCATTATATAATGTTTAATAACGTTTGTCAATACTAAATTTAAAAATGTTATTAAACGTTATCAATAATTAAACTGTTATTTTTCCTGAATAATCTTATGTTTACGATCCACTCGAACCTGCTCCAACTTAAATTCAGCCTATAACCGGGTAGGGGAGGCTTCTCCTCCCTTATGTGCAAAGCACATAATCTCACTGTACGCCCTATGCGTCGTTTTAGCGGCATATTTTTTCTGTACGGGGCTGCACATAAAACAAAGAGTAAGCTCGCTATCCCGCTTGCCTACTCTTAATATCAATCTTATCCCACTTCCATCCCCGCTATAGATATCTGCATCTATCCACCTTCACCCCTATTTCTTACAAGAAGCCAGTTCAAACAAGCACATATCCCATTCAAACTGGCTTCCCCTTTTACATTTTAAGCTTTATCTATGATTCCACACATCCGCAGAACGAAAATTCAAACTTCATATCCTCGTTCTTGATCCGGTATTCCTCATGCGTCCAGGAACCCCAGCTGTCATCCCCTCCGACTCCCGTCTGGCGGTACATTGCACGGATTACTGTATGATGCACTAAAGGCAACTCATAAGTATGTTCCGCATTCTCAAGTTCAAATGGCGTGTACGGCAGCGCGGAAAATTCCATTGGAACAGGCGCACTAAATTTCAGTCCAATTCCCTTTTCATCCACCACGCTCGCAAAGCGCACACCCGTGTGGTTTCCGCATTCCTGTGGTTTAACATAGCCTGCCATATTATCCGAAACCATATTGGAATAAATTCCCAGTTTCGCGCCAAGTGTTCGGTCGGCGTAAGTTTCTTCCGGTCCATTTCCGTACCAGGTCAGGCGATTATAATTCGCAGGGATCTTCATCATCACACCAAATTCCGGCAATTCCGGCAATCCTTCCGTATGCGGGTATTCAAGTGCTACTTTCACTGCGCCGTCCGCCGTTACGGCGTAGGTCATGGTAAGCTTCGCTGTCGGCGTGGTCGGAAGTTCATAATCATATCGAAGAATTGCTGCTTTCCTTGTACTGTAATTTCCAAATTTCACAATCTTTGCGTACTGGCTTGCCAATTTCCAAACTCCTGCGCGCGCAGGCATACCATTGCCGCGGTCATTGTCGATCGGCGCGCGCCAGAAATTCGGGCGCACCTGGCTGGAGATAAATTCCCTGCCCATATAGCGGTACGATGTGATCCCGCGCCCGCCACGGTCAAACAGCACTTCGAAATGATCGCCGCGCACACCGAAATTATTTGTGCCATCCGTAAGAATTAAACTTCCAGTCACTGCCTTTGGCTTTTGCTCCACCTGGTAAATATATTCGCCAAACGCAACCTCATGCCCGGCTTTCGCCCATGCCGTGTCCTCCTTTAGATGGAAGGATACCACTACCGCATACTCGCCCGGTGCCTTCTCCTTCTTTATTGGAAGTACCACAGATGCTTCAGTTTGCGGGGCAACGGCTGCTTCAAAACTTACGGTATCTAACAATACACCATTCTTTTTTACTGAAACCCTCGCTTCATATTCGGAGGTATCGGTAAACAATGCCTTATTCTTGATCAATGCTTCGCCGTCTCCCACCTTTACCACAATGTTCTGGTAATTGTATTTGACGGTCTGCATTTTTGGCGAATTTCTGCGGTCAGAATACACGATCCCGTTTGTGCAGAAATTATAATCGCAAGGACGATCATCAAAATCGCCGCCATAGCCGTAATATTCATTGCCATAGCGATCTTTTGCAAGAATTGCCTGGTCAATATAGTCCCAGATAAATGCCCCCTGGAAGCGCGGCTCGCGCTCGGAAAGCGAAATATACTTATCCATCGCGCCGCTTGAATTTCCCATCGCGTGGGAATACTCGCAGCAGATCATTGGCTTGTCCGGATGCTCCTTTAAGATATGTTCCTCAATATACTTTGCTGACGGGTACATAAAACTTTCAATATCACTTGTCGCCTCATAGCGCCGGTCATGTACAATTCCCTCATAATGTACCAAGCGCGTCGGATCCGCGCTGCGGAAATATTCGGACATCTCAAAAATATCCCTCCCGCCAAACGATTCATTTCCGCAGGACCAAAGCAGCACACTCGCGTGATTGCGGTCGCGCATCAGCATGGATTTCGCACGGTCAAGCACTGCGGACAGCCATTCTTTTCTGTCGCCTGGAAGTGCCTCCTCCACCGCTTTTTCCCAATTCTGCCAGGTCGAGTGCGTCTCTAAATTCGCCTCGTCAATCAAATAAAGTCCATATTCATCACACAGGCGATAAAATGCCGTCTGATTTGGATAGTGCGAAGTGCGCACAGCATTGATATTGTTGCGTTTCATATTGACAACATCCGCAAGCATTTCCTCGTAAGTTACCGCGCGCCCGTTGATATGGCTGAATTCATGGCGGTCAGTGCCGAAAAATATAATGCGCTTGCCGTTGATCTGCATCAGTCCGTCTTTTAACTCAAAGCGTCTAAAGCCGACTTTCTCCGAAACAACCTCGCAGATCTTGCCTGCCGCGTCCTCCAGCGTGACAATCAGGGTATAAAGGTATGGCTTTTCCGCACTCCAAAGCTGCAAGTTAGTAAGCTGCCCCTGCACTCCTACTCTCGCCACTGGCTCGCCGTCCTCGCGCTTTGCCGCTTTTGCTGAAACTTTTACCGTGTCCGCCCGCAAATCTTCCTTTCCGCTCGGTTTCACGATAAATTTCTCCACAGAACGCGAAAATACCTTTTTTTCATCTGCCGCAAAGAGCGAAACAGAAAAGGCAAGCTCTGAGAACGTCTTTGCCTCCTCACCGCACATCAACTCCATGCTAAGTTCCAGGCTGCCCTGTGAAAAATCATCACTAAGCAGTGTGCGCACGCAGAGATCTGCCATATGCACCTGCGGACAAGCATACAAATACACCTCGCGGAAAATTCCGGAAAGCCGCCAATAATCCTGATCTTCTAACCATGATGCTGAAGAATATTTATAGACTAATACCGCCAGTTTATTTTCCCCCCGCTTTAGGGCATCGGTCAACTCAAATTCGGACGGCGTGAAGGAATCCTCGCCATAGCCGATAAAACTGCCGTTTAACCATACGGCAAACGCCGCCTGCACGCCCTCAAAAGAAATCATTACGCGCTTTCCGGCAAATCTGGACGGCACGGTAAAATACTTTACATAACTGCCCACCGGATTATCATACTGCGGCACCTGCCCATATTCTAACTCTTCATGTCCATCCCACGGATACTGCACATTTGCATACTGCGGCGCACAGTACCCATTGGTTTCCATATGCGATGGCACCGGGATATCCGCCCAGCCCGCACAGTCGAAATCCTCCGCCTCAAACCCTTTGATGCGATCTCTCTCGCATTTCGCAAACGCGAATTTCCATAGACCATTTAAGGAATGGACAAGCGAAGATTTTCCTTCCTTCTCCTCCTTGGCGGAGGCAAAAAATCGGTGATCAGAATGCGCCGCCCTGCGATTCACTGCAAAAATCTCCGGGTTGGAGAGCCATTTGTAATCAAATTCTTTTGCTGTTTTCATCTGCCTTCTCGCTTTCTTTTTTTAATATTCCCCTGAACGGACAAACGCGCCGTTCACAGTATTGCAGTCCCCTATCTGCAAACAGCCACTACCTCAATCTCAAACAACCCGCCCTTTGGCAATGCCGCCGCCTGCACACAGGAGCGCGCCGGAGTTTCCCCGGTAAAAAACTCTGCGTAAACTTCATTTATAGCGGCAAAATCATGGATATCCGCCAGAAAGACCGTTGTCTTAACAACATCCGCAAGCGTGCAGCCGACCGCCCCAAGCACCGTCTCAATATTTTTGATCGCCTGTCTTGCCTGAGCCCTGACCCCCTCTGGCAGCGTCCCCGTTGCGGGGTCAAGCCCTAACTGCCCGGAAGTAAAAACAAAATCCCCCGCTTTTACCGCGTGTACATACGGTCCAACCGCCGCCGGTGCGCCCTGCGCGTTAATAGTTTCTCTCGTCACAATATTTACCTTCCTTTCCTTTATATATTTACCATAGTATAACATATCAAGATACAAAAAAACAGACATTTTTCTCTGTCCGTTTTGTCATTTTTTATTATTATTGTAAACCTTTTTAAATTTTAGGTTGACTATTTTCTTCTTCTGTGTTATACTCACAAAAAACCCACTACATCAAACGAAAGGATTCAATCTATGAAAACAAACGTACAAAAAATTACATTTACTGCATTGATGGCGGCACTGCTCTGCATTCTCTCGCCGATCTCCATCCCGCTGCCAAGCCCAATGCCCGCAATTACTTTAGCTATTGCTGCGGTCTATCTCAGTGCCTATCTCACTGGTCCTAAATGCAGCAGTGCCGCCATTCTTATCTACATCCTGCTCGGCTGTATCGGTCTCCCTGTTTTTTCCAAAGGACAGGCAGGTCTGTCCGTGCTTGCAGGACCAACGGGCGGCTATATTATTGGATATTTCTTTATCGCAATCTGTACGGGGTTTGCCGTGCAAAAATTCGAGAAAAAAATCTATCTGCATATTATCGGGATGGTGATCGGCACTTTGATCTGTTATACCTTCGGCACGATATGGCTGGGGATCTCAATGCATCTCTCCCCCAAAGCGGCAATCGCCGCAGGCGTAGCCCCATTTGTCGTCTTTGACGCAATCAAGCTGATTGCCTGCACAGTGATCGGCTATCCGGTGCGCAGGCAACTTGCCAGACTGCTGCCAGACTCCATGTCCTCCGCAAAACAAAGGACATCGCAGCTTTAACCTCATTATTTTAGCGCGGCTACTCTTTCAAATTCCTGCCATCCAAGTAAAAGCGCGCCCGTGATCCCCGCATTATCGCCAAGTGCAGGCGGCACAATATACTCCTCAATATGTTCTGCGATCCTATCATTTTGCAGATAAGAATTTAATTTTTCCTGCACTTTTTTTCTTACAAGCGCGAACATCTGCTCCTGGTGCATCACCCCACCGCCCAGAATCACTTTCTGCGGCGAGAGCGTCAAGATATAGTTTGCAACCGCCTGCGCAAGATAATCGCTCTCCAACTCCCATACTTCTTTCCGATCAGTAAGTTCGGCAGCAGGTTTTCCCCATCGCTCCATAATCGCAGGTCCCGCAGCCAGCCCCTCAAGACAATTTTCATGGTACGGACATTTGCCGCGGTAGGTATCCCCATGCCGCCTTGTAATCAGTATATGCCCCGCTTCCGGGTGAATCAACCCGTGCAAAAGCGCACCGTTTATGTACACGCCCACACCCACACCGGTTCCGATGGTAATGTATATGGCAGGATCACAGCCCTTTGCCGCACCGAAAAATACTTCGCCGAGTGCCGCGCCATTAACATCCGTATCGAAACCGACCGGAACACCAAGTGCTTTCGCAAACTTCCCGACAATATCATAATTTGCCCAGGCAAGTTTTGGTGTGCTTGTAATATAACCGTAAACTGGTGATTTCCGGTCTAATTCCACCGATCCAAAACACCCAATTCCAAGTGCGGCAATTTCTTCATTTCTAAAAAATTCCAATATCTGCGGCAAAGTTTCCTTTGGTGTCTGCGTCGGGAAAGACACACGCTTTTCAATCCTCCCATACTCATCACCGATCGCACACACCATCTTTGTACCACCCGCTTCCAATGCCCCAATTTTCATCCGGACAATCCCCCCTTTTCTCGCTCTCTTATTACAATGTTTATTTGTTCTTTTATTATAGTGGATCTTATTGGGAATTACAACTCTTTTCCTTTTTTTGATTTAAGAACATCAAAGATTTATCCATCAGAAAATTTTTTGAAAAAATTTCCGACCTGTGCTATACTTAGAATTATTCTTGACATTTCAAGAATGCTTAGGGCTTATCCCGTCGGAGATTATACTCCCACTGAGAAAAAGGGATTTTACTTACAAGAAAGGAATTTTCAATGAAGCGAAATGTGGATTTAAACGAAATTACGGACGGCAGGTTCTATACCGTCAATGATATGGTGCGCGCAGACTGCCAGGACTGCGTCGGCTGCTCAAAATGCTGCCATGAAATGGTGGATACAATTATTCTTGATCCGCTGGATATTTTCCGACTGACAAAAACATTAAATACCAGTTTTGACGCGCTTGTTTCCTCTGAAAAAATAGAATTAAATCTTGTGGACGGCATTGTGCTGCCAAATTTAAAACTCCAGAAAGATACAGGACACTGTGCCTTTCTAAACGATGCTGGACGCTGCAGCGTCCATGCCGCCAGACCGGGATTTTGCCGGATGTTCCCACTTGGACGCTACTATACAGATCGCTCCTTCTGCTATATCCTTCAGACGAAGGAGTGCCCCAAGGCACGCGCCAAGATCAAAGTATCGCGCTGGCTTGATACCGCGCTATTGCCGCAAAATCAAAAATTTGTCGGAGAATGGCATTATTTTTTAGAAGATCTAACTATAGCTTTTAAAGAAACCAATGCCGAAACCATCCGCAAAGTTCAAGTCTACTTGCTGCACACCTTTTACCGGACAAACTACCGCGCAGAAAGCGAGGAAGAATTTTATATGGAATTCGATCAGCGGTTGGAAAAGGCAAAAGCTCTTCTGCCCGCCGCACCCTAAGATTCATCCCCCAAGCAGATTGACTCTATAAAAAAAGAAAGGAAGATTTTGAGATGTATACATTTCACAGCCGCGTCCGCTACAGTGAAGCCACAAAAGATCAAATCTTAGACCTCTATGCAATCCTAAACTATTTTCAGGATTGTTCCAATTTCCAGTCAGCCGACTTAGGTGTCGGCGTACAGTATCTGACCGAGAAAAAAAAGGCATGGCTCTTATCTGCGTGGCAGGTGGAACTGGTGCGCCCGCCGCATCTGTTCGAGCCAATTACGATAGGTACCTGGCCGCATGATTTTAAAGGGATATATGGCTACCGAAATTTTATTCTCTACAATGAGGCGCGCGGACATGAAATCGCCGCCTATGCAAACTCTATCTGGTTTTTGATTGATACTGACAGTGGAAAGCCTCTGCGCATCACCCCGGAAGATACCGCTTTGTACCCGTTAGAACCCGCTTATCCAATGGAGTACGCACCGCGCAAAATTACGCTGCCCAAAGCCCCCAAGATCCCTGTAAAAACCGCAGATCAGGATGTGCCAGATAATTCCTTATATGCTGCAGTAAATTCACCTATTGCCATTACCAAAGTATTCCTCGACACAAACAACCATGTCAATAACAGCCAATACGTCCGTCTTGCACAGGCATGTCTTCCCGAAACTTTCTGTATCCGCAGAATGCGCGCAGAATATCGCCGTGCCGCTGTCCTCGGAGATATTATCTACCCCAAAATACTGCCGTCTTCCGATACAAAATATTATGTCTCGTTAAATGATAAGGATGAAATACCCTATGCTATTGTGGAATTTACCGCCGAAGACCAAAAAAAGAAAAAATAATCCTATATACAATCAGGGAAAAATCTCCAAAAAGGGGAAGCCGCAGTGCAATAATCGCGCTGCGGCTTCCCTTAACCTTCATATAATGATTTTATCTTATTGAAACACCTGCTCCTGCGGCTTCCAACTGTGCTTTAATATTCTGCGCTTCTGTTTCGGTCACACCATTCTTTATAATGGACGGCGCGCTCTCCACCAGATCCTTTGCTTCCGCTAAGCTAAGTCCCGTCACCTCGCGCACCACCTTGATCACCTCGATCGTATTCTGACCGGCATCCGTTAATTCCACTGTGCTGCTGCCCGCACCATAATTACTCGAATAATTATCCATGCCGTAAGCACCATCCGCACTGCTCTGATCTTGTGTGTAATCCCCATTCTTCCACGGATTGTAGGCGATATTTAAGAAACCCGCAAAATCCTTTTTGTACTGCTTCTCAATCTCCGACTTATAACCAATCACCATCTGCGGCTGTGTCTGAACATATACTCCTAACAGTTTCTCACCGCTCTCCTTGGAAATATTGATCGGCACTTTCTTCTTGTCGATATCAAAAGTCAACACCTGACTGATATTCTGTCTGCCGGTCACACGGTAATAATACGCCCACACAAGCTTTGAGTTATCAAGAATATGAATTTTTACTCCCTCAAGCCAGATAGTAAACTGATGACCCGCCCAGATTTCGTTCGTTATCTTGACAGCCGCTCTCATATCGGAGTCAATCTGTCCCTCGGTAACTCCCAGGTGCGCGCTGATAAATTTATCGATTTGCTTTTGCGCACTGCCCGTGCTAAAGCGGACAATAGAAATTATAATCTGGAACAGTCCGAATACACATACTGCATAAATAATCCAGATAAATACGGTAGGAACGCGGTTTACCGTCTCGCTGTCCACATAAAAACCCACAGCCGCATCTGTAATTCCCGGAATATACTCTTCTAGCCCCTCTACAGTTTCGTTGTAGTAGCGCAGCTCCGTCCCCGACAATTTCTTTAAGGTTCCCTTTACCTTGATGGATTTTGTTCCCTCAATCTGGTAATAATAAACATTTACTGCCTGATCCATCAATTCCTGCATCAGCTTGTCCTCGCTCTTCGGCAGATATACGGCAAAGCAGGAATTATCCTCATAATTGTATACCACATACCCATAGCCGGTAGTGCGCTGCGAACCGGTCTTCGTGTTCTTTGAAATCTGCTCCATATAGTAATCAAAAACATACTTGATTTCGAATTCTACGTATTTCCCCTCATATTTCGTATAATCAAGATTTTTCTCCTTCGTCAGGTCTTTCGGTCCAAGCAGATACTGCAATGGTGCTAAAAGTGGCGCGAGCATTAAGACTACGATGACGATCGCCCATACAATAATGCGTTTTTTCGCCGCTTTCTGGGCCCTGGTTTTAATGTCCTCTAACATACATTCCTCCTAAATACTATGTATTTTATTATTATCAAGTTCATTACCTATTGTATCAAAACGCTTCCTTATTTTCAAGTGTTTTTTATCATTTTGTTCCAAAAAATTTAGAATTTTTATTTTTTTATCATTATACTCTTTTATTTTGCACTATCTATGCACTATTTTCTTTTCCAAATTGACAAATCATCTTGGATTGTATATGATAGAGGCGTAAGTTTTCTTACACACTACAAGGAGGTATTTATTTATGGGAATCCAATATTTTGAGGATGAGAAGGTCTTCAAACTCGACACGAAAAACACAAGCTATATTCTCGCGCTTGTGGATGAGGAATCCTTTGTTGGACACGCTTACTACGGGAGAAAACTCTCCGACTACCATGTGCGCCATCTGATGCGCCTTGAGGAAGGTCCGTTTGTACCAAGCAAAAACAACCGCGATCGCGGGGCGTTTGGCGACACATTCCCGTTTGAATATTCGACCCATGGCGTGGGTGATTACCGCGAAAGCTGCTTGAAGGTACGGACAAAAGGCGGGCATGAAGCCTGCTCTCTCGTCTACCGCTCCCACAAGATCTTTTCCGGAAAGCCAGCACTTTCAGGACTTCCAGCAACCTTTGGCAGCGAGTCAGAGTGCAGCAGTCTTGAACTTGTCTGCCTCGACCCGGTTTTAAATCTTGAAGTTGTACTTGTCTACTCCGTCTTTGAGGACGTGGATGCCATCACCCGCAGTGCGCGCATTATTAACCATGGGGAGGATGAGATTGTATTAAAAAAGGCACTCTCTGCCTGCCTGACACTTGACGGCGCAGATTATGAGTATATCACACTGCACGGTAGCTGGGCACGCGAGCGTCATATTGACCGCAGGGCACTCACCCATGGCAAACACTCTGTCTCCTCACTGCGCGGCGAGTCAAGCCACCAAGAACATCCGTTTATCGCCGTTATGACAAAAGAAACCACACAGGAGGCGGGTGAAGTCTACGCGATGAATTTCGTCTACTCCGGAAATTTTCTTGCCCAGGCAGAGGGCTGCCAATTTGACACAGTGCGTATGGTTATGGGGATCAACCCGGAAAATTTCTCGTGGACTCTTGAAAAAGATAAGGTATTTACCTGTCCGGAAGTCGTTATGGTTTACTCGGACGAAGGTCTTGGCAAGATGACGCGCACTTTCCACGATCTTTACCGCGATCACTTAATCCGCGGCGAGTACCGCGACAAAAAACGCCCGATCCTAATCAACAATTGGGAGGCGACCTATTTTAATTTCAATACGGACAAGCTTCTTTCCATCGCAAAAGAAGCGAGCAAACTCGGCATTGAAATGCTTGTGATGGATGATGGATGGTTTGGACATCGCGAGGATGACAACACTTCTCTTGGCGACTGGCAAGTCAATGAGAAAAAGCTTCCTGGCGGCTTAAAAACCTTGGTAGATGGCGTGAACGCACTCGGCATGAAATTCGGCATCTGGTTTGAGCCGGAAATGATCTCGCCGGACTCCGATCTCTACCGCGCGCATCCGGACTGGGCGATCCAGATCCCTGACCGCACCCCATGTCGCTGCCGCAACCAGTTTGTGCTTGATATTTCCCGCAAGGAAGTGCGTGACTACATTTATGACCGCGTCAAGGAGGTGCTTTCCTCGGCAAATGTCGAGTATGTAAAATGGGATATGAACCGCCCGCTCACTGACCTTGGAAGCACTGCATATCCTACATCGCGTCAGGGCGAACTTTCCCACCGCTATATGCTCGGCGTATATGAGATGCAGGAGCGTCTGATCACGGACTTCCCTCATCTGCTGCTTGAAAATTGTTCTGGCGGCGGCGGACGCTTTGATGCAGGTATGCTCTACTACAGCCCGCAGATCTGGTGTTCTGATGATGCTGATGCCATCGAGCGGCTCTCCATCCAGGAGGGAACCGCGATCGCCTACCCTCTCTGCTCGATGGGCGCGCACGTCAGTGACTGCCCAAACCACACCGTTGGCCGCACTACTCCGTTTAAAACGCGCGGCGAAGTGGCACTGGCAGGGACTTTCGGCTATGAGCTTGACGTGACCCGCATTCCGCAGGAGGATAGGGAGATGATCCCGTCGCAGGTAGCAATGTACCATAAATATAATGACCTTGTGCGTTCCGGGGATTATTACCGCCTGGCAAGCTATTCAGAAAATCACGAGTACGACTGCTACGAGGTTGCCGCAAAGGATGGTTCTGAAGCACTTGTTACTTATGTGGAAGTACTGCGCCGCGCGAATTTCAAGACGCGCCGCATCCGCTTAAAAGGGCTTGATGTAAATGCGGTGTATGAAAATGAGGAAACAAAGGTTCGCTATAGCGGCGATGTGCTGATGTATGCGGGCGTGCAGGCTCCGGAAATTTGGGGAGATTTCTCAAGCAGGCTGATGCATTTTGTAAGGGTGAAGTAGAATGCTTATAGAAAATTACAGACAAAGCCCTGTACACTGGGTCGGACAAATGCCCATTTTGCAGATAGCGAGAAAAAATTAAAAATAGCAGGGACTTACATTGATTAAGTACGGTTTATCCCCTGCCCGATAAAGGACAGGGGATTTCTATAACTACTCTTCAAAGTATTCCTTCCATTTTTTCTTCCACTCCTCCATCTTATTCCTGTGCCATTTCATCTTTTCTTTCTCTCCATACTCAAGGCGCACCACCAGTTCATCTTCCTCCCCAAGGTCAAAACCAGCTACAATTCTCTTTAAGCGGACAAGCTTCTTTCCAAACCTACCGCATTCCATATACCAGTACACGGTATCTCTAAAATCCCTGCTCATCTCCTCACCGTTTCCG
>CAJUCG010000064.1 GCA_910585065.1 uncultured Lachnospiraceae bacterium
GCAATGTCTGCAGCCGTGCTGTTGTAATGTGTGAGGGCGAGGTGGTGGAGCAGGGGGAGGTAGAAAAACTGTTTGAGCATCCGCAGAAGGAATATACAAAAAGACTTTTAGCAGCGGCACTTGGAAAGGGGAGCGAGCTGAAAAAGGAGCAGAATATCACACAGGGGGAGGCAGTTGTGCGCGTGGAGAATTTCTCTGTGTTCTATGAGGAGAAGGCGGAGGCATTGTTTTGCCCAAAAACGAGGAAAGAGGTGGTAAAGCAAGTTTCGTTTGAACTGTATGCCGGGGAGATCGTCGGGATTGTCGGGGAGTCGGGCTGTGGCAAATCGACGCTTGCCAAGGCACTTGCGGGCTTAAATCCTTTGGTGGCAGGAAATTTTTATATCGGGTGCAAACAGCCGCAGATGGTATTTCAAGATCCCTACGGCAGCTTAAATCCCGCTAAAACGATCGGATGGCTTCTGACTGAACCGCTGCGCTTGCACCATGTGGGGACGAAGGAACAGCAGTGTGATGCGGTCTGTGCAATGCTTGAAAAGGTAGGGCTTTCAAGAGAGTATTATGACAGATATCCGGGCACACTCTCCGGCGGTCAGCGTCAGAGGGTGGCAATCGCGATGGCGATCATGTTAAAGCGCAGTTTTATCCTTTTGGATGAGCCGGTCTCAGCACTTGATGTAACTGTGCAGGAGCAGATCCTGGTGCTTTTAGTAAAACTGCAAAAAGAGTTTGGATTGACCTATCTTTTTATCTCCCATGATATGAATGTGATTCACCGCATCTGCGACCGTGTTTTTGTAATGTATCACGGGGAGATTGTCGAGAGCGGAGTAACACATAGGGTCTTTGAAAAACCAGAACATTCCTACACAAGGGAATTGCTGGGTGCCAGGGTATAACCTGGCTTTTTTATCCTTATTTTCAAGAAATTTACAGTAGAAATATGTCGCAAAACAGCGCGCAGGTTTCGATTATCATTGACAAGTGTTTTCTGATTTGTTAGAATATAAGCAAGTTGTAAGAATGGCCGAGGAAGGAAGGCCGCAGAATATTTGAGTGCAGAGGAGAAACACTATGGGAAAAGTCTGTATAGACACGAGTAAATGTGTGGGGTGTAATGCCTGCGTGAGAGTGTGTCCGGTTCTTGATGCGAATGTGGCTAAGGCGGACAGCACGGGACGGATAGTTATCACGATCGATGACAAGAGATGCATCAAGTGTGGTGCCTGTATCAAAGCCTGCACACATGAAGTCAGGTCATATGAAGATGATATTGATGCCTTTATGGAGGATTTGGGCGCGGGTCATGAGCTGATTGTGATCGCGGCACCTTCCATCAAAATCGGATTTGAGGGCAATTGGAGACATGTGCTTCAATGGTTTAGAAACCAGGGGGTAAAGAAGATATATGATGTGTCCTTTGGCGCGGATATCTGTACCTGGGCGCATCTGCGCTACTTGAAGCAGCATCCGGAAGCAAAGCTTATCTCGCAGCCATGTCCGGCGGTGGTCAATTACATAGTGCGGCAAAAGCCAGAACTGCTGCCGCATCTCTCACCGATTCACAGCCCGATGCTATGTCTTGGTCTGTATATCCGCAATGTTCTTGGCTACAAGGGAAAGATCGCAGCGATCTCACCGTGTATCGCCAAGGGGGATGAATTTAAGGAAACGAGAGTGATTGATTACAATGTGACGATGGAGCATCTGCGGGTGTATTTTAAGAAAAAGCATGTGGATCTGCCGACCGTAAAGATTTACAGCCCGTTCGAGTTTGACGGCGATATCGGTCTGGAGGGAGCTATCTACTCAAAGCCGGGCGGATTGATGAAGAACCTTCAGATCCACGAGCCGGATCTCTCCATTATTAGCTCAGAGGGGACGGAGCGTCTTTACGACGATCTGAATCTGTATTTGCAGCAGAGAGAAAAAGATCTGCCGACGGTTTTTGATGTGTTAAGCTGCAAGGACGGCTGTAACGGCGGACCGGCATCCGGTGTGGATTACCACTGCTTTGCCATCAACAATATTATGAATGACGTTGAGAAATACGCACGCAATGTGCGCCGCAAGAATATGACAAGGCGAGGCGAGGATGCACAGTTTGCAGAGTTTGACAAGAAGCTGCGCCTAAGCGATTATATCCGCCGGTATGTGGCGAGTGATGTGAAGGTTATCAATGTGACGGACGGCGAGATCGAGAGGGCGTACCGTCTGCTTGGAAAAACGACTGAGGAAGAGAAGCATTTTGACTGTCATGCGTGTGGTTTCCGCACCTGCCGCGAGATGGCGACTGCGATAGCCAAAGGGGTGAATGAGAAGGAGAACTGCCACCAGTACATTGTCAAGTCCGTCGAGCAGGAGAGAAAGAAGGTTGAGCAGGTAAACCATAGAGTGCATGAGATGAACAGTAATCTGAGAGAGGTATTTGAACGGCTCAACGACAGCATCTATGAGATTAAAGAAGAGGCGGATCTTATCCGCGAGACCGGTTTGGCTACCTCGGAGAAGATGAGTTCGCTGACGGAGCATATGAGTAAACTCTCCGGTCTGAATGATGGTCTGAGAGAGTCTGCGGAGCGCATTACAAATAGTATCGAGGGCTACAATATCATGACGCAGGATGTGGAAAAGATTGCCGGAAAGATCAATCTTCTCTCCCTAAATGCGGCGATCGAGGCAGCGCGGGCAGGCGAGGCAGGCAATGGTTTTGCTGTGGTCGCTTCCAATATACGTCAGCTCTCGGACAACTCGAAATCTTCCGTTGCATCCGCAAAGGTGAACGATGAAGCGATCAAGGATGCCATCGGATCGATTGCGGATGTTATTGAGAAATTCAATAGTACGATCGAGGAAATTTTATCCTTTATGCACGATGCGATTATGAATGTTGATCAGACTTCAGATAAGGGTAAGACGATACAAGAATCCATGAATACCATCTCTAAGATGGCAGATGATGTAAAGGCTGTGATTCATGAGACGGATGTAATTTTAAAGTAAAGGAAAAAGGGCGGTTAAGTGCGTAAAAGGGCTTAGCCGCCCATTTCACGGAAAAGGATGCCAAATTTATGGTTGTAAAATATATAAAAAAATACTGGGTAAGTTATCTGCTTGGCATGATAGTGCTTTTGGCAGTGGATTATCTGGGGCTTTTAATTCCAGAATATACCGGCGATGTAACGGATGGTCTGATTGCGGGGATGGATATGGCAGGTGTAATTTCCCTGTTAGTGAAGATTTTGTTCGTCGGTAGTCTGATGGCACTCGGACGTTTTGGCTGGCGTTTTTATATTTTTGGTGCGGCGAGAAAAATCGAGTATGAACTGCGCGGCGAGATGTTTGGTCATCTTTCCACACTCTCAATGCGCTATTACAATGAGAACAAGACGGGCGATCTGATGGCACATTTTACCAATGATCTCGGTGCCATCCGTATGTCGCTGGGTCCTGCGGTAATTTCGACTTTTGACGCGGTTGTCATGACTATTATGGTAATCGCAAAGATGATTATACATGTTAATCTTAGCCTGACACTGCTCGCCTGCATTCCAATGCTAGTGATCCTTTTTGGCGGCATCTATTACGGGGGAGCAGCGGAGCGGCGTTTTGCCGAAAAGCAGAAAGCTTTCTCGGATATGACTGACCAAGTGCAGGAAAGCGTTTCCGGAATTCGTGTGGTCAAGGCATTTGTGCAGGAGAGAGAAGAGCGGAAGGCATTTGCGAAGGCAAACCTAAATAATAAACAAAAGAACCTAAGCGTTGTAAAACTTCAGGCGGTGGTAATGCCTCTGCTTGATGTGATTGTTGGTATTTCAAGTGTGATTGCCCTTCTTTACGGCGGAAAATTGGTACTTGATAAGGTGCTTACCGCAGGGGAATTCGTAGCGTTTACCTCGTATGTGGGGATGCTAGCCTGGCCGATGATTGCCGTCGGCGACAGCATCAATTCTTTCTCGCAGGGATTTGCCTCAATGAAGCGTGTGGAGGCGATCTTTGCTGAGAAACCAGAGATTGTGGATGGGGCAGAGGCAGATAAAAGTCTTGCGGCACCTCGCGGGGGGATATCAGTGCGCCATCTGACCTTCGCTTATCAGCAAAAGACAGTTCCTGCCCTAAGAGATTTGTCCGTCGAGATTAAAAAGGGGGAAACTCTCGCGATTTTAGGGCGTACCGGAAGTGGCAAGACCACCTTTGCAAATCTTCTTGTGCGTATGTATGATGTGGACGAGGGGGAGATAAGAATAGATGGACATGGGATAAAAGAAATTCCTCTCTCCATTTTGCGGGAGTCCATCGCCTATGTGCCGCAGGATAATTTTTTGTTTTCGGATACCTTGCAGACGAATATCGCTTTTGGCGTGCGCAGACTTTCCGATGTGCCGGAGGAAGTTTTTAAGGAGGGAGCGGCGAGCGCGAAGATTTTTATGTCACATAAAGAGCGGCTTGAAGAATACTTGGAACGCGATTTCTTTCAGTCCAAAAACCGCATGGATAAGGCTTATGGTGACTTAGAACCAGTGATGGAAGCGGCGAAACAGGCTTGTATCCACGAGAATATTATGGATTTTCCCAAAAAGTATTCCACGATGGTGGGAGAGCGGGGGGTGACGATTTCCGGCGGACAAAAGCAGCGCAGTTCCATTGCCCGCGCGCTGATGAAGGATGCGCCGATTCTGATTTTAGATGATTCTCTCTCAGCGGTGGATACTGATACAGAAGAAAAGATACTTGCTGCCCTAAAAAGGAACCGTGCGGGGAAAACAACAATCATTATTGCGCACCGCATCTCGACCATACAAAATGCCGACCATATTATGGTATTGGATTGCGGGGATATGGCGGAGTATGGCACGCATAATGAATTGATTGCAAAAGGTGGGATCTATGCGAAACTTTACGAAAAACAACAGTTGGAAAAGCAGCTGGAAAAAGAGTAGGGGAGGACGCGATGGACAGAAAAGAAATTGAATTGGAAAAATCGGCAAGCCGGGGTGTGTTTTCGCGCCTTCTTGCCTACGCCAAACCCTACGCACACTGGATGGCAGCAGCATTATGTTTAGTGCTTGTAATCACGGTGCTAGAACTTTATCGTCCGATGATTATGGGCGAGGTTATCGATCTGTTTATGGAGGAAGCTCCCTTTGCAAAAGTGCGCCGCTGCGGGCTGATTTACTTGGGAGTGCTGCTTTTGAGTTTTGTCTGCAATTTTTTGCAGACCTGGATCTTGCAGTTAACAGGGCAGAATATTATCTACAATATCCGCGAGGAGGTTTTTGATCATATCAATAAACTCTCGTTGCGGTTTTTCGATATCACACCGGTCGGAAAGATTGTGACGCGCGCGACAAACGATGTCGAAGCACTGCATGAAATGTATGCAAATATTCTTGTGCGCCTGATCAAAAATACGGTGACGATTATCGGACTTGCCGTTGTTATGCTGATGTTAAATGTAAAGATCGCGCTGTTTGCCTTCGCGCTTCTTCCATTTATTGTGGGACTGACCGTTTTATTTAAAAAGATTTCCCGCATGACTTACCGGATTACCCGCACAAAGATCACTGCATTAAACACCTATCTTTCCGAGCATCTCTCCGGGATGAAGGTCATTCAGATTTTTGCGCGCGAAAAGGAGAAAAATGCAGAATTCGGAAGAAAAAACGAGGATCTGTATAAGGCAAATTACCGTGAAATGATGGTATTTGCCGTATTCAGACCAAGTATTTACTTTCTCTCGATCGTGGCACTGTCCATTATTATCTGGACAGGTTCTTCCTCCGTGATCAAGGGTGCAATTACTGTGGGAACATTGTATACTTTTATTCAGTATATCAATTCCTTTTTTCAGCCGATTCAGGAACTGGCGGAACAGTTTGGCACATTGCAGTCCGCAATGGCATCGGCGGAAAAGATTTTCACCCTTTTAGACGAAAATCCAATGATCGAGAATCCGCCGCAGCCTGTCGATATCGGCAAGGTGCGCGGACGCATTGAGTTTGATCATGTCTGGTTTGCCTACCAGGGGGAGGATTGGATCTTAAAGGATGTCAGTTTTACCGTAGAGTCCGGCTCCCGTGTGGCATTCGTCGGAGCGACAGGCGCGGGGAAATCTTCAATTCTCAATCTGATTGGCAGATACTATGATATTCAAAAGGGGAAAATTACGATTGACGGCGTGGATATCAAGGAGCTTGACAAATCAAGGCTGCGCGCCGCAATTGGACAGGTACAGCAGGATGTATTTATTTTTACCGGCGATATCAGCAGCAATATTCGTCTGCGCAGGGAGGACATTACAGATGAAGAGATTGTGCGCGCTGCAAAATATGTTAATGCGGATGATTTTATCTCCCGTCTGCCAAATGGCTATCATGAGCCAGTGACTGAGCGGGGCAGCACGTTGTCCGCTGGACAAAGACAGCTCCTCTCTTTTGCGCGCACTCTTGCCTACGATCCGGCGATTCTAGTAATGGATGAGGCAACGGCAAATATTGATACGGAGACGGAACTTTTAATTCAGGAGGCACTTGAAAAGCTGATGAAGGGCAGAACAACGATTATGGTTGCACACCGCCTCTCCACAATACAGCACGCGGACAAAATTATTGTTATGCATAAGGGAGAAGTAAGAGAGAGCGGCACACATCAGGAACTGCTTGCCGCAAACGGGATTTATAAGAAGTTGTATGAACTGCAGCTTCACACAGAATAACTGTATACGCGCAACTAAAAATAGGAGGTAGAGATGTTTAGAAAGAAGATTGAATGTTTAGCACTAGCTACGGTATTGGCAGCGGGGTTAGCAGCGGGCTGCGGAGATCAGAAAAGTAATGGAGAATTGAATGTAACCCCAGAGATTACATCACCGGGGGCGATATCGGCCCCGGATGTAACCATAACAGAGGCGGTCACGCCTGAGGCGACCCCGACAGCGGAGGCAACACCAACCCCGGAACCAACTAAGACGGAGAGTAAATACGAGGTTCCGGATATTACAATGGAGGCAAAGGATGTGCCGGATACAGAGGCGTTTACCTTTGTCAAGGAGATGAAGATTGGCTGGAATCTTGGAAATACTTTAGATGCATCGGACTGCACATGGCTGGATGATGAACTGAAATATGAGTCCGCATGGTGTGGTGTTATCACAACGCCGGGCTTAATTACGGCAGTTAAAGAAGCAGGATTTAACACCATTCGCATTCCGGTATCCTGGCACAATCATGTTTCCGGTGAGGATTTTGCCATCAGTGAAGTCTGGATGGCGAGAGTAAAAGAAGTGGTGGATATGGCGATCAATGAGGGGCTGTATGTGATTTTAAATATTCATCATGATGTGGATGCGGCATACTATTATCCGACTGCGGAGCATTTAGATACTTCAAAGCACTATGTAAGCAGCGTTTGGAAACAGATTGCAGAGAAGTTTGCAGACTACGATGAACATTTGATTTTTGAAACGCTCAATGAGCCGCGCATGATAGGGTCAAATTATGAGTGGTGGATTGATCCGAACAATGAGAGCTGTAAGGATGCGATTGCGTGCATTAATGAATTAAATCAGACCGCGCTTGATACCATTCGCGCGACAGCGGGCAATAATCCGACCCGCTATGTTATGGTGCCGGGC
This sequence comes from uncultured Lachnospiraceae bacterium, assembly GCA_910585065.1. Taxonomy (GTDB): domain Bacteria; phylum Bacillota; class Clostridia; order Lachnospirales; family Lachnospiraceae; genus RGIG4057. Next base: position 7,634 of record CAJUCG010000064.1, read on the forward strand.
TACGACGCTTCTCCGGACGGCGCGTTAAATGCAGGGTTTTCACTGCCGGAAGATTCGGCAGAAAACAAGCTGATTGTATCCGTACATGCCTATACCCCATATGATTTTGCACTAAATGAGGGCGGCACAAACAAATTTGACTCGGATAATGCCGCAGATGTGCGCGGAATCACGGGATTTATGGATCAGCTTTACGAGCACTTTATCAAAAATAATATTCCTGTTGTGATCGGTGAGTTTGGCGCGCGCGCAAAAAGCGGCAATGTGCAGGATCGCGTGGATTTCTCTGTCGCCTATATCGCGGCTGCACGCGCGAGGGGGATTACCTGCTGCTGGTGGGACAATAACGCTTTTATTGGAAATGGTGAAAATTTTGGTCTGATTGACCGCGCCTCATCAAAATGGAAATTTGAGGAAATTGTGACCGGACTGATGAAATATGCCGAGTAAAAGGGAACCGGAATATTATATTGTTCTGCCATTTGCTTTTCGCACATTATAAGTGATTTTGTCTGTAAATATAATCGAAAAAATCAAGAACTGGATAATGACATATTTTCTAACAAATTTTTGAATAATTTCGCATTCGCCGGAAACAATACTAGCAGTACAAGAGTTGTACCGTAAGAGAATTTGAGGAAAGGCGGCGCGAGAGGTGAAGGGAGAAAAAAAAGAATACCAGAATAAAAAGCGGCTGTATCTGCTTGGGCTGTGCGGTGTGCTGGCGATTTCCGGCACGGTGTATGCGGTGACAAGAAAAAGCGAACCGCAGAAAGAGCAAAAGGAACTGGTGGATTTAAACGACGAAGGGCAGGGAGTACCGGATGAAATACGGGATATTGCACAAAACGATATTGCAACGCCCGTTCCTGATCAGCCAAATAAGTCTGCGGACAAAGGGGACGAAGGGCATACGGATCAGATAGCAGCGGGTCCAACGCCATCCCAGCCAACAGAGCAGCAGCTGACAGCGAACGGCACGCAGGAGTTAAACAAGCCAAGTCAACAAGACCATACCAAACCGACAACGGCTCCGGTTCCGACAACACAGACAGCATTAAATAAGCCGGAACAACCGGAAGAGTCGGATGAAAAGGTAGCAAAATCGGATCAGGGGGAAAAAACGGAAACGAAAGTTGACAAATCTGATAATGCAGAGAAAACGGAAATAAAGGTTGGCAAGACAGATACAAAATCTGAAGGCATTAAAGAAGGTTCCTCAACGGAGGATGTGGCGCAGTCAGAAGAGAGCGCGCAGGTCAACAATCCGACGGCGCAGGAACTGAAATTTTCCGAGGAAGACGGTCTTAGCTGGCCACTATCCGGCAATGTAATAAAAAACTACAGCACGGACAAATTAATCTATTTTGAAACGCTGGGACAGTTTAAAACCAACCCAGGAATTTTTATTGCGGGGGAAAAGGGGAATCCAATTGTCGCCGCAGCAAATGGAATTGTCAAAGAAATTAAAAAAGAAGATAAGACCGGACAGACATTGATATTGGATATTGGGGGCGGATACACGCTGACCTACGGACAACTTGAAGAGATTGCAGTAAAGCCGGGAGATTACGTAAAGAATGGTCAGGAGATGGCAAAACTGGCGAAGGTAACAAAATATTATCGGATGGAGGGCGAGCATCTCTATTTTCAGGTGCAGAAGGACGGGGAAAATATAAACCCGCTGACGCTGATCCGCTCCGAGTAAAAAATAATAATTTAATATCAAAAAAAACAGGCATTCCTATTCACATTGGATGCCTGTTTTGCATATATTAGGAAAGCGGGAAATCCCGCCATGCCGGGTAACGTCTGCTACATACCTGAAACGTCCTAGAGACGGGAAAAGGAAGACAAACAGACGGGATATTTTACGAAGAATTATGCGGTTTGCCGCCCAGATAAGGTACAGGATCGCCCGGCTGTATAATATAAAGCGGAGCGTCTTAATAAGGCGCTCCGTGGATATAGTTTTTTTGATTTTGCTACATTGCTGAAATGTAGACAAGCATCATAATATAGTGGCAGAGACTTCCTCCAATACAGAAAAGATGGAATAGTTCATGGTTTCCAAAACCTTTGCTCATCCGGTTAAAAAGAGGAAGTTTTAAAGCGTAGATTACACCGCCCACGGTATAGATAATTCCCCCTGCAAGCAGCCATGCGAACGCCCCGCCGGAGAGGGCTGCCACGATATCCCCCATGGCAAACACGCAGAGCCACCCCATAATAATGTAAATCATTGCAGAAAACCATTTCGGACAGGCGATAAAGAATATTGCCTGAAAAATACCGATCAATGCCAATGCCCAGATCACAGCAAAAAGAATGGTTCCCTTTGGGGAATCTAGGACAACGAGACAGACTGGCGAGTATGTTCCCGCAATCAGGATGTAGATCATACTGTGGTCAATTTTTCGCAGGCGTATATTTACCGTTTCGGAAATATCCAAGGCATGGTAGATGCCGCTCGCCGTGTAAAGTCCGATCAGTCCGAACAGGAATAGCAGCATAGAAAAGCCATTCTGCGCGCCGGAGAGTACGAATGCACGCACAATCAGTGGAAGTCCCGCCGCCAGACAGACCCCTGCAAAGATCAGATGGCTTAGGCTGCTAAAAGGATCTTTAAAATGAAAGTGGTGAGTTTTTGTCATAGTGAAAATCTCCTTTCTTTATGCGACTTTTTTATCGCGCAAAATAATAATACAGTATTATCTATGATTTCTATAGTATATACAATCAAGTTTCATAAAATTCGTGTCGGGGAAAAATAAAACTCATGATATAGTTTTTAAAACTATGTTATGTATAAGAGAATACTATCATAGTTTTAGAAAAAATGCAAGAGGGAAAAGAAAAAAATTTGATTAGAATTTAGTTATTTTTCGGTATTTTTAGCAAAAGCATAAAATTAACCGGGAAGGCAGCAGTTGTCAAAGAACCCGAAGGGAAAATAAACTCTTGAAATAATATAGCAAGTATGGTATAGTTTGTAAAAAGAGATAATTTTTGGCTAGATATATATAATTTACAAAAGGAGGAATTGATTTTGGGGGTAAAGAGATCAGATAGGGATAAAAATTTGGCAAAAAAGAGTTTGGGAAGTTATTTACATATGAATCGCGATTGGTGGAGGATCTCGCAGAAGAAACTTGCGAGAGGTCTATGTTACAGCGGTATGATCGATGAGATTGAAAAGGGAGAAAAAGGGGTAAAATGGCTGCTTGCAGAGCGGATTTTGCGCCGTATCCAAGTGGAGAGCGGGTGGTATGAATGTTATTTAAATCTCAGGGATTATACGGAGTGGAAATCCCAGGAGGAGATTATTACAGCTCTTGAACAGAATGATGCCGAACGGATGGCAGTACTGTTAAAGGAATATGCAAAAAATGATAAGCTGGAAGAAAGTGCGTGGGAAGAGGGGAGAAAAGAGAGTGTGTCCAAGCGGCTGCAATGGCAGTTTTACCTTACAATGTATGGAATATGCCGTAAGCTGCAAGATGCACCTAGAGAAGAACTGCTCGAAATTTTCTCTAAAGCATTGCAGTTGACCATACCAGGATACGAGGAAGAGTTCTTGTGCGATCTGGTACTCTGTGCGGAAGAGATCAATTTGATGCTGGAATATGCGCAGTGCCTGCCAGAGGTCGAGGGAATAAGGCTCTGCCTTCAGATCAAAAGATATCTTGAGGATACCCGGATGGAGGATATTACCAGAGTATTAAATTACCCAAAAACAATATTGGTTTTGGGTCGAATGTTGCTGCAACAGGAAAGAAATGAAGAATGGAAATATAATGAAATTCTAAAGGTAACCGAGCCTGCATTTGAACTGATGAGAAAGACTAAAAGAATCTATTATCTGGGAGAATTGATGGAAGTGATAAAGGAGGCAGAAAAACAGATCAGTATTTTAAAAGGAGAAGATATAAGAAAAGAAGGTACAAGGGAGATTACAGAGAGGGTATGGAAATATTTCCCAGAATTATCTGTTCGGATGGGGGTGCCGACAGAACAGACGGATGCCTATTTGTATCGAAGGCAGGATGTATATTATATTGGAGATTGTATCCGAATGCGAAGAAGACAAAAAGGAATTACACAGAGGAAACTTTGCGAGGGGATCTGTAATATTGAAACTTTGCAGGCTTTAGAAAATAGAAAGGGAAAGAAAAGACGAAATACAATCCCCGCCTATATACAGGAACTTTGTGAACGACTGGGATTGTCACCGGAAATGATACATACGGAGTTAATTACTTCCAGCTTGGAGGCGCGAAGATTGGAAAGAGAAATCCGCGGTACAGCAAATAAGGGAGAATTCCGCTTAAATTTACAGCAGTTGGAGAAATTAAAAACCTTGATTGATATGTCCGAGCCGATAAATCAGCAGTGGGTGCTGCGCACTGAGGGGCTGGTAAAATATGAGTTAGGGGAGATTAACAAAGAAAAATATGAGGAGATGGTAAAGCAGGCGTGGGAATGCACATTGCCGCTAACGGTGCTGGAAGATTTGAATAAGCAGGAATGTTATTTGACGAATTCGGAGATGGAGTGTATCTACTATCTTTCAAGACCATACTACTATTCCAAGGATTCAACAAAAGCGGGAGAAATTATGAGGGGAGTATTTGACTTAGAAAAGAGATTTGAGGAAAAGGGGCGGGAGAGAGTTCATATTCGAACATATGAGTTGTATACAGTGTATATGGCTGGAATTCTGCATGAACAGGGAGAATATGAGCAGGGGAAGCAGTATGCAGAAAAGGTAATCAAATTATGTTTACAGATGAAGAGGGTTAATATACTGAATTTAGCACTGTATAGTTGGATAAAAAGCAATATTAAGATTCAAAACAAAAAGACAGAACTGAAAAAAGCAAGATATGATTGGAAAAAGGATTTAGAAAATTGCCTTGCCTTCAGTCAGTTCTGTAAAAATGGTGAAAATGAAAAATTTTTTAAACAAATACTAGAAAATATTAATGAAGAAAGGAATTAGTCTGGTTTAGGAGGAAAAGGTGTAAGTGGTAATTCCTCTTCCCCATCGCCACTGTTACATATGCTGATTCCAGGTTCGTTTGGATTATCTGGCGGATTGACCGGATAAATGCAAATGCTTAATGAGGTCAGTACCGTCAGACATAAGCGGGTTGCTTTTTCAAAGTAATGCTTCATTATGAATTCCTCCTTATAAATAGGATTGTGATCGAGTAAAAGCTCGTACTCTTAGATTATAGCATTATATTGGAAAATTTTACAAGTATGTAGATTGGTGTATAAAATTGGGAATTATTGGAAATTTTGCCCATCAATTTGCCTACTTAAAAAAGCAGAAAAAAGAGGATAGAATAAAGACAGTTTCCGGGAATGTATGATATTTGCAGCAAATCAAGAAAGGATGGATGAAGTTTATGAAGAAAAAGGGGTTTGCTATTTTGTTAGGCGCATTGTTGTTGCCGTGGAGCAGTATAACAGTATCCGCAAAGGATATTTCACCAGACAGTGTTTTCGTTGGAGAATGGGTGACATCTGAAGGTGAATATACCTATCCGGTGACTCCAGAAAATGATGCCTGGGCAACAATGGATTATGCAGAGAAGAGAAATGTATGTAATATGCCGCAGGAATTGGTGGATGCGCTTTCTACCGCGGAACTGGTCGATCTCGCTCTGGATTATCCGCTAAAATTGGATTATTTGATGTTTGACTCGTATGCACTGGGAATTGAGCATTTAAAGAGTAGTTCTAATGTTTATCATGAGTTATTTGAAAGAGAAGATGCTGCGGAAGTTCTTTTAGCGGTATATGCAGATTTACAAGTTGACTATGACATACTTGTATCTAATATGGTCGAAAATCCAATGGAGGCAAGTGGTTATGACAAGGAACTTGTGCTTCAGCTACTTCTTGCTTCTGATGAAATTTTTGATACTATGGTGGATGAGCAGGTAACAGATCTTGTAGAAACGATCGGTGCGAAGTACGAAGAAAAAGAAGGAACTTGTGAAGACTTTACTACTGCCTTGACATTTTATAGTGTTTTTTCAGAAGAGAATGAAACTATTTCAGCAAATTTGATTCCTGAAAGTATTTATGAAGATATGGTAGTAAGTACAGCAGCACAGACAGGTTTTGTACCTAATGGAAATTATGGAACATTAGAAAATACAAAATCAAATGTTTATGAAGGAGATTACTGGAAATATGGGACATCTTGTAAATGTTATAAGTACGATTCAGGGGATTATACCGTTATAGAAGCGTCTGCAATCACTGGTTCTTATCTTGGTGCACATCCAGAATGGACCTTTAAATCCGGACCTACAAAAAAATATAATTGCCACTCCTATTGTTGGATTAACAAATCATATGATAATATATACTGGTTAAGCAATCCGACCAATTTTGCTAATGCGACCTCTTATTTTACCAGTTATGGAAGTAATAAAAAGATTACAAACAGTAATTCTTATATTATACTTTTTAATTCAGGAGACCCAATTCATTCTGTACGTTCCATAGGGGTATCATCTGGAA
>CAJUCG010000065.1 GCA_910585065.1 uncultured Lachnospiraceae bacterium
GAAAGAGGAAACCGGCGGCAGGGAAAATCCTGATGCCGGTTTCCTTAAACTGTGGTAAGGGGAAGAATGAGGTGGTTAGATGGGCAGGAGAAAAGGCGGATTGGATTTTACAAGGGACTATCATCGCAGAAGGAAGATTAAAGGCAGGGAAATCGCTCTGATGCTTTTTATTTTTCTGGCGGCATTTGCCGTCGGGATATTTGTCTTCTTTACACTAAAGAAACACTTAAATCAGCCGGAAGCGGAGGAGAAAACTCCAAGCCCGGCACCGACACTGACGGAGATGGTGGAGGATAAGGAAAATAATGGAAATTCAGAAAAAGACGAAGAAAACAGCGAGGAGCCGCAGGCTGCTGGTCCTTATGGGATATGGGTGGTTCCTGCCAAGGAGGACGAGGTAGAAGTGGAAATTCCAGAGGAGGAACTCTGGATGGAAGATTTTGTTGATACTAGGGAGAAAACGCGCAGCAAGGGCATTTATATGACCTCGGACGCACTCAGAAACCGGTTCGACTATATTTTGGAATTGATGGATGATACAGAATTAAATACCGTGGTGATTGATATCAAGGACGATGATGGGCGGCTGACCTATGCGATGACGGGAGAATTGATTGATAGTTTTGGCACGGCGCGCTCCTTTATCCCGGATATCGAGGGGTTTATAAAGACAATGAAGGAACATAATGTCTATCTGATCGCCCGCGTGGTTGCGTTTAAGGATCCTCTTTTGGTGCGGACAAAACCGGAGCTTGGGCTGCATCTAAGCGATGGGAGCGTATACAAGGACTACAAGGGCTTGGGATGGCTAAATCCGACAAAACAAGAAGTTCTTGACTACTATGTTGAGATCGCACAGAATATCGCGGATATCGGGTTTGATGAGATCAATTTTGACTATGTGCGCTTTCCCACAGAGGGAAAGATCTCTGAACTGGTGTACGGGGATGGAGAGATGACAAAAATTGAGGCGATCTCAGCAGCAGTGAAATATATGTGTGAAAAAATTAAGCCGATGGGAATTTTTGTTTCTGCGGATCTTTTTGGCGCGGTGATCCGCAGTGCCGTGGATCAGAGAATTGTCGGGCAGGATTATCAGGAGTTAGCACTGTATTTAGATTATATCTGTCCGATGATCTATCCTTCACATTATTCGGATGGGTACTACGGGATTGAGCATCCGGACACGGAGCCTTACAATATGATTTATGCGGCACTTTCCGATTCAAACAAGGTACTCTCTGGAATTCCGGAATATCGTAAACGCGCGGAAGTGCGGCCGTGGCTTCAGGATTTTACGGCTTCCTATCTGCGGCATTATATTAAGTACGGGCCAAAACAGGTGCGTGAGGAGATTGAAGCGACTTACGACAGCGGACATTCCGGATGGCTGTTGTGGAATGCGGCGGTCAATTATACCAAGGGGGCATTAATGACTGAGGAGGATGCAGATTATGCATATGCGCATCGCCCGACTCCGACACCAAGCCCGACACCTACAATCCCTATTCCAACAAAGATGCCGAATGCGGGGCAGTTTATCGATTCACCGTGGAAGAAGGGGGAGGATGCGACAGAAAAGTAAAAAAGAGAAGAGGTAAAATACTAAAGAAATTGAAACCTTGTGCCGATATAAATTGTAAGGATGTGACAAACAATCAGATCCTGCGGCTAGAGAGCGGGCAGCGGCATTGTGCGGGGCGCGGATGGCACTGGATAGAAAAAAACGCTTCAGAGCGGCAGATCAGAATGGAGGATCAAGATGCAGAAAAAACAAAGTAGAGTGCTTGTCTTCTTGCTTTTGTGGATTGTGGCGATGATTGCAGTGCCATTAGTAAAAGCGGAGGCGGCGGGAACGCTTGAGGTCGTGGAGATTGATTATGACAGAGAGACGCTCACCATAAGAAGCAGCGCGGGAGATCAATTCCTAGAGTACTCGGACGCAAAGCAAAAGAACTGGGAACGCGCTTATGGGAAGTTTGAAGAGAAGGTGGATGCAAGAACAAATATATCTGGCAATATTTATGTGCTTGATATTTCCTGGGTAAAGAAGACAAAGGATTATGAACTTACCTTAAGGGGCGATGTATCTACCACGGTGCTTTCTGTAAAATTGCCGGTGCAGAATAGGTATTTTAAGGTGAAGTATAATTATCTGACGCAGACATTCGATGTGGAAAATTCATACAACTATCCACTGCAGTGGCGCAAGGCGGATTCTACGATATGGCATGATGTGGTAGGAACAGATGGCACGATAAATGAGACGGTAAATGCAATGAATAAACTCTATGCGAGGGGAGCTTACATCTATGTGCGCACCAAACCGCAAAATGGTACAAGCGCGACAGTAACGGGGGCGCGCCCGTCAAAAGAGGTTAAGGTCAGCTTAAAAAAGCAGGCTTCGGCTCCATCCGTTTCCATGAAGACGGCGGGGATACTGACCGTCAATACAACACAGGAATACCAGGTAGCGGGGAGTACCACATGGACAAAATGTGATGCGAAGACGCTCGATCTCAGAGAAGTTGCAACGAAGGCATTTTATCAGGGGGAAACTGCTCCTGAGGACGTTACGATCTATGTGCGCGTAGCGGCGACAGAGAAGAAACTTCCATCCGCAAGCACAGTGATCATGGTTAAAGCGCAGGAGGCGGCACCAGCAAATGATCCGACAAAAGAGGATAATCAGATAGAATATAGCTTTAAAAATGCGGCAACACTTCAAGTTAAAATTAAAGAAGTAAAGAAGATTGGAGAAGATGGCAAGGAAGTAGTAGTAAAGGAAAAGCCATCGAGCAAGAATCCGTATGAGTATACTATAGTAAAACCTGCGGAGGGAACAGATACGGTTCCGGCGGATGCAGAACCTGCGGAAGATGCGACTTGGACGGCAGTCACAGCGGAAACCGTAACTATCAGCGCGGAGAAAGCACCGGAAAATTCAGTTATTTTTATCCGCAGGCGCGGGCGTTTGGAGAGCAAGGTAGTCTATCAGCCAGAATCTCTAGCGTGCAAATATCAGGTGGCAGGGTATCCAGTAGGAAGTACAGTGGAGTTGGTCGGCAGTGAAACAAATACCATATTTACAGAAGAAGTAACAACGGATGGAAAAACTGTTACCTATCTTCGTCTTGTAAAAGAACAAGGTGGAACTACTGCTGGTTTGCAGTTTGTGGTTAAGGTGATCGGCTATGATACAGAGGTTAGCAGCATTACTTGTGGCGGAAAGAATTTATCTTTTACTGCTGCAAAAGATGCGATTACAGATGTGCCAACAGGAAGTGCTATCACTGTAACCATTACAGATACATCCGAATACGAGTCGATATTAAAAACGTTTAATAAGGATCAGGCAGTAAAGATTACATTAAAGAATGGAGAAGTGATTTCCGATAGAGTGACGCTGAAAGTGCTTCCGGGAGCATCAGTACAAAAGACAGAAACATTTGAGGCGGTACACAGAATACCAGATAAGCAGCAGAGTTTTGAGTTTGTGGTAAAAGCCGGGATGATTAATCAGGGAAAGAATAATACCACCACACCTTCATATACCACTATTGAGGGGATCTATTTTGAGGATGAAAGACTTGCCGATGGTACTTATACTGTAAACCCAGCTAATGGCGCAGAATCCTATACTGTTACAATTGATGAAAGAGCCTTTGATAACGCTTTTCTTGATAGTAATATTACACTGGATAAAGCTTATCCGCTTGTGATCATAATGAGTAATGGACAGGAAGTTTCGGGGATCAGCATAAAATTACACGAGAATATGAAAGCAAGCTGGCAAACTATTTCTTTCACTGTAGGACAGAAATCTGGAGATGATGATAAAGTAGTATTTACAGGAGCTGGAGTCGGTGTTAGTATTAAGAGCGTATCATGGGATGGAAATAATATTCCGCACAGTGCAAACGGCGGGGCGGAGACCCTGACAGTAACAATTTCAAAGGATAACTGGAATACATTAAAATTGAATTCTGAAGATACAAAGACCGCACCTGTTATCTTTGAATTTACAGATGGAAGCAAAGTTAGTCGGGCAATGTTGTTGACCTTACAACCAGCTACAAACTAAGACGAAAGGCAGGGTATCAAATCATGAAGAATTTAAAAAGAATACAGCAAATGCTGTTGGTTTTATGCCTTGGGCTTTTGATTGCTATGGCGGGGCGCAGTGCGCGCCTTGCCGCAGCAGATACTGGGGCGACAGAAACTCCTACGGAGACACCAACACCCGCTCCGGTGCAGGCACAATCTATCGATTATGACGATCTTTGGCTCTATGTTGATCCTGGCGAAAATACCATGGTCTATTATAGCGATAAATCAAAGAAAGTATGGTCGGAGGCATTAATCGCAGAAGCAAGCAGTGATGCAGTAAGAGCGACAGGAAATGAGGGACTGTTCTGTATCGATATTTCCTGGCTTAAGGCGACCTCCAAAGGGGAGATCAACTTAAAAGGCGATGTGAACGAAGAGATTGTAAAAGTGGAAATTCCAGCCAGGGAAAGCAAGTACAAAGTAAAGTTTAATAAGGGGCAGGGAACATTGACATTTACTAGTGTACCGGGTGGTGCTACCTATTTTCAGTGGCGCAAGGCGACTTCTTATACCTGGTCAGATCCAGTTTTGATTACAGATGCAGCAAAAGATGGGTCTGGAACAGAAGCAAAATCAGATTTTTGTAAGGAACTGGAAAAATTCCGTGTTTCCGGCGCATCAATCTATGTGCGTATTCTCGGAGAAAATGGAAAGAATACTACGACCATGACCGATGGAGTATCCACCACAACCTTTGATGTGGGACAGCGTCCGGGCAAGGAGATCAAGATCAATATTACCAAGCGCGCCAACGCGCCAAAAATAAAGATCAACGGATCGAAATTAACTGTAAATACGACCACTTCAATGGAATATTCGACGGATCAAGGAAATACCTGGAAAGATACGGATAAAGCGATGACGTTGGAGAAACTAGCACCAGGAGTGCTTGTCACAGACGTGAATCCAAATCCGACTAATCAGACTGTATGGGTTCGCAAAAAGGCAAAGGGAACTACACCATACTCAAAACCATTTATTTTAACGATTCCGGCACAGGATACTGCACCAGTACTTGGAACGGACTTTACCGTAGAAAGTCAGGCTGATAAGTTTTATTTGAACTTTTTGAAGGCAAGCAAGGCAAACCCATATGAGTATACGGTAGTAAAGACGGGAACCACATTAAATCCGGCAAAAACTTCATGGAAATCCGTGGTGGCAAGCAAACAGATTGCTCTTTCTCCAAGAACTGCACCTCCAGGAAGTACTATCTATGTGCGCAAAAAGGAAGTTAAACTGACAAAATATACAGATCAGAAATTGGCATCTGCTGCAGCGCAAGTGAAAGTTACATTTGCAGTACCAACGCCGAGTCCATCTCCGACACCGGGGCAATAAGGAGAAAAGGAAAATATCAAATAATAGTCAATTTTTATAGGGGATACTTCTATAGTTGAAGTATCCCCTATATTATTTTACTTAATTGATAATTTATTTACTCCACTGTTACCGATTTCGCCAGATGTCTTGGCTGGTCAACATCAAGCCCGCGCAGATAAGAAGTATTATATGCAATTAGCTGCAGTACAACTGCCGCAGTAAATGGTGCAAAACGGTCGGAGGTTTCCGGCAGATCAATCCGAAAATCATATAGTTCCGGTTCAATTACAGCATCTTTTGCGGTTACAAGGATCACAAATGCTCCGCGCGCACGCACCTCCTTGATATTTGATACCATCTTAGCTAATACATCATGCTGTGTTGCCAGCGCGATCACCGGGACATCCGGTGCAATTAGGGAGAGTGTGCCATGCTTTAATTCTCCGGCGGCATAGGATTCCGAATGAATATAGGTGATCTCCTTTAATTTGATTGAACCCTCGCAGGAGAGCGCGTAATCCATTCCCCTGCCAATAAAGAAGAGGTCACTCGCCTTGATTAAATGGCGACTGACTGTTTTAAATTCATCCCCGCGCTCTAACACACGCTCGATCGAGAGAGTAACAGAGGACAAGTCTTCTGTATATTTTGCACATTCGGCAATCGGCATTCGCCCGCAGGCAAAGGCTGAGCGAAATGCAATCAGATAAAATGCGGCAAGCTGTGCAGTGTAGGCCTTGGTGCTGGCCACCGCAATTTCTGGACCTGCGTGTGTGTAGAAGACGTACTCGCTCTCCCTGGCGATCGAGGAACCTTTGACATTGACAATCGAGAGCGTCCTTGCCCCCTTTGCTCTAGCAAGGCGCAGTGCCGCCAATGTATCGGCGGTCTCCCCGGACTGGGAAACCGTAATCACCAGGGTATTCGCATCAAGGATTGGATTTTGATAGCGGAATTCCGAGGCGATATCAACAGCGACAGGAATGCGCAGGAATTCTTCAAAAAGAATTTTCCCCATCATTCCGGCGTGCATCGCCGTGCCGCACGCGGTGATAATAACGCGGGTAAGCCCTAAAAAAAGCGTATCCGGAATGCCGTCCGCAGTAAAATCCGGCAGCATATAAAATTCGCCGTTCTCGCTGTATTTTACAAGGCGCGGTGTGATTGTGCGAAGAAGTGCGTCCGGCTGCTCATGGATCTCCTTTTCCATATAGTGCTTAAAGCCGTTTTTCTGCGCGGAGGAAACATCCCAGGTCACAGTAAGATAATCCGGGGCAAGAACTTTTCCCTCAAGTGTTGTTATCTCGATCGCATCGCGCGTTAAGCAGGCAATTACATTTTCTTCCAATACAAAATAATCTTTTGAATAGCGAAGCAGGGCGACCATATCCGAGGCGATAATGGAACCCATTTCTGTCTGGCAGGCAACGAGTGGGCTGCCCTTGCGGATACAGTAAATTTTATCCGGCTGGTCGGCAAAGAGAATACAGAATGCGTAAGCTCCTTCAAGGCGCGCGGCGGCGGCGGTGATGGCGGCGTGTGCGTCCCCTGTATAAAGACTGTCGATCAGCATTGCCACAATTTCGCTGTCCGTGTCCGAAACCGGACTTCTTCCTGTAGTGTTAAGTTCATCGCGCAGCGAGAGATAATTTTCAATAATTCCGTTATGAATCAGAGTGACATTGCCGCAGGTATGCGGGTGAGCGTTCTCGCGTGAAACGCCGCCATGCGTCGCCCAGCGTGTGTGGCCGATCCCGCAGGTAGAAGCTAAGTCCTCCGGCACAAGTGCCTTTAACTCAGAAACTTTTCCTACAGATTTGATGGTGGTTATCCTTTTATCCTTGGTAAAGCAGGAGATGCCTGCACTGTCATAGCCCCGATATTCAAGCGAGGCAAGTCCTGCCAGCAGCACGTCTTTGGCGCGCTCATAGCCGGTGAATCCGATGATTCCGCACATATAAAAATCCTCCATATATTTTTTGCGTTTTTTTCTGATGCACCGGAAAGAGAAGAATACCGCTTCTGATTGTGCCGTTTCTGTGTGGCGGTTGCCCGCTGATTTGCCGACACATAACATGTTCAGATACACGGGGGAGTCCCCGCCGAATTTTCGAACGCTCCCCGCCTCGTCAACCTGGCTTACAGGTACATGGCGCTAATTTTATCCTGGGGCGTGCCTAAAAACTGTCCTCTATCAGATACAGCAATGGAGGGGATAGATTTTTAGATATGCCCTATAGCCACAAAATAACCGATGCGCATTTTGCTTATCCTGTGGCGGGAGATCCCGCAGATGCTATTGGAAGACATTTCTGTCAGAGTTATTTTAGCATGAAAGCAGGGGAAAATCAAGTCCTGTGTCGCAATTTGTTCTTTTTCGCATAAAAAGTTTTAATATTAAATTTATATATAAATATTTATGTGAGGTAAAGAATATTATTTTACGGAATTTACACTTTAGCACTTATCCCCTTTTATATTCTATGTATCAAGACAAGAAATTCCCCTGGTTTCCAGTGAAAAATACAAAGAAAGTGGAAAGATAAGAACAAAAATATAATATTAGGGGACAAAATAAAAAGAAAAAGTGCAAAAACGGCAGCAACCCCTTTTCAATCGGGAAAGGTTGTGATAGAATTAGAAATATGAGGAACATAAAAGTCTATCGAACGGAGGATACCAAATGTATACAGTTGGCTTAAAAAAGCTGGTGGAAAAGATGGCACTTGAGAATTGCACGCCGGAAATCGATCTCGCGGGCATCAAGATTTCACAGGCGGAGATCAACCGCCCGGCACTACAGTTAACGGGGTTTTTTGACTATTTTGACTCGGAGCGCATCCAGATTATCGGAAATGTGGAACACGCCTTTATGCAGAAGATGGAGAAGGATCACGGTCTTGGAATTTTGAGAAAATTGATGAGTTTTAAGATGCCGTGTATTGTATTCTGCCGAAATATCGAAGTTTCAGAGGAGATTAGACAGATAGGGATTGAGTATGGGGTACCGATTTTGCGCACTGCGAAATCCACCTCCTCCTTTATGGCAGAAGTAATCCGCTGGCTCTGTGTGGAACTTGCGCCGCGCATCTCCATTCACGGGGTGCTTGTGGATGTCTACGGGGAAGGCATTCTGATTATGGGCGAGAGCGGGATTGGCAAGAGCGAGGCGGCACTTGAATTGCTAAAGAGGGGACACCGCTTAGTAACGGATGATGTGGTAGAGATCAAAAAAGTGAGCGACGATACCCTAGTTGGTACAGCTCCGGATATCACCAGACATTTTATTGAACTGCGCGGTATTGGGATTGTGGATGTCAAAACCCTTTTCGGTGTGGAGAGTGTTAAGAATACCCAGTCGATCGACCTGGTGATCAATCTTGAGGAGTGGGACAGAGAAAAGGAATATGACCGATTGGGGCTTGAGGAGCAGTACACGGAGTTTCTTGGCAACAAAGTGGTCTGCCACAATATTCCAATCCGACCGGGGCGTAATCTCGCGATTATCTGCGAGACGGCAGCGGTGAATTTCCGCCAGAAGAAAATGGGATATAATGCGGCGCAGGAACTCTATAAGCGCGTGACGAGCAATCTGATGAAAAACAGCACGGAAGGGGAGGAATCATAAAATGGGACGGTATATCTTTGGGATTGACATTGGCGGAACTACTGTAAAATGCGGGCTTTTTACCGAGGAGGGGGAACTTCTTGAAAAGTGGGAGATCGCAACGCGCAGGGAGGAAAAAGGTGCGCATATCCTCTCCGATGTGGCGGCGGCAATCCTGGCAAAATGCGAGGAAAAAGGCATTGAGAAGGAGGAAGTAAAGGGGATTGGGCTGGGGATTCCAGGACCGGTCAGAGCGGATGGCACGGTGTTAAAATGTGCGAATCTTGGCTGGGGGATTACTCCGGCGACAAAGATTATGCAGGAGCTGACAGGCTTTCCGGTAAAAGCGGGCAACGATGCGAATGTCGCAGCACTTGGCGAGATGTGGAAGGGCGGCGGCAGAGGTTTTGAAGATGTGATTATGATAACGCTTGGCACCGGGGTTGGCGGCGGCGTGATCTTGGGCGGGCGTATGGTCGCGGGCAGCAATGGCGCGGGCGGCGAAATTGGACATATAATTGTAAACGGGGGCGAGAAGGAGCTTTGCGGCTGTGGCGGACACGGACATTTGGAACAGTACGCCTCGGCAACAGGCATTGTGCGCATGGCAAAAAAACGTCTTGAACATAAAAATGTGCAGACAAAACTGCGTGAGTTTGAAAATTTGAGTGCAAAAAATATCTTTGACTGTGCAAAGGAAGGGGATCAACTTGCGTGCGAGTTAGTCGATGCGCTTGGAACTTACTTAGCTCTAGCACTTTCTCATGTGGCGGCAACCGTTGATCCGCAAGTTTTTGTCATTGGCGGCGGCGTTTCGCGCGCAGGAGAAATTTTGCTTGACGCAGTGAGCAGGCATTATAATGAAAATATTCTTTTTGCACTGCAAAACAAAGAGTTTCGACTAGCAGAACTTGGAAATGACGCGGGGATCTATGGCAGTGCGAAGCTGGCAGCGGAATTATAGAGTGAGAGAATTTTTGTGAAACTGCCAAATTCATCGAAAAAAAACAGATAAAATACGGCATAATATACAAAGATCAAAATCTTAGGATGAAATAATAGTCATTTGCATAAAATTATGATATAGTGTTAAGGTTGCAAAAAGACGGTGCGTTACTGCGCACGGATAAATCTTACAGAAACGGCGGGAATAGCAGTGGAGCAGGATTTTTATGGAAAACTGGTTGCGATTGTAAATGAAGACAGAGTACGAAGAAAAGAGCTGCTTAGCCGCCATACGACATTTCGGATTGGCGGTTTTGCAGATTATTTTGTTTGTGCAGGCAAAGACAAACTCGCGCCGGTTATCGCGCTGTGCAAGAGGGAAGGGATCCCCTATTTTCTGATAGGGAATGGGAGTAATTTGCTGGTGGCGGATGCCGGATACCGTGGAGTTGTGATAAAACTTGACTCCTCCGGCAGTTGTGCCTTTGCTGAGGCGGGAGACTTTGTAAAGGTGAGGGTTGGCGCGGGAGAGCTGCTCTCGGTATTTGCCAGAGAGGCGGTCGCAAAAGGGGCAGCAGGTTTTGCTTTTGCGGCGGGAATTCCCGGCAGCGTTGGCGGCGCACTCTATATGAACGCGGGAGCTTACGGGGGAGAGATCTCAGATTTTCTTGTGGGAGTTCAGGTTTTAACGGAGAATGGAGAAATTGTTTTTATGCCAAAGGGGGAACTAGAGTTTTCCTATCGTTCCAGTATTTTCCAAAAAAAAGAAATTTATGCACTCTCCGCTGATTTTTGTTTTCCAAGGGGCGATATCTGTAAGGAGCAGAGGCGAATAGAAGAATTATCCGCACTCAGGCGGGAAAAGCAGCCTCTTGAGTATCCGAGTGCCGGGAGTACTTTTAAACGTCCATCCGGATATTTTGCGGGGAAACTCATTATGGAGGCGGGGCTTTCCGGTCTTCGGGTGGGGGGCGCGAAGGTTGCGGAAAAGCATTGTGGCTTTGTGGTCAATGATGCGGATGCAACAGCAAAAGATGTGGTGGAGCTGATAGCGAAAGTGAAGGAGAGCGTCTGGGAGAAGCACGGGGTAAAACTAGAACCAGAAATTCGCTTTCTGGGGGAACTTTCCTTACCATGGGGGGATGAGAAGAGAGGAGATTTGTTGTCGTGACAGGGATGTCGGGGGCGGGCAAAAGTTCTGTGCTTAAAATGCTTGAGGATGCAGGATATTTTTGTGTGGATAATCTGCCGATTCCGCTAATTCCGACATTTGCGCGGCTGACGGTGCGGGAAAGTCCGAATATCACAAAGATTGCGCTTGGTATGGATATCCGCAGCGGACAGGCATTGGGCGGGGCAGAACAGATTTTTGAGGAGCTAAAGAAGGAGGGCTACCCGTATGAGATTCTTTTTCTGGAATGCTCAACCGAGGTTCTAGTAAAGCGGTTTAAGGAGACGAGACGCACGCATCCACTCTCCGGCACTGACCGGGTGGACAAGGGGATTGAGGAAGAGCGGCGGCGCCTGGCGTTTTTAAAAGCAAAGGCAAATTTTATCCTGGATACCAGCCATCTTTTAATCCGGGAGCTAAAAGTACAGATAGATCATATCTTTATTGAAAATGGAACTTACCATAATTTCTTTATTACCGTGCTGTCGTTCGGGTTTAAATACGGAATTCCGTCGGATGCGGATTTGGTTTTTGATGTGCGTTTCCTGAAAAATCCATATTATGTGCCGGAGTTAAAATATTTGACCGGGAGAGAACAAAAGGTCAGGGATTATGTGCTTTCCTCGCCGATGGCACCAATGTTTCTTGACAAACTGGAAGAACTGCTGCTTTTTTTGATTCCGGGCTATATTGAGGAGGGGAAGAATCAGCTTGTGATTGCCGTCGGCTGTACTGGAGGAAAACATCGATCGGTGACAGTGGCCTACGAGCTTGGCAGACGGTTAAAAAATACGGAATATGGGATAAAGATTGATCATCGGGATATCTCGGAGTAAAGATTGGCAGTACTGCGGGTGAGATCGTGATGCGCGGGGGGATAATGATGTCGTTTTCGGGAAAAGTAAAGGATGAACTTCTTACGCGAACTTCTGCGGCAAGACATTGCCAGCTGGCAGAATTGGCAGGAGTCGTATTCTGCTGCGGAGGGGTGGGCTGGGAAGAAAATAAATGTAATAAATTGGAAATTTATACGGAAAATGAAGCCATTGCAAGAAAATACTTTACATTATTGCAAAAAACATTTAATATAATAAAGGTTGAGTTTTTGGATAAGGAGGAGAATACGGCGAGAAAAGCGGGCACTTATGCGATCGCTCTATATGGGGAGGATGGGGCAGATCGTGTAGGAAGGGCACTCAAATTGGTGCGGGGAGAAAGAGGTTTTTCCATCAACCCGATTATTGTGCAGAATACCTGCTGTAAGCGCGCGTTTATCCGCGGGGCTTTTTTAGCTGCGGGTTCCATGTCCGACCCAAGGAAAGCGTATCATCTCGAAATTGTGTTTTCCGAGGCAGCAAAAGCTGAGTGGATAAAAACGATGATCAATTCTTTTTTGATCGATGCAAAAGTGGTTCAGAGAAAAAAATATTTTGTGGTTTATGTGAAGGAGGGATCACAGATTGTTGATCTGTTGAATATCATGGAAGCGCACCGTGCCCTGATGGAGTTTGAAAATATCAGGATATTAAAGGAAGTGCGCAACAGTGTGAATCGAAAGGTCAACTGTGAGGCCGCAAATATTGGCAAGACCGCGCAGGCCGCAGCAAAACAGATGGACGATATTCTCTATATCAAGGATCTCTATGGATTTGATGATCTGGACGACGGGCTAAAAGAGATCGCAGAGCTGAGAATTAAGTATCCGGAGGCAACATTAAAGGAACTTGGGGAAATGCTTCCCGTTCCTCTAGGTAAATCCGGAGTGAACCATCGACTAAAACGACTTGGGAAAATTGCGGAGAACTTTAGGAAAGAAAAGGAGGAAGAGGAATGATTTCGAAAAAAATGAGGATCTGCTTGCCGGAGGGTCTTGAGGCGAGACCTATCGCGCTCTTAGTGCAGGTGGCGAGCCAGTATGAGAGCAGCGTGTATGTGGAGTGCGGCGATAAGAAAGTGAATGCCAAGAGCATTATGGGGATGATGAGTCTTGCACTGCCGACGGGCGGGGAGCTTGTTGTGACGACAAGCGGCGCGGATGAGATGGACGCACTCAATAATATTGAGCGGTATCTCTGTGGCAGATAGAGGGGAAAAAAGTAATTTTTTGAAAATTTAGTTGACACAGGAAAAGAAAAGTTTTATAATTCATATAATTTGTCGTGCTAAAGCGACAGTGTAACAATACAGTTAAGGGGCGTTATTTAATTTTTGAAAAGTAAAGGAGGATTTACATAATATGGGAAGAATTTACAATTTTTCCGCAGGACCAGCAGTACTGCCGGAAGAAGTTTTAAAAGAGGCGGCGGACGAGATGCTTGATTACCGTGGCAGCGGAATGTCCGTTATGGAGATGAGCCATCGCTCCAAAGCGTACGAGGAGATTATTACGACGGCGGAGAAAGATTTGCGGGAACTGATGGAAATTCCGGATAATTATAAAGTTCTGTTTCTGCAGGGCGGAGCTTCCCAACAGTTTGCAATGATCCCGATGAACTTGATGAAAAATAAAAAGGCGGCCTATATCATTACTGGACAGTGGGCGAAGAAAGCTTATCAGGAAGCGCAGATTTACGGCGAGGCACTTGCCGTTGCCTCCTCTGCGGACAAGACTTTCTCCTATATTCCGGACTGCTCCGATCTTCCGATCCCGGAGGATGCAGACTATGTCTATATCTGTGAGAATAATACCATCTATGGGACAAAATTTTGGGAACTTCCGAATACAAAGGGAAAAACGCTTGTGGCGGATGTGTCCTCATGTTTTCTTTCCGAACCGGTTGACGTAAGCAAGTACGGCGTGATCTACGGCGGCGTGCAGAAAAATATCGGTCCGGCGGGCGTTGTGATCTGCATTATCCGCGAGGATCTGATTACCGAGGATGTTCTGCCGGGAACTCCGACCATGCTTCGCTATAAGATCCATGCGGACAATAATTCTCTGTATAATACTCCGCCTGCCTATGGCATCTATATCTGCGGCAAAGTATTCCAGTGGTTAAAGAAGCGGGGA
>CAJUCG010000066.1 GCA_910585065.1 uncultured Lachnospiraceae bacterium
ACAATCAGCGTTCCCGTTCCGCTTGCTGCCATATTGATTGGGAAATCAAACCCCAGTTGTCTTTGCTCCTTGGTATCTATCGCATAAGAAACCAATCGCTCCCCCGCAAAAGGATAGCCCGAAGCTGGGGATTCTTTTTCCTGCCAGTTTGGAGATTTTCCTAACAAATAGATCGTATTGCCCACTACAGTAACCTGTTTGATACTTGTAAAATACGGAAATTCACATAACATTGTAATTGAACCATCCGACAAAGAATAGGCAAACAGGTATAGTTCAAATCCGTAAGTATCGTTCTCCGCAGTAAAATACAACGTTTTTTCATCCTCTGACAATGCTGGTGTGTTAACCATAAAATAATTTTTTAAGCTGACATATTCCTCTTCCTCCCCCTGCGCATTAAAGCGGTGCAGCTGGTATTCTGGATCTTCACCTGTAATACAATTAACTCCATACACAGTTCCATCTTTTGCTGCAGCAAAAGATAGCATATTCTCAAGTGGATACTGTGTCAGCAGGTCTTGAATTGGTGTATTTGGCTCAGTTTGTTTTTTTCCACAGGAAACCCCGCATAAGAACAAAACGAAACAGAATGCCGCAATCCAATTGATTTTTTGCTTTCTATCCATATCTCCTCCAACAGCCATACTTTCTGATATTTGCAAAATATAACTTATTTTTGTATTTTTTCAAGCAGCAATTCATACCCATTTATTTCACTTTTCCTTATTTGTATCTGGCGAAGGATGGAACCCTCTTCCATTTCATGATCCAAAAATCCGACAATCACATAAATCTTTTCTCCATCCGTATAGAGTTCATGAACTAATTGTAATTTCTCATCTGCAATAATCCATTTCTCCACCTTTCCTTCTTCTGTATTGACCAAAAGATGTTCCTCACTTAAAAGCCAATCCCCCACAAGGACATACTGATCTGGCATCCCCAGTTTCCATGCGCGAATTGTATCCTCCCCGGAAACAGGGTTCCACTGATGAAACCCTTTGGAATTCAGCCAATAAAAATTCCCATCCTTGACGTAATGCCTGCCGAATGGTTTCAATTGCAGATCATCCCAAAACGTTCCTTGTTCTCCGTCCCACTTGCGCAGTTCTGTTCCAGCCTGAACATCATAATGCGAATTTTCGTCATCGGACCTTAATGCCGCCGCCAAAAAATATTCCCCATAACGTCTGAAATCCATTACATATTCCCGCTCCGCTGTTTTCCTAGCGACAAGCTCCCCTGTATCAAAAAAGTAAAACCAATAATCCTCTTCTATAATATACCCCCTGCCTTCCCCCAATGGTTTCTCTTTCCCCTCACACCTGCAATAAATCATGTCCTGATAGACCACGATAGAGGAAAAAGTTTGATCCAAAAGAACCTTAACTTCCCCTGTCACCGGATCATATTCTGCGATATTTCCGCTTTTTGCCCCCTCAAACCCAAACCGATTATAGGATTCCAGCAAAAAATATAGTTTCCCACCCCGACAAAACAATCGTTTTCCGGGCAATTCCAAAAACGTCTGCGATTCTCCGTTATAAATGGCATGGATTTTATAATCCCCGCCATAATCCATATAATATAAGATTCCGTACAGTGGATCAACACACAATGGTATGATATCATCCCACCCCCGCACATTTTCTGGCAGATTACAATAGACAGCATCTTCCTCACCAATTACTGGCAATTCCCCAAATGCTTTCCCAACCAGAGGGAGTGCATCTCCAATTTGTCCGCTTCCATCTATTTTTTGGCTAAACCCGCCCTCTATGGTTGGCGCAGGAGAAAGATTTTCTACGGTTTCCTCCTCTGCCGAATGATTTCCACACGCCGCTAAGGATAAACAACCAAATGCTATTAACAATAAATTTTTAAAAGCGCGGAACATTCTCATTATTCCTCCTTAAATTTGTCTTTTAATTTACCAAAATGTCTGCTAGAACATGGTTTCTAAATATAATTTCATGGTAATTAAAAATTAAATTTGGCTATGTAATATCTTATTCATTCATGGAATAATTTTATTATAGATCAATTAAATTCTTTTGCAATAGCCTGGCATCCATCAGTTATC
Source organism: uncultured Lachnospiraceae bacterium (assembly GCA_910585065.1). Lineage (GTDB taxonomy): Bacteria > Bacillota > Clostridia > Lachnospirales > Lachnospiraceae > RGIG4057. The sequence continues at coordinate 2,087 of CAJUCG010000066.1, forward strand.
AAATGGCAGCAAGTGCTATCTGTCTATCACTAATTTTACCCAGAGCAGTTTAAACACCTATACTTAATTCTTTTTTTATACCTCTATTGCTCTTTTTCCACTGCGCAGCCCAAAACCATGTTGTTTCTTCCCTTTTTGGGTTGTTTTTAACGATTGCATTTCTTGCCCATCCATCTCCCTTTCCATAAAATTAGAAACAGAAAATACTTTCTATTATCGTTCTTTTAAATATTCGTATCCGGTAAATCAATCTCAAGTCCGCCCTGCAAAATAAAGTCACGCAACAGCTTGTCTATTTTCACAGGTATTTTCGGAGGAATAATATTTCCCCCTTCGACCGCTTCAAAATATGCTTTTGCTCTTTTCTTATCTGCGGTTGCTTTCAATGCGTCAAATCTTCCAAATTCATTGATATTTGCATCCGTTATCCGCATATTCATTATTGCGCGAAGTTTTTCCTCGTCAAGCCCTAAAACAATTGCCAGTCTATGAATCTGATCATCCTTTGCCCTGGACAAATATTCTGTAATATAATCGCGGAATGTTTTTCCATCCTCCGGCTTCACATCGCCGCTTTGGATATCATGCAGAAAAATATTTGCGTATTTTTGTTCCTCTTGTGTCAATGAGGCAAATGTTTTATGCAATTCTTCTTCTGCCTGCTTAATCACCTCTGCACTTGCCCCCTGCTGATAAAGCAATTTCAGATACTTCTCAAAACGGGAATTCATATAGTCCACATCAATCTTTTCGGTATCTATAGCAATTAAGTAGCCATCAATGTCATAAGGAACATCTTGACCGACCCCTACGCTTCCATTTGAAGCAAATAATTCCTTATACCGTTGGGCAAGAATCTTATAAGTAACTTCATTCAAAGCAACTTGAATTTGAAATTTTGCTCCGGAATGATTGTCCTCAAACTCATAAATTAACTTTTTCCAGACAAATCCCTGTACCTTTGCCGCCTCCAAATACTCATTGAATTTCTTAAATAAATCAGCAAATTTCTTTCGTACAATGACTTCTGGCGGTAAACAGGTAAAATTTTGAATTCCTGCCTGTTCAAACAAATCCTTGATTTGAGCAAAGATGAAGTTCATGCCCTCAAGATTTTTGTCAAGCCGCTCCACAAACAGGCTGAGCGGTTTGTCACCGGAATAAAGTTTTACCGCTTCCTTAACCAAACGTTCCATCGTATGTGGCCGCCTATAGTAACGGATTGTTCCAAAAGGCTTCTCTGGATCAAAAAGTCGATTTGTTCTGGAAAATGCCTGAATAATGTTCTCATACTGCAAAACCTTGTCCATATAGAGCGTATTGACCCACTTGGAATCAAACCCTGTCAGCATCTGATCCACCACAATTAATAAATCAATCTGCAAATCCGGGGTCTGCTCGATCCGTTCATATGGTCTTTTGTGGGCAAGTCGGGCAGAAATATCTTTCTTCATTTTTGCAAAGGTTGGAATCTTAAAATCCTGCTCATATCGCTCATTATAGTCTTCTATAATTTCTTCCAGCCCATCCTTTTTGATAATACCATTTCCGTTATTATCAATACTTGGATCAAACAAAGCAGTTACCTTTAAATCCGGAATTGCTATCTTGATTAGCTGGTAATACTGGATTGCCTCCGGGATACTCGCTGTTGCAAAAATCGCGTGAAATTTTCCATTATGGCTCAATGTTACCCAGTTATCCTTAATATCCTGCACCACCATATTCTGGTGCTGTTCCCGCTCATACTGGCTGTTTGGAATATAATCCTCAATTCCCTTTACATACTCCCCTGCACTGGTATAACTCCCTGCCATAGGCTTTGACATATATTCATAGTACACCTTACTTTTCTTTGGATCGGAAATAGCTTTCTGTACCGTATCCGCCTTTGCCTTTTCAAGCGCGACACTTTGGCGCAAATCCGCATCCTTATAGGTCAAAACCTTATATGGGTCGAAGCCCAATACATTTTTATCTCGAATCCCGTCCGCAATGCTGTACCGATGAAGTTCATCGCCGAAAATTGTTGCGGTTATGCTGCCCTTTTTCTGGTTCTCATCCTGGATCGGTGTCCCTGAAAAACCAAAAAAGATCGCCCGCGGAAAAGTCTGTTTGATTCTCGGCATCATATTTTCGCCAAAAACTGTGCGATGGCATTCGTCCACAATAAACACAATTCGTTTTGACTGCATAATGGCAAGATCAGCCGTCTTCAATTCTCCATCTGAATCCTCCCTGATATTGCTCATCTTCTGGATCGATGTCACAATTAAGGTATCTGCAGGGTTTGAACTTGTCAGTTTTGCCACAAGAACATGAGTATTTTCTGTCGCCTGAATTTCCTCGTTTTGCTCGGCAAAGCCCCGGTATTCTTTCAGACTCTGCGTTCCCAATTCAATGCGGTCAATCAGAAAAATCACCTTGTCAGCATCCTTGGACGCGGCAATCAATTGGGCAGATTTAAACGAAGTCATTGTTTTGCCGGAACCAGTGGTATGCCAGATAAACCCGCCTCTTTGTCCTCCCATTTCCCACTTGGTCTTTGCCACCTTGTCCGAAATCCGGTTCGCCGCAAAAACCTGATAGCTTCGCATCACCTTTAACATCCCGTCCGTATCGTCAGCAACAGTATAAAACCCGATCAATTGATGCGCCATAGGAATACAAAGCAGTGTGGAGGCAATTACTTTCCAATCATTGATTGGTTCATTGTTGAAATCTGCCCAATGAAAGTAGAAATTAGGGTTAAATTTCCCCTCCAAACCGGGATTTGCAAAGTAAACGGTTTCCTCCGGATTCATGGCAACAAAAATCTGTACCAATGAAAATAGTCCTGTAAAAACGCCTTCCGCAGAATACTTTTCAATCTGATTGCAAGCCTGACTGACTGGAATGCCGCTCTTTTTGAGTTCTATGTGAATCACAGGCATCCCGTTAATCAGGAGCATCAAATCGCCACGGCGGTCATTCAACAATTTGGATTTGCTGGAAAACCTGGGCTGTTCAACAATCTGGTAACGGCTTTGACCAGCGGCAATCTCTTGACGATCATAGATTTTTAACGAAATCTCCTTGCCAAAATGCCGCGTATCCTCTGGATTATCCCTTGTGATGGAAACACTTTTCCCATTGATAAAGCCATTTAGTTTCAATGGTGTCCGCAAAGCGGCAATCTGTTCCAGAATCTGCTGCATCTCCCCCTCGGTTAGCGGATAGGAATTCAGCCGATCAATCCCCCGATTATTTTGATAAAGGATGTCCGCCCAGTTCTGAATTAGCTGCTGTTCTGTATAATTACGCAAAATCTCCTTCTCCCAACCGTGTTCGGAGAGAATCTTGATAAGCGCGGCTTCAAAATCAGCCTCTTTCGTGAATGCCATAAAGTCCTCCTTTCTTGTTTACACAAACATCTTTTCAAGGCAAGCTTTTTTTATATTTTGCAGGCGTTCCAATTTACGCTGGTGAAGGGTGATAAGGTGGTCGAGGTTGCGAAAAAATATCGCAATTCGTTCTTGTTCCTCTTTTGACGGATAGGTCATGGGGTATTCCAACATTTCTTCAGTTTTCAACACCCGGTTTCGACCAGCTCCCCCAGGGGATGCCAACCACAAGTGATGGCGGAATTTTTCATCAACGATAACATACCTAAAAAACTCAGGAACCATGTTTTCGTGAAATGAAAACTGCGGAAACCTATGAGAAACGAGCTTTCCAGCGTCATTTTCGTCTGTAATTGCAACAGCGTGTTCCCATCCGAAGGTAATGTTTACGATAAATTTTCCTGCTGCTACTCGATGCATTTGAGCCGTTTCAAGTTCTTGTCCCTTTTCGACATAGCTGTGAAAAGTTCCTTTTGCATGGCTTCTAATGCCAAGGCGGGTATAACCTCCATGAGGTGTAGCCACAGGGTCTTCATATTTGTCTACGATTTCACCAAACTTACGCTGTTCCCAATCATCAGTAAATCCAGCAAAACGGATCTCTGGTATCGTAGCACCCTCTCTAGGGAACATCTTTTCAAGCATGGATTTTTTAATATTGCATAACTGTGAATATTTACGCTGGTGAAGGGTGATGAGGTGGTCGAGGTTTGTTAAATAGTCTGAAATTATCTTTTGCTCACCCACACTTGGAATACAAACAGCCTCATCATGAACATCGTTTCGATTGAGAGTAGGTACACCACTCCCAGTGCTAAAGCGTGATAAATCTAAGCACTGGTACATATAATAAATAAATTTTTGAATATTTCCATAAAAGTTTGTAACCCACAATGTAGTATTGTGAGGCCAGTAATCATCTTCTATATAGTGTAATTTCCCAATCGTACCAGAACGCCCTGTTACGATTCCTGATCCTTTTACTTTATATTGCGAATGATACCCACCAATACCGTTTGACATTACAACTGGATAAATGCCTTTTTCCATCTGACTTGTTGGAAGATCAAATCCCCTTTGCAATGGAGCGATATCTTTAACCTTCCGCTGTTCCCAATCATCTGTAAATCCACTAAACCTAATTGCCGGAACACTATCCCCTTCCTGCATATTATTCACCTCCCCCCAACATTTTTTTAAACTCTGCAAGACCCATCATATCAAATTCGCTTCCTGTTAAATCATCCAAAAGTGAAATCAAAGAACGCTCCGTATCCGCAATTTCCCCCTCAACTTCAGCAAAGGTCGTTTCGTATTTTTTGCAGATAGCCTCTAACCTGCTAATAAAATCTGCAATTACGGTATCTGGCAAGGAACGAAGGTTGCTCACAAGAGGCAGAATCCATTTTTTTCGCAGAAGTTCCAACACAGCATCATCGGACAGATTTTCGATTGTTGCTTTTGTTTTAAGATGAAGTGCATTGCTTTCTTCTTTAATCTTCTTTTTCAAAATTTTTTCCTCATCACTCAATGCATCCACTTTTTTCAAAACCGCTAATGTTTGCGGCTCTGTCTCCTTCGCTTTCAGTGCCTTCTTAACCTCAGTCGCAACAAAAGCATCCTTGCTCTCATTTACAAAATCCTGCTCTTTTTCTTCTTCGCCGAGTTCTTCAAGGAGTGCTTCATACTCACCCGGAATCTCTGACAAACGATTTTCCCATCCCTTTAATGCAGCCAGATCCTCCGGCAGTAAAGCCTCCTGCACCAGTGCAAATGGAAGGACATGACCAACCCATCCCTCCTGCACTTCCTGATCTTTTCCGTCTTTCTTTTTGGAAACCATATTCGGGTCAACCTGTTTTGTAGCTGCAAATCCTTCCGTCTGAATGATTTCAAAATCAACCACAATCTGTTTCCACTCATCATCTAAAAGCTGGTAAGCACCGTAACGATCAATCAATGAAATTCCATCAAGCCTGGAAAAAATTGCATCACTTAATACAGACTCTTCCTGTGCAGTATTGAGTGTCTGCATTCCATCAAGAAGTTCTTTCTGCAACACTTCCTCAAAATCATGGAACGACGCTTCATAATGAGAGATAAAAGAGGTTACTGCCAGATGCGATCTGACAGCGGATTTCAAATCTGTTACATTCAAGCGATAATACGAACCATTATCCGATGTAAAAATTGTTTCCTTCAAGCCGGGAAGGGCATCCCAATACGGGTGAAGTTCTTGAAGTTCATTGTCCGGGATACCGCCAAACATGGATGCATAAATATCCCAACTTTCCGATTTTTCTGATGAATCTACATACCGTGGAATATTCAAATTGTAATCATTGTCGCGGATAATATCACGGCTGACGACCTTAGAAAATTTCTCCACCGTGCTGCGGGTGGTTACAACATCTACGACGCGCTTAATATCACAGGCGCGCAGGACATTGTTTTTCCCAACTTTGGCGAACCCTTTAGAAGCGTCCACAATTAACACATCCGTATTTTCCCGCTTCTGTTTCAAGACCATAATAATAGTTGGAATACCCGTACCGAAGAAAATATTTGCAGGAAGACCAATAATTGCATCAATGTGGTTTCGTTCGATCAGATTTTTGCGAATGGTTCCCTCCTCGCCACCACGAAATAAAACGCCATGCGGCAAAACGATGGTCATAATTCCATCCGGTTTTAAATGGAACAGATCATGGAGCAAAAATGCATAGTCCGCTTTTCCTTTTGGTGCAATACCAAACTGCGCGTACCTCGGATCGGACTCCTTATCGGCAGGATTCCAGACTTGAGAATAAGGGGGATTCGAAACAACAGCATCTGCATATAAAGAGTTATAAGTATGTACGGGGTCGTTTTCATCGAAATATGGCCAGTCCTCCTCCAGCGTGTCGCCATTTCTGGTTACAATATTATCCGGCAAGATTCCTCGCATAACGAGATTCATTCTTGTTAGGTTATAGGTATTTTCTTTTAGTTCCTGCGCATAGTATTTGATATGGTCGCCACTGCCCATATACCGCGCAGCGCATTTACCGATATTGATAAGCAAAGAGCCGGAGCCGCTGGTAGGGTCATAGATTTTGATTTCTGTTCGATCTTTCAGATGATGCGCAACAATTTCGGACATCAGCAGAGAAACTTCATGTGGTGTATAAAATTCACCTGCTTTTTTCCCTGCATTTGCCGCAAAATTGCTGATCAGATACTCATAGATAAATCCGAGAACATCATAATCCTGTTTTCCATCCATCGGAATATCCTTGATAAGATAGATCAAATCACGAATTGCCTTGGTTCGTGCGCCGGAGGTTTCACCTAATTTGGACAACCCGGTTTGAAGTGTGGCAAAAATATTGTCGAATACTTTTTTGTGGGAAGGATTGATCAGACGGCTAAATGCGGAAAGCGCGTCTGTAACACTCTCCGCAGAGAAATCAATTCCCTTGGCAATCCAACTGGAAAACAAATTTTCATAAGAAATAAAATATCCAAGATTTTTCTGAATGCTTTCAACGGTTTCTGTATCTTCCTCGGTAAGTTCTGGAAGATACTCGTCTGTCCAGTCGTTCTCTCTAAGGTACTTAATCTCCTTGTCCGAAAGAAACTTATAAAAAATAAAGCCAAGGATATAATCTTTATACTCATTCGCCTCGATTTTTGAACGCATCTTGTTGGCGGATTCCCAAATCTTAGATGCAAGCTGTTGTTTGTTCATCTGGTTGAGCCTCCTAAAATATTATTTATAATTTAACTTATCATAATAAGTAAACAGTATTATAATATCGGCTGCCGCGAAATTCTATTTCTTTTTTCGGGCAGCTAATATAAAAATATCATATTTTTTGCCAGAACGCAAGCCCGTTTTGTCGAATTATAGTAAAACTTCACTCAAGAAATTCTGGCTTATCCCTTCTACTCTCCCTCTTATTTCTGACAAATTATTTTCTTTTGACCTCTTAGCTACAATATCCCCCTCTGTTCATAAAATCGTAGACATATAATATATAAATTTTAACATTATTGCGTTCCATAAAAATACCACACCGAATGCTAATCTAATGTCAAGTATCCCGATTTTCCACTTTTCGAGAGGAAAATTTCTAAATTTTTCCCCGTTTTTGCATTGAACGAAATCCGTAGAACCCCTTGATTTTACTGGTTTCTCATTAACTTGACACTATAATAGCATAATCCCCAATCTGCGGATTCGGATACTCATAAAACCCAGAAAGCCTTCCGGCTCCCCTTCTCAAAAACGCTTTCACCTTCTCCCCATACAAATACGCATCCTTTCCCTCCACGATCCCCCACTGCATCAGCAACGCCGCCGCCCCTGTTACAAACGGCGCCGCCATAGAAGTTCCGGTCTTTAAACTATACCCGCCCCCCGGTGCAGCCGTCAAAATGTCCACCCCCGGCGCGACAAGATCTGGTTTTTCCCGCCTTGTCCCTACTGCAAAACCCCGCCCCGAAAAATATGCATAGCTCCCCGTCCCAGAATCATATGCCCCCACGGAAATCACCCCTGCCGCCGTGGAGGGAATGGTAAGCGTTGTCTCCGGTGTTCCGCGCAGGAAGCCAGTCTCCCTTGCCACCGCCTCGCTTCCTGGAAGCCACAGGCGGTATTCCCCCGAAACAATACGGATGGGGGTCAATATAAGCCGCCAGCTTCCCCCCGTGATCGTGCCCGCCATCGGCAAAAATGCAAAATAAATTTCCTGATTTACAGAATACGGCTTTGGCTCCCCGTAATAAATCGCCACTTTCGTTGTGTCCAGCACAGCCTCGCGCACCTGTCCCGGCCGCACACTTCCACTTCCCTCCTGTATCAATTCCCGATCGCCGTTCGGCGCAACTAACTCAATTTGAAATTCATCCGCAAAATTTTTCCAAAGCTGCAAGGTCAGAGATCGCTCCCCCACGCCAACTAAAAATTCTTCCATTCGCGCACCCTCACTTAAATTTCCTGCCGTATGTCCCCTTGCTGCGCCCTCATTGCCCGTCCCTGCAATAATGCAGTTTCTTCCGAAATTTGACACTTCATTTAAATATTGTTCCAAAAGCGAAGTTCCGTCATGCGCACCATAATTATTTCCAAAACTTAAATTGATGGCAATTGGCATACGTCTTGCTGCTGCCTCACGCACCAAAAAATCCATTGCGGTCATCAAATTGGTTGTGCGCGGAAAAGAATTTCCTACTGAGTTTCCAAGCTTTACTACCATCAAATCACTCTCATAAGCTACGCCACGATACCTTCCGTCCGAAGCCCTGCCATTTCCCGCCGCAATTCCTGCCACTGCTGTGCCATGTCCAGAAATATCTGTCGCAGGTACAATGGAAAGCCGCTCTGGCACACTTCCTGCGCGAAGTGCCCGGTTAATCTCGTCCCTGGTGTAAATTCGCCCCGCGCTCTGATCCCAATACAATTCAATACGCGTTGTTCCATCGGTATTCCGGAAATCCGGATGGGCGTAATCAATACCTGAATCCACAATTCCGATAAGAACCCCTTTTCCTGTCAGCAATTGATTTGCTTCTCGAACATTTACGGGAAGGCAGGATGCTGCTGTTGCATCCTCCAACTCAAAATACAGCCGGTTCGGTTTTTCTGCAAACTCGATCTCCGGCTGTAAAAGAAATTCCTCTATTTTTTCCTGCGCAATCGTGATGATCGCATAATAATTGATTAGCAGAACCGCCTCAAATCCAAGCTGTTCTGCTAATTTCTCCAAATCCCCATTATATTTTACAATCAGTTCCCAACGATTTGTCGCTGCATCATATCCCGTGCTTAATGCCGCAGAACTTACTCTCTCCGCTTCTGGAAGAGAGATCGCCAAATTTAAGGAGTTGTCTGCCTTGCCGCTCTCCATACCTCTCCAATCCGCATTTTTAAGGCATTATCCAAATAGAATTCCCTTTATTCTATGCGGTGGTCAAAACAAAATATACTCGTCGGACAGCATCATCGGCAATTATTCTGCGGCAAGTTTATCCCTCTACCGCCGCAAGCAGTTCCTGCGGCTTAAATGGCTTTTTAATATACCCATCCACATTTAATTCCTGAATGGCATTACTGACCTCGGATTCCTCATTTCCCGTTAGAAAAAGTATTTTCATCCCTTGCCCAAGTCCCTCCTGACGAATTTGGGCAAGTGTTTCAATCCCATTTTTCTCCGGCATTTCCACATCTAAGAGCAGCACATCAAACGAGGCATCCTTTAGCAATCTTATTCCCTCGTCCCCGCTTTGGGCGGTCTCTACCTCATGCTGCCCTTTTTTTAACATCATTCCCGCAAGTTTGCGGTTCATCGCATCGTCATCCACAATCAATATTTTTTTGCCCATTGGTAACTCCTTTCCTTGGCGGCTTCCCACATCGTTTAAGTTTAATGCGCCATATAAATATTCTGCCTTTATCTTAGCCTACTAACGTGATACTGTCAATGCATCGCGAAGAAAAAATGGCACTAAATACCGCCGCCCCGATGCAGTCACTGTCTCCTCAAATCCTATGCCATACACCGCTCTAAGATTTTCTTCGCTGGCGACTTCCTCCGTTTTTCCTGAGGCAAATAATTTTCCCCCCTTCATCAACAGCAGTCTATCACAATAGTCTAGTGCCAGGTTGATATCGTGAAGTACGGCGATCACAGTTACCATTTTTTCCCTGCAAAGTTTCTTCATCACTTCCATCAGTTCAATCTGATGCCGCAAGTCTAAATGTGAGATCGGCTCATCCAAAAAAATCCAGTCTGTTCCCTGTGCAATCGCACGCGCCGCAACAACGCGCTGCAATTCTCCGCCACTTAGGTGGAGAATACTTCTAGGGGCAAACTCTGAACAGTTTGTCAACTGCATCGCCTCTTCCACTGCGTGTACATCCTCTTCCCCCGGCAATTCAAATCGCCCGATATACGGACTTCGCCCCATCATAACAAATTCTTTCGCCGTAAAATCTGCCCCTGATACTATATTTTGGGGCACATAGGAAAGTAACTTTGCAAGTTCCTTTTGGCGGTATTCTTCCAGAAATTTACTTCCAAGACATATGGATTGTCTTGAGGGCAAAAGCCGCAGCAAATGTTTTATCAGTGAAGTTTTTCCTGATCCATTTGCACCGAGAATTCCATAAAAATGCCCCGATTCAAGCGTGAAATTCAGATCAGAAAGCACTGGTTTATCCGAGGAAGTCGGCTTCCAGGACAGACCGCAAACACTTAAATTATTCTTCATTTCATTTGTCCCCGCTTATTTTTTCCCAGCAAAAAAATAAAATATGGTGCCCCGCAAAGTGCGGTCACTACGCCGACAGGAATTTCCGTCGGCGCAGTGACTGTCCTTGCTAACATATCACAAAAAATCATAAAACTCGCTCCGCAAAGCGCAGCGCACCAAAAAAGAACCCGGTGATCTGGTCCAAAGATCAGCCGCATACAATGCGGGACAATCAGCCCGACAAACCCTATCACACCGCTTACGGACACACAGGCTGCCACAAGAACAGTGCCCGCCAAAAGAACGGCAATACGCGTATTCTTTAACGAAACACCGAGAGTTGCCGCTGTATCCTCCCCCGTAAGAAGCAAGTTTAATTCTCCTGCCACCGCAAAAAGTACTGCACTGCAAAGAAGCAAAAAAATTCCCAGGAAGCAGACTTTTTCCCAGTTTGCCAAGCCGAAACTTCCGAGTGTCCACATATAGATTTTTTCCAATCCATCTTTATTCCTGGTCATTAAAAAAGAGATTACTGCGGACAAAAATGAACTGACCGCTGTCCCCGTCAGCAGTAGATGTACAGTTTGTACCCCGCCGCCTACACAGGCAATCCGATAAACCACAAAAACCGTAGATAGCCCCCCAGCAAAGGCGAAAAGCCCAGTCAAGCTAATTCCTCCCACCCATGTTCCCGCTCCAAAAAGCATTGCTAGTGTTGCGCCGAGTGCGGCTCCGGAAGAAACGCCCAAAATATGCGGATCGGCAAGCGGATTGCGAAACAGTCCCTGAAACGCGGTTCCCGTCACGGAAAGTCCCATCCCTACCAAACCTGCTAAAAGAACACGCGGCAGACGTACCTGAAATAAAATTTGCTCATAAACCTCGTTGATTCCCTGTGTCTGTACAAACTGACCGATTCCCGGCAATTTCGACAAAATCAAATATAGTGCATCCCTAATGCTTAAATGTGCAGAACCGATACATACTGCCACAAAAACAAATATCAAAAAAAGTAGGATCAACGCTGTAAGTCCAACAGGAAATGGAATGCGTTTTGCCGAGGAGTTTCCTTTTTTTTCTATATTTTTCTTCTTCATTACTGTTCGAGCGGTGTATGGAATAATTCCGCTAACTGTACAAAAATTTCAGCATTTCTATGACTTTGACGCTCCAGCAAATGATAGACATCAAATTCAAATACATGGTTATTTTTCACTGCTGAAAGTCCCTCATATCCTGGTGTTGCGCAGAAATCCGCCGCCATCCCCTCCCCGATAATAATAATTTGCGGGTTCGCCTCCAACAGCAGTTCATGTGTGATCATCCAGCCCTCCACATCCTGCGCGATATTTCTTCCACCCGCGGAAGTTAAA